>JACRJV010000005.1 GCA_016215325.1 Candidatus Uhrbacteria bacterium
AACACGACCAATTCTTTGGATGGAACGTTCTCCAATGTCAAAACACTTTTACGAATCCATCGAGGCCTGAACCCCGAAACCAAAGCCAAACTTATCGGAGAAATCCTTTCCAAGTAGCCTTACAGATTTACCATTAGACCTCTGCCCATACACTCCGTCATAGCCGGGGCGGATATGCAGTTGTTCAGACCGAACCCGACGGATTCCTTCCACAATCGGTGCAGTGGTCCACTGGGCGAGTTGTGACAGCGGATGGTTAAGTAAAATTTCTAGCTCACTGCCACCCAGTTCAATTAATTGTCGATAGTGTTCTTGGACCTTTTTCGAAGTTCGACTGCTGATACTCATTGCTTCGGCAATGATTTTATCAAGTTCTACGAGATGATGGAATAATGGCGCACCCAATGGGGGCAATGCGTCATTACGATCTGCAAGATGGGAAACGCGGTTCAGTACCCCGACGGTCACCAGCAACCCGCATCGTGTGCACCGACCGCCGTGTCGTTTGGTTTCTTCGGGCATCCATTGGATCCCGCAGGCCCGGTGCCCATCTACATGATACATGCCCTCTTCCGGATAAAATTCAATCGTGGCATTGAGGTGGGAAAATTGAGCAAGAGATTCTCGGGCAATCTGCTGGCGCCTGATGGGAGCGCCATTTTTGATCGATTCGACGATTTCTGCGTAAGAGAGGCGCGTGAGTTCGAGTATGTTTGCCTCACGAGCGAGATTTGGCAGTGAATGGGCATCGGAGTTAGAGAGGAGTGCCACGCGATCAAGTGCCGACACGCGCCAATTCATCGGAGGGTCGGACGAAAGCCCGGTCTCAATCGCAAAAATTTCATTGCTTAAACCGCCAAAGCATTCTTCGATGGAATCAAATCCAGATTTAGACCCGAAGATCGCAAACCACGGTGTCCATGCATGCGCTGGGATAAGCACGCCGCCATGGGCAAGCACCATCTTCAATAATTCTTGCGAATGCACCCCGATAATCGGCCGGCCATCGGACTTGAGATTGCATCCGCGCTTCTCGAGCGCCTGCACCATGCCGTCAATCGATTCAAATGACGGAGCGAAAATAATGTAATGGATGCGTCGAACCTTGTCGCCTTGTTTATAGATGCACGCGACTTCGGTCGTCAGCATGAACCGCGTCTTGGTTTGAGGTTCTGGGACACAGCCACCGCCAAGGCGGGATCCCGCCAAGGCGGGAGTTCTAGGTTCTAGGCTTTGATCGCCGACAACAAACAATCCTTCTTCTGCTGGCACCAACCCCTCACGGAGTTCTTTCCGCCATACCGGATGGAATGCATCACCGGTCCCCAAAATCTGTACTCCCTTGATCTTTGCCCACCGGTCGAGATTGGGAAGGTTCATCTCTTTTGAACAAGCGCGCGCAAACCGACTGTGGATATGGAGATCCGCGATAACACGCATAAGTAATTTTTTGACCACCTCAATATCTGGCGGGGTTACAAGATTTATCTAAAATCATAAATGACCAAATTCCAATCCTTGCCCTCAGCCGAATATTCCTCCACCACGGTAAGACCAATTTTTTTCAAATGTGCACTGAGAGACCGAGCATTATCTGCCCCAATCTCCGAAACCCCGAGATCATACTGATTTGATAATCGTTCTTTCATCCCCGCATACAACTTTCCGAGAATTCCTTTCCCAGAACCACGATGATCCTTCTCCACGCATACTTGTCCTAAAATGCAGTACCGGAAATCATTGAGAGGCTTTCCCGCGTATTTCAAATCTCTAAGTCGTGCAACAAATGGATCGAGGATCGGAATTTGTTTGGCGTGTTCAACAGTAATGGGCATTAAATACCCGACAAGTTGGCCATTCTCTTTTGCGATAGTGATGCCTTCATTGGGGTTACTGACTATCTCTTCTAACATTTCGCGCGGATAATCTACACTGAGGAAGCCTTGAGTTTCTTGTTCTTCTGTAGTTAAATGCTCTTTTAAATTTTTCTGCATGAGTTCTTTAATGGCATCCAAGTCGCCAGCCGTTGCCAAACCTATTTCAATGTTCGGTTGTTCAAATGGATTGCGCGGCATAGATACTATAGAAATTCACGAATTTTTACCGGGCAGCGATTCCAGATACCGTCGGACCTGGGACAGACTTCTTATGGGCGTGACACCGCGTACTGCCGTTGTGGCGCTGCTTTTGCGCCGCCCGAGATAAAAGAAGTGACAGTGCGGGAACTTTTTTGATGTTCGCGCCACGTGTACCGAGTCATCCACCCAAATCCATGGGTCTTGAAATTTATTTTTTAGCTTTCTGCTAAAACATCGGCGCAAATCTTTCTGTTTAGTATAGTCGCCGGTAATGACGATATGCAAATACGGGAATCTCTTCTGGAGCGCTCGTACTTTTGGAGCCTGAATTGAGGCGCTGCCATGTGTATACACACAGGTAGGAATGTTGTGTGCGCCCAGCCATTGCAATAACTGCCGGGCATCGGCATACAGGAGTTCTTTTGTCGTAGCGCTGCGCAGGCTCGCTACTAACCGCGATCGTATGGCAGGCCATTGCCCTTGGAGCGATGGCGGCAGATACTGCTGGAATCGTTTGAGATCAAATGGCCCCTGGATGCGCATCGCGCGATACGCGCTCAAGAATTGACGCGACGAAAGCCCGAGGTCGGCACAAGATGCCGCCAATGCCCGTTTGATCACGCTTGAAGTTTTGAGGAGCGTATCATCAAGATCAAGGACCACCACCATATCACTACTTGTCCAGTAACATCTTCAAGCGATCTCGAGAATAGGTCCCAGAGGGCACAACCCGTTGCCCGAGCCACCAGCAATGTTTCTCGAACAACACTCCGGGGCCGATCATCGTATTCACGCCCAACTGGCATTGGTCTCCCAGAATCGCGCCAAACTTCGTACGATCAGTCGACTCCCCGTCAACCATTATTGTATGCCCATCAAATCGAAGATTGGCGACTTTTGCCCCAGCACCAAAATGCACGCCATTGCCTAAGATCGAATCCCCGACATAATTAAAATGATCCACGCGCACATCATCGAATAGGATACTACGAACCAGCTCTGTGGTGTGCCCGATCACGCATCGGTCGCCCGCCCAAACATGGCCGCGAATATAGGCACCCGCCCGGATCTGGCAATGTTTGCCTATAATCGTCGGCCCCTTGATCACCACGCCCGGTTCGATGACTGTTCCTTCGCCGATAACTACATCCCCTTCGACCACGACTGTGGGATGCAGATTTGATGGCCCCTGTTTTTGAATAGACGCAAAAAGTTTGTTGAACCGATCCAGTGCCTCCCATGGGTGATCAGCTCCTTCAAAGAGTGGCAGTAACGGTTCAGGGATATGCTCGAAGAATTCGGGGAACATACGAACGGGAGATGAGGTGGCGAAGATATGAGAATATGAAGATATAAAGATATTAGGAGACACTGGCAATGATCCGCATGAGAACCTCACCGAATTTTTTTAAATTCATCCGCTCTGTGGGATCGCTGAGGTCCTCTTTCACACAGTGGTGGGTAGGAAGATTCTCGACATCTTTGGAGTAATCTTCCAATCGAATGTCATGATGGAGTCGTGGGTCAACGGCAAGCCGCTGCGTATTCACCACAATCGAATCGATTGCTCGCGGCAAAGCGCTCTCGATGGCTGAGACTTGCCCTGAAAGCGTCGTAGGTCCTGTTTCGCCATCCACGGGCAAGTACGTGCTGGGGACGTACACAATGCTGGCCTTGGAACGATCGATGGCCTCGCGCACGCCGCCAACCAACAGCGTGCTGATAATGCTCGTATACACGCTGCTGGGACCCAAGATGATCGCATCTGCCGACTCGATCACGTTGCGCGCCTCGTCATCCACCACACCATTGGGTTCAAGCCATGCCTTAGCAATGCGCAACGATCGGTCATAGGCGGGCTCATCAATTGCTCCCTCCCCTCGTACTATTGTGCCATCGGTCAGCTCAACACACAAGTCAACCGGCGTGGTGCTCACGGGATAGACACGGCCCGCGGCCTTAACCATTGTTTGCAGCGCCTGGATCCCATTGCGAATATCGTGGGTCTCTCGATGCGCCCAGGCAAGAATGAGGTTGCCGAGACTATGGCCCATAAGCGGCCCATCTTCCAAGCGATTTTTATAAAAAATATCACGCAATATCGCGTGATCGTAGGCAGACAAGGCAATGACCGCGCGCATCAAATCACTGGGGGGAATCATTCCATACTGCTTGCGCAACACTCCGGAGGAGCTCCCAGAGTCTGCAACGGAAATAACAGCGGAGAGGTCAATGTGATGTGTATGGGCCTTGAGAGCGCGCAAGACAATGCTTGTGCCATTGCCACCGCCGAGGACAACTACCTTCTTGATTACCATAAAAATCCCAAATTCGAATACCGAAATCTGAAATAATATCAAAATACGAAATTTAAAATTTTTGGATTTTTGTTTTTGAATTTATTTCGAATTTCGTGCTTTGGATTTCGAATTTACTCGACTGTCACGCTCTTTGCTAAATTCCGCGGCCGGTCCACGTCGCGCCCGAGCTGGATCGCCATGTGGTACGCAAAGAGCTGCAACGGAATCGTATTGACGAGCGGTTCCAAGATCGCTTCGGTTGCCGGGACCCAAATGACTTCATCGGCAATCTCGTGCACGCGATCATCGCCTTGGGTAGCGATCGCAATCACCTTGGCTCCGCGCGCGCGGACCTCTTCGATATTGCTTTCCATTTTATCGTACAGGGCATTCTTCGTGTGGATGGCAACAACCGGGAACGTGGAAGAAAGCAGCGCGATCGGCCCATGCTTCATCTCGCCACCGGGGTACGCCTCACTATGGATGTATGAAATTTCTTTGAGCTTGAGGGCCCCCTCCATCGCCACCGGGTAGTTCATGCCCCGCCCTAAAAACAAATAGTTCGAATAATTGCTGTACTGCTGCGCGATCTGCCGGATCGCATCGTTCTGCTCAAGCGCAATACTGATTTTTTTGGGGATCTCGAGCATCTCCGTCAAAATCCGGCGGCCGGTTGTGGGCGTCACGCGCTTCAATCGGCCAAACTGCACGGCATACAAAAGCAACACCGCCACCATATTCGTAAATGCTTTGGTAGAAGCAACGGCAAGCTCTGGACCGGCATGGATGTATGTGCCGCCTTCGGTCTCTCGGGCAATTGTGGAACCCACCACATTGACAATGCCGCGGACAATGGCCCCCTTCCGGCGCGCTTCACGGATCGCGGCCAAGGTATCCAATGTCTCACCCGATTGAGAAATCGCAAACACGAGCGTCCGTTCATTGATTACCGGGTCGCGATAGCGGAATTCGCTCGCAACATCCACTTCAACCGGAATATCCACCAATCGTTCAAAGGCGTATTTGCCAATCATGGCAGCATACGACGCGGTCCCGCAAGCAATCAACACGATCCGATCGATCGATCGCATTTGATCATCCGTAAGGTTAATGCCTCCCAGGTGCGCTGTTCCTTCTTCGAGGTCAATACGCCCGCGGATCGCATCCTTGAGCACCGCCGGTTGATCGAAAATCTCCTTGAGCATGAAGTGCTCGTACCCTTGCTTCTGTGCCGTGGCATCATCCCACTCAATCTCTGAGATGCACTTGTTGACATCCTCATCCATGAGCGTCACTGTATGCACGCCGCTACGAGTGACCTCTGCGATTTCGCCGTCATCCAAGAATGTTACACGCTTGGTATGCGCCAACATCGGCGAAGGGTCGCTTGCAATGTAATATTCGGCATCGCCCATGCCGATCACCAGGGGGCTGCCCATGCGTGCAACGATGATCAGATCCGGCTGGTCGCGATGGACCACGGCAAGCCCATACGTCCCGCGGACATGGGCCAACGCAGCGGCCACGGCTTTGCGCAAATTGCCATGGTAATGTTCTTCGATGAGGTGCGTGAGGATTTCGGAATCGGTCTGTGAACGGAGGGTGTGTTTGGGGACGAGGGTAGAACGAATTTCTTTGTAATTTTCAATAATCCCGTTGTGCGCCACCGCAATCACTTCTTTGCAATCGAAATGCGGGTGGGCGTTTTCCTCGGTGACTCCGCCATGCGTGGCCCACCGCGTGTGCGCAATGCCAAGCGTGGAGGCACTCTCGGTGCCTTTAAGTTTGGCGGCTAATTCTTCGATCCGGCCCACACTGCGCTCGCGCCTGAGTTGGTTGCCCTCTACTAATGCAACTCCCGCACTATCATACCCGCGGTACTCCAGCCGCCGAAGACCTTGCAGGAGGATAGGGAGCGCCTGTTTGTTGCCAATGTATCCGACAATTCCGCACATACTACATATTAAGGAATTAGCTTGTAGCACCTTCAACCTACAAACGTTCTAATGTCTGAAGTTCTTCTTTTGAATTAATTCCGTAACATTCTTCGGGGGGTACGGGAACAGTACCAACCATTGCCCCTTCGGAGACCGCCATCCCAACGAGATCGGTAATCAAGTATTCCTGTTGGGCATTGGAGTTTTGGATCTTGCCAATGTGCGACCAAAGCCACAGAGCATTAAACGCATACATCATGGTATTAAGCTCCCGATGTGGGCGCAGCTGCTGATTGGCATCTTTATATTCGACAATGCCCGCTATCGCTCCGTCGGGAGTACGAACAATGCGCCCATAGTGCTCAAGGCTCGAATACGCCCCATTGAAGTCTGGGACTGTTGTCACCGCCAGTGTGATGACGGCATTGGACCGACGATGGGCTTGAGTAAACCGTGCAATGGTGTCTGGCCGAATGAATGGATTATCACCGTAGAACACCAGCACATGATCAGACGTTCCCTCGAGGTTGGTTCGAGCGCTCCCTACCGCATCACCAGTACCGTTCTGCTCGCGCTGAATAACATACTCCACTCGATCCCCGAGATGGTCGCGCACAAGCTCTTGCCGGTAGCCGACCACAACAATGGGTTTAGCGCACACCCCAGATTGTTCAATTGCTTCCACAATATAATCGATCATGGCTCGCCCGCGGAAGGCCACAAGGACCTTGGGCAACTCCGGGTGCATCATGCGCGTGCCCCGACCTGCCCCCAGCACAATTGCAGGGATTTTTTTGTTTATTTCTGCCATAATCGGTCAACTTACTATACATGAAAAAAGCTTCTGGGTCAACCCAATCGCCCATAGTCATCCGAACGACGTTCGATATCTTGTTCATCAAAGTGGCCCGAGGAAATTTCCAGCACGCGGCACGGCCTTGGAGAATCAGGAATGCACGCAAGCCGATGCCAACGACCAATCGGAATATGGATCTTCTCACAAACAAATGGTTGCCATGTCCTCTTGAGCATATCCTCTTCGACATCAATCTGGACCCCTTTCGTAAGCACCCACCAACTCTCTGCACGATGCGCATGTCGTTGATCGCTTAATCGCTGTCCTGGGTTCACCTCAAGAATTTTTACGGTGCAGGGTTTGTGCTGCCACCACCAAAACCCCCAAATGTACCCAAAGATATTGCTCAAGCCGTCCGGGTTGGTGACGGGAGCGATCAGACAATCTTCCCCCCCCTGCCGCAAAAACAACTCATGCCCCCGTATGACCACCCGTGCTCGCTCGTTCAATGCAAATGTTTTCATCCGCCCCCATGGGGCCTGTATCCATTCGTTCATAAAAGCCTTCCCTCAATGCACAAAAACAGCGGGAACTCTTTGCGCGCTTTATCTTCGGCGGCCGCACGAGGCCCCCTCTGACTTTTTTTGTTCGAAATCCACTCTTCCAACCGCGTGATACCAAAATGATTCTTGGCAAAGGCCTTCGCATACCATTGGAGTGGGCGATGGAATGCTATGGTCGAGGCCGTTGGATCACTGCCGGGATGCATGGCAATCGGCACTTGAACATCCCGCAGATACCCGTCCACGCGCCGATATTGGATGTTGCCCTTCCCGTCCCACCCCCAATCGCTTTTTTGCGGGACCCGGAAACACGGATGATTCATCACCACCACGAGCCGCCCAGCGGGCTTAAGCACTCGAGCGCACTCTTGGATGACCTCAGTAGCGTTATCAATATTTTGAATCGCGAGCACGATCACAACGATATCAACGCTTCGATCATCAATCATCGTGAGTTTATGAGCGGGAGCAACATGGAAGGCAATCGCTTTAGAGCATTGTGTGCGCGCCAGTTCGATAAGCTCCGGTGCAATATCCACTCCAACAACAGTGGCGCCCTCGCGCGTGAAACTTTCTGAAAAAAATCCTTGGCCACAGGCCAAATCCAACACCCGATCGCCCTTCTTGAGAGAAAGAATGCGCAGGAGGTTAGGCAAAATCACCGTGGTCTGATAGGAGTCTTTTTGGCAGCGCAAATACTGATCGTACCACTGCGCATGCGCTCCCCACGAAGTTGACTGTTTCATACGCTCCGTATCATAGCAAACCGTGCATAAAAAAACAGCGCCCGAGACGAGAGTATTGTGGGGGTCGACCGTGGGGGCCAAACTCTCACAACCATTCTCGCCTCGGGCAAAAAGCCGATTGTGCGGCTTACACGGGCTCCACCAACCAGAAATGGCGCACGCGGGTCTCCCAGTGATCCAGGATGTCGCGAGCGCGCGGCGACTGGGTGCCTCGCCAATGTTCCTCAACGAGCTCCCTCACCCGAGCGACGCGCTCGGGATCATCCGATAGACGTGCGCGCTTCACATCTGAATGGAGTTGGTAGGGTACGATATCGGCTTGGTCATACAGAGCTGCCCAGCCGCCGGTCATGCCAGAACCGAAGTTCCAGCCGACCTTGTCCCCAATCGACACCACGATCCCCCGCGTCATGAACGTGCAGGCGTGATCGCCCACGCCTTCCACGACCGCAACCGCTCCGGAGTTTCTCACCGCGAACCGCTCTCCAGCCTGACCAGCGGCAAAGAGACGAGGATACCGATCGGGAGTTCCGGTCGCCCCGTAAAGAGCGAAATTGCCCAAGATGACGTTTTGCACCCAAGAGTATCGTACTTGCGGCGAAGGACGAATGACGACCTCGCCGCCGCATGCACTCTTGAGCACACCATCATTAGCTTCGCCCTCAAGTTCGATGCGAATCCCTGGGACCAAATAGGCTCCAAGACTCTGCCCAGCGCTTCCCCGAGCCTTGAGCACTAAACGACTGGGATGAGGCAGACCGGGATTGCCGAAACGCTTGGCGATGATGCCAGCCAAACGTGTGGCGAAATTACGATTCCGGTTGGTGATGTTCACCTCAACCTCAGCCTGGCCGTTCCCCTGGAGGATTTCGGAGTGCGCCGCGGCAATCATGTCATCAAGCTCATTGCGGGGTGATGCCTTGCAGAAGTCTGCTGGATGCAGAGTGCGCCGCAATCGCCCCACCGGAACCGTAAGTCGAGTCAAGTCCAACTGCGCCGCCTTCGGTCGAACTTCCTCAGGTAAGTTCGCCAGCGGCCGTCGCCGAAGCAACTCAGTGTGCCCGACGATGTCCGCAAAGCTGTGCTGGCCAAGGGACGCGAGAAGGTCACGCACACCTTCGGCCAACTCTGTCACAAAGAACATTTCCTGCTCCGGGGTTCCCGTGTACTTTTGCCGGAGCTTTTCGTCCTGTGTTGCCACACCAACAGGGCAAGTATTGAGATGGCACTCACGTTTCATCACGCACCCACCGGCCAGCGCAAGGATGGTACCGAGCGCGACCATTTCCGCGCCCAGGATGCCCGCGATCACGATGTCGCGGGGCGTCCGCATGCCTCCATCGGCTATAAGAATCACCTGATCGCGCAAGCCGTTTTCCACGAGGCGCTGGTGGGCATCCGCCAGGCCCGTCTCCCAATCTTCGCCCGCGTGTTTGATGGAACCTAATGCCGCTGCCCCCGTCCCGCCTTCACCGGAGATGAGGATGATGTCGGCCCCTGCTTTGGCCACACCAACAGCGATGGTTCCAACGCCAACCGTGGAAACCAACTTTACGCAAACCCGAACTCCAGGATAGAGTTGCTTCAGGTCCTCGATAAGTTGCTTCAGGTCCTCGATACTGTAGATGTCGTGATGCGGCGCCGGGGAAAATGCACCCTTCCCCGGTGTGATGTATCGATTCTTCGCAACACGTACCGTGACCTTGAACCCCGGAAGCTGCCCGCCTTCTCCGGGCTTGGCTCCTTGAGCCATTTTGATCGAAACCACAATTGCATTCAGAATGTACTCCGGCGTGTTGCCGAATCGCGCTGGAGCCACCTGTTTGATGGCACTGTTGGTGACAGTGCCGAACCGCTCGGGATCTTCGCCTCCTTCTCCAGATCCGCTCCACGTCCCAAGACGGTTCATCGCTTCCGCAATGGTACGATGCGCTTCGGGAGACAGCGCACCATCGCTCATATCCGCGCCAACCAGGCGACGGATAATGCTCGAAACGGGTTCCACCTCCTCCAATGCAATGGAGGTTTTAGACGACAACACCCAGAGATCCCGGAGAAACACCGGGCAGGGGCGCTCATCAATAAGGCGAAAGAGTGACCGCGCGTCTTGCCGACTCCCACTCCGACGAAACGCATGCATTGCCTTAACGACCTGACGATCCACTGCATGCACTTCACGGCCTGGGCCAGGGGGAAGATCGCGAACTTCACCGTTGGGAAGAAGTTCGGATTTTTCTGGCTTCCACGCCGCTGTGTGCCGCGTTAGCATATCGCGAAAGACCTGTTCGTTCTCGATCCCACCGAGTTGGCTAACCGTCCCGCGGAAGCATTCTTCCACCAATCGGCGACCTAATCCGATGGCGGAAAAAAGCTGCGCCCCATGGTAACTGCGCAGGGTTGAAACACCCCGCTTGGCCATGACCTTCAGGATGCCCGCTTCGATTGCCTTTTGAAAGCTCCGCAGCGCCTTCTGCGGATTGATGTCGGAACCGTGCTCTCCCGCGAGTGCGCTCTGGCGGAGTGCCTGGAATGCCAAATACGGACACACCGCTGATGCACCATAACCGATGAGTACCGCGAATGTATGAACATCAAACGCGGTGCCCGTTTCAGCAATGATGCTTGCCCTCATCCTGAGCCCCTTGCTAATGAGATGGTGGTGCACCATCCCAACAGCCTGAAGCATGGGGATGGCCACATGCTGATTGTCCTGGCCTCTATCTGTAAGGATGAGAATCGTCGCCCCCTTGCGAATAACTGCTTCAGACTGATCGCGGACGGATTTGAGCGCTTGCTCGTACCCATCGAGATCGTCGCCCTTCGGGAAGACGCACCGAATCCGCGCGCTTTTAAACGCCGGATCGGTGACTCTCTCGATGGTAGCGAGTTCTTCTGACGTAAGAAACGGCGTCTCGATACGCAGAAGCTTCGCATGCTCGGGCGATTCTTCCAGCAGCGAAAGCCGCCGCCCAAGGTACATGACCAATGACATAACGATCGATTCGCGCAGCGCATCGATCGGCGGGTTGGTCACCTCGGCGAACAGCTGTTTTAGGTAATCTACCAAAGGCCGTGGCAACATCGACAGTACCGCAATGGCCGCATCGTTGCCCATTGAACTCACCGCTTCTCGAGCGGTTTTGATCATGGGGACGAGCTTGTCACGGAGAGTCTCCAGACTCCAACCAAAGCCCACTTGCTGACGCGTGAACAGCGCTGGGTCTTCTGATACCACTTCTGAGATCGGTTCACCCTGCGCCATGAGATCGTCCAGCCTGACCATATTTGTCTTCACCCAATGGTCGTAGTGCTGGAGGCCCGCGACATGATCTCTGCAGTCGGCATCACGGAGGAACTGACGCCGTTGAAGGTCAATGACCATCATCTGGCCGGGACCCAATCGCCCACTCTCCAGCACGTCCTCATCCGGGAGTTCGATGATACCCGCTTCGCTGGCCATCACGATCAGCCCGTCAGAATACCGATTGAACCGTGCCGGACGAAGTCCATTGCGATCCAAAGCAGCGCCCACCATGTTCCCTGCCGCGAACACCACGCACGCCGGCCCATCCCAAGGCTCAATCTGCGCGGCATGATATTCAAGGAAACCCCACATGGCTGATGTGAGGTCTTTCTTGTGCTCCCATGGCTCAGGCGCCATCGACTTAAGCACGTGGATGGGATCTCGACCGCTCAACACCAAGAGCTCCAAAGCCCGATCCAGGGATGCGGAGTCAGACTCGTCATCTCGAAGAACGGGCGCGAAATCCTTTGTGTGATGCTTCCAAAGTTTTGATGTCCACTCACGCTCGCGCGCCCGCATCCAATTGCGATTGCCTTCAATGGTGTTGATCTCACCATTGTGGGCAATGCAACGGTAGGGGTGGGCCAACTTCCACTCCGGAAGCGTGTTCGTGCCAAACCGGATGTGGATGATACAAAACCGCGTGACAAACTCTGGGTTCTGCAGGTCAGAATAGAAACTCTCCACTTGATCGGCCCGCAGCAATCCCTTGTACACCAGGGTTCGACTCGACATGCTCGGCATGTACACGTGCGTCATGCCCTTTTCCGTGAGCTTAACGTCGATCACTCGCCGAGCTAAGTAGAGTCGCCGCTCGAATTCATCATCGTTGCAACTTTTGCCGCGTCCGATGATGATCTGCCGCAAACGCGGCATGGAATCCAACGCGCGACCGCCGAGCACGGAAGCGTTATAGGGGACCCAACGCCAGGCGATATCTTTGAGACCAAACTGCCCGAGAGCAGTTTCTGTGATCTCGTAGACCACCTTGCGCTCTTCAGGGTGGTGCGGAAGAAAAAACGATCCGACCGCAAGGTCGGACTCCAACGGTCGCACGCCGGAGAGCTCCTCTGCCTGGTCCGCAAAAAATGCTCTGGGCAATTCAATGAGCACGCCAGCCCCATCGCCTGTGAGGCCATCAGCGGCGAGTGCCCCGCGATGCGGCATATTTCGGAGTCCTTGCAGCGCAAGCTCAAGAATCCGATGCGACCGCTCGCCAGTAGAACTGGCAACGAAGCCCACTCCACAGCTATCATGTTCCTGTTGTTCCACGAACGTGACCTCCTATTGTCCGAACGAATGTATTGCGTTACTGTTCTTGCTTGTTTCGACGTTCTCGACGTTCTGTCAAGGTACCCCCCTAAACCGAGTTTGATTACTGTACCCAATAAACCTTCTTGAGGCAACTCTCGCGGCACGGGGAGATAAAGAGGTGGGAAGGCAAAGAGATGAAGAAGTGCTGAGTGTATGCTAAAATGACACAACTATGTCATCACTGAAAGACCAGCTCAAAGCGCTCCCCGACTCTCCGGGAGTATACTGCTTTTTTGACGCATCGGATCGTCGTTTGTATATCGGCAAAGCCACCTCGCTCAAAAAACGAGTGGGTTCATATTTTCTTAAAGCCCATGATGATCGCATTGGGGCTATGGTGGATCAAATCGCATCCATTGATACCCAACAGACCGCATCCGCGCTCGAGGCGCTACTGTTGGAGGCAGAGATGATCAAAAAATACATACCTCCCTACAATGTGATGGAGAAAGATGACAAAACATTTGCCTACATCGCCATCACAAAAGAACCAATCCCACGCGTGATCGTTGTCCGGGCCACCCATCAAAGCAGTATCCCAATCAAAGAATTGTACGGGCCCTACACCAGCGCGCAAACCGCGCGCACAGCGCTCAAACTCATCCGGCGGATATTTCCGTTCCACAGTCATAATACGAATACCGGGCATCCCAAACGTCCAGCCAGGCATACGAATGCTACGAATAAGCTCTGTTTCGACGCGACCATCGGCCTGTGTTCCGGCGTCTGCGGCGGCCGGCAACCGATCGCCGAATACCGAAAGACACTCGCGCGGCTGCGACTATTCCTTAAAGGCAAACGCGAGCGTACGATCGCTTCGCTTAAACGCACAATGAGACAAGCGTCCAAAGCGCAGCAGTACGAGCAGGCCGCGCGGCTGCGCGACCAGCTCCATGCCCTCGAACACCTCCGCGACATTGCGATCATCACGCGCGATGAGTTTGACTGCCTGCCGCCGAAGCTCTCGTCGTACCATATCCCGCATCGTATCGAAGCGTATGATATCTCGCATGTGTTTGGCCAAGAAGCGGTCGGCAGCATGGTGGTGTTTACCAATGGGAAAATCGATTCGCAAGAATATCGAAAATTCCGAATTCGGAGGAGGCCCACGCCGGATGATACGCGCATGATTTCCGAGGTGCTCCATCGCCGACTCAACCACCCCGAATGGCGCTATCCCGATCTCCTGCTTATCGATGGAGGCAGGCCCCAACTCCATGCAGCCCAACAAGTCGTTACGATGCGCAATCTTGTCATCCCCGTCGCCGCATTGGCAAAGGGCCCGGAACGAAAAAACGCCGATCTCTATAGCTCTGACCCTATGGCGAAGCTTGTCCCATTGCCAATCCTCATCCGTTTGCGCGACGAAGCGCACCGATTCGCGATTCGCTATCATCGGCAGCAGAAACGTAAGAATTTGCTTGCTCCAACCAATACGATCGCGACCCCCCAAACAGCACATTCACAACAATTCATGACGGAAAATCCAAAATAGTGTATACTGAAGTCAACACTATTGTTGTCCCCAGTATGGCTCTTTTCTCTTCCCTCAACACACCGACCGAATCCCAATTTACACCATCGCATGTTCCGACATTAGATGAATTAATTGCCTTAGAAGCGGCCGCTGCTCCAGCAGTGATTACCCCGCGCGAGCAACCGGCTGGATTTGGGGATCTCCAACCCGAGTCCGAACAAACGGAACAACAGTGGGATCGTTTGACTCAAGAAGAAGGTCAGCTCGCTATTGATGTCTGCGAAACGCAGTCCGATATTATTCTTATTTCCGCTATTGCAGGTGTAAAAAGCCAAGACTTAGAACTCACACTCCAGCAAGATATGCTGACCATTCGAGGCAAGCGAATCGCTCCTGCCGAGATTCTAGAAGGCGAACCGCTCGTGAACGAATGCTATTGGGGGGGATTTTCTCGGACGGTGATCCTGCCCAGCAGCGTAGACCCCCAAAGCGCACAAGCCCGTCTTTCAAGCGGTGTATTGGTCATTCGCCTCCGGAAACTCGCAAGCGCCGGATCGATCCCGGTATTCGAAGAGATGGAAGAGGAAGCATAGCAATTATTCCGTATGAAAAAAACACTAACCACAACAGTCGTTGAAATCAATAGTCAATCCGTTTCGCTGCAGCTTACGACGGGCGAAACCATCGCATTGCCCGCTTCGGAAATCCACGATGAGCTCAAGCCCGGAGAAACGCTCTGGCTCACCGTCTCTACGCAACAACCCAATGATGTCAAAGAGATGCTCAATACGGTACTCGGAGCTACCTAATCCTCCATTGTCCATCCTCTTGTACAAGCTGCCCGTCGATCGTAAAGCCGGCGGCTTTTTTGTGCCCGCCACCGCCCAATAATTTTGCAAATGCCGAAACATCAATGTCTTCCCGCGTGGTGCGCAAACTCCCCTTAATACGATCCCCTGGGAGTTGTTTAAGCACAAGGGTCGCATGCGCTTGTTCGTGCGAAAGACTGTTCAAAAAATTAGCGATGCCTTCTGTCGATTCTTCATCCACCGCATAGCGCTCTTGATCTTCGAGTGTCATCACCGTCACCCCCAGCCCCCACGGCTGCTTGACCTCTAAACGCTGCAAAACGTCAGCCAGTAATCGAAAGCTGTTGAGCCTCCGATTCATGACAACCTTCTGGATGAGTAACCGATAGGGTGCGCCAACCCGGATGAGAGCAGCAGCCGTCTCAAGGGCACTCGAGCTGGTCGCTGGATTCGTAAATGTCCCCGTGTCTGTCATGATCCCGGTGAGCAGGCACAGCGCCATTTCGGGCGTTATTGTGATCCCCTGGGTCATAAATAATTGCGCCACGACTTCGGCTGTTGCGGCGGCGTCCTCGACAACGATATTCAAATGTCCAAAATGCGTGTTGGTCCGATGATGGTCGATGTTGATAATCGTCGGCGCACCGGAGAGCGTTGGCAGCCACCGTTCAACGCCGGCATACCCCAGATCGCCAGCATCGCAAACGATCACACAATCATAGGGCTGCCCGTCAAGAATGCGCTGGACGTCATTGGTGAATCGTTGAATCCCCGGCAAAAATTCATAATGAGCGCCTGGCAAATCCTTGCAATACAATATGCCCTGTGCATTGATCGCGTCAAGAAAATGAGCAATGGCCAGCACCGATCCTGCCGTGTCCCCATCCGGCTTGGGATGGGAAATTAAGAGAACACGATTCGATTTCTGAATCGTTTGAATGGTCTGATAGAAGAGAGAGCGATAGCGGTCAACTTGCATAAGAGCTCCACAAGGAGCTCACCACTATACTATATACTCCCAGGGTGGTCAACCGCCTCTCTGACCGCCGGCACATCCTTCGCAATCATCCCTTCGTCCTTGGCAATCACCACTTCTTCGCCATGATAGAGATTCTTGTACTTCTTGGTGGGTTTGACATCCGGGGCGGGGAATTGATACCCCTGCTTGCGGATGTGTA
>JACRJV010000006.1 GCA_016215325.1 Candidatus Uhrbacteria bacterium
ACTTCACTGTGATTGAACTAGTCGTTGTACTAGCAGAGGCAGGGGCCGCTAAGGGGTATATTAGCGAAAACGGCTAGCTTGTACAGGCCTCCGCGGGCGACCCGACTTCGTCGGGAGATTTGATTGAAAATAGGTTCGAGCGGAGTCGTAAAGATGCTGATGAAAAAACTCTTCACCCTTGCGGTGAAGAGTTTTTTCATTTTGACGAGGGAGTCGGACGGGCAGGAACGATCCCGCCTTTCGCGAAAGGCGGGAGAGAGTCGGCGAAGATGCCAGTGGCATGTTCGCCGCTGCCCAGGGCAAGGAGGTCCGACGGACATCGGACCGACGCGGAACTCCCCCTACCCGCTCCAAAAAACTCCAAGTAATCCTTGGTGTTTTTTGATACCAGCCTAAGGACGGTATCAGCTCTGTTGATAAGTGGAGTGGTTTACATTTTCTCCGAACTATGCTATTCTATAAATACAAACGCCCCATCTGGCCGCAAGGCTCGCTGGGGTTCTGTATTTATAGCCTGGCAACTTATGCGCACCGTATTATACGTCGACGGAAATAATTTCCTAGGGAAATTGAGAGATGTGTTTAAAGAAGAACGCGCCCAAGAACCTCTGTGGGATCAATATGACTTTGAATCCCTGTTTAAGCAGATCCTGAGCAACTTGAACACTGAAGAAAAACGAATCTATTTTGCGCGCCTGAAAGAGCATCCAGAAACGAGAGAGAAATAAAAATACTGATTGAAGAACGGAGGCGACTGAAAACTCGCTTCGAACAAGCTGGTTTTACGGTTGTGCTCTCCGGCACCGTGAGAGGGCATTACACACACGATAAGGATGGAAGAAATGTTTTGGTATTTAAAGAAAAAGGAGTGGATGTGGGCCTAGCTGTAGATATGGTATCCGCAGCATGTAATAAAAATCTAAAGACAGCAATCATGGCCAGTTCTGATTCTGATCTTCAACCGGCGATACGCGAATTAAACAAGAGAGGCGTTGAATGTATTTACCTCGGATTTGAACTACAACCTAACAAAGGTCTGACCTACACCACAAAAAGAACAATCCTCATACGGAACTCAGAGGTTCTACAATTCGCACAACAACGATTAGTGTAGCTGATAAGGACAAGCATCCCGCACTTGCTGGCCCACAATTTTACGGGTTAGAACTTTTTTGAAAAGGAAAAACCCTCGGTGACTCGCGCGTGCATTGCCGCGAGGCCGAGGGCTGTGGGGGGTGCGTTCGCCCCGTACGATAAGTTCCCTACTCACTCACGAAGGCGCAAGTCGAGCTGCCACTCATTGCAGTGATACAGATGTCCTTGTGAAGAATCTCGATCGGAATCCATGTTCTGCTCATGTGAGCACTTCCTTAGTAATGTCTGGCCAGCTCGGCTACTCGTACTCGTCCTTCGTGTCCAAGTAGAAGGCAAAGTCGAGGCGGATAGCCTGCTTGAGGGCACGAGCCTTCTCGCGCAGTGCGTCCGCCTGCTCGATCTCACCGACGTACTCAGCCAAGGCCGAGGCGATACCATAGTTTTTAGTTCCCTCTGCCTCCGCGACAGCGACGCGAGCCAGGCACTGGAGGGCTTCTTCTGCTTTCTCATCTTCGTCCTTGTTGCTGTCACCGCGGTACTCCGACCAGATGTCGAAGTTGCGGCCGAAGCGTCGCATCATGTAGGCGGCCGTTCCGACCCAGCCCTTGGCCAGGCAAGTCACAAAGTATGACTCGATGGTTTCAACCAGCTCCAGTTCCTTCCACGTCTCGTGGCTTGCCTGTCCGAACAGGAATCCCAGGATTTCGTCCATGTACCAGGCGCTGGCAAAGCCAGGCATGCGGTTCCCGAAACGGTTCTTGTTGCGGCGGCCGTGCACCAGGATGTTCTCGAAGTTCTTCTTCAGCATCATCATAGCGATGGTCGGAAACTCGAGTGGCTGACCCTGGAGCACGAGACCCTTCCAGTACTCTACGATGCAGATGTTGAGGAAGTTGTTCTTGATCCGAAACTCCAGCATCTTCTTCCAGCTCTCCTGGATCGCTTCAACGGTGCAGCCCGCCTCGAGCAGGTAGTTGATGACATCTTGGAGGGTGGAACTCTCCTTGGGCTCAGGCAGGATGGCGTTGATGAGGCTGTACAGGCGCTTGGCGTTGCCGCCCAAGTAGATGATGGCCGCATGCAGCATGCGTTTGAGCAGTTCCGTATCTTCCGGCAGGTGCGTGCGCACCGCCATCAGGCCAGCATCCCACATGTCGCCGTAGCAGAACTGATGCACATCCGGGGCTGCCCAGTCACTGAGCATGCTCTCAGCCACTCGTCGCACCAGCTCCTTGCAGGCCTCTTCGTTGAGTTGCAGCCTTTGGCATTCCTCCTCGAGCGAGACGTCGACCGTCTTGTTTCCACCGACGAAGTGGCGAATGTGCAGCCCCTCCGGCTTTCGCGAACTGCACATGAATACTACGTTCTTGACTCCCACGGGGTAGAGTGTGTTGAGGTCCATAGGACCCGTTCCTCCTCGAGCTTTCTGAGTCGCGAACGTCTGGAAGGCGTTCACGTTGTACCTATAACCGTGTTGACAGCGCTTGCCGATGACATCGGGAAATCCTTTTTTGCCGATAGAGAGCCTCCTTGTTAGCATTTATCTTACTCGCGGTGGCGCAAGACGAGCGGATGTCCATAATAGCAGTCGGCCGTTTCGAAGTCGTCTACCTGCTCCCACTGGCATTTTCGGTAGACGAACATGGCGATGACGAATTCGTTGAACTTGCTGCGAAAATTAGTGACAATGCAATATGGACGCAATTCGCTCGGAAGATCTTGTGTATGGTCTGTGATCAGATGCACGATCTCCTCGCTATTTACAACTCGTCCATTGTTCATGCGACTGATCAATTCGCGGGCATCAACCCACAGATCGCCGATACGCCGTTCTAGTATGCCAACAGCTTCGAACTTGCGACCCGCCAGCTCGAATTGAATGCAGATCTCACAGTGCATGAGATCACCTCCTTGTTAACGTGCATCCCATTCATCAAACCCCGAAGGATATCATGATTATTTTTACACGTCAATATTTACAACATGTTTTCTTTTTGTTTTTTGATACAATCTTGATACTTCCAAATATTTACTTTATATACAGGCATTAAAATGCTTGACAATTTGTTTCTTTTTATGATATAATGTTGTTGTAAGTTACAACAATAAAATAAATCCATGTTCTATGAATATGATCAAAACACTCGAAGGCATAGGGTTTCGAGAGGCTGAGGCGAAAATCTACATCTCTACTCTTGAGCTCGGCGCTGCCACCGCATCGAATATCGCTAAAAAGGCCCGTATTAAGAGGCCGAGCGCATATGTGCTGTTAGAAGCACTCATCAAAAAAGGCCATATCTCCACCTTTAAAAAAAGAGGGGTGACGTATTTCGGGGCACAAAACCCAAAACTGGTCATTGAATCCGCGTATGAGAAGGCGACAGAGGCGAAGTCTATTCTGCAGGATTTGATGGCATTAGCCCCATCAGAGTTGAAGACAAGGCCGCGAGTGCAGTACTTTGAAGGCCACGATGGTCTTGTGGCTATTATGGAAGATACGTTGCAGGTGCCGAATAAGAAGATTTACGCCTATGCCGATGTCGAACTGGGGTGGAAAACGCTGGAAGACTATTATCCGACGTACATCAAGAAAAAGAATGAGCGGAAGATCGCTCCCCATGTCATCCTAGTGGATAATCCAATGGGGCGGCGTTTTAAAGAAAAGAGCCAGGAAGAACAGCGCTCTGTCCGGCTGGTGCCAAAAGAAAAATTTCCCATGAGCAATGAGATTAACATTTATGATGACAAGGTGTTTATTATTTCGCACAAAGACATGACCGGCGTGATTATCCAAAGTGAAGAAATCGCCAATACGCAACGATCGATTTTCAAACTGGCATGGGAGGCCGCAGAAAAGTATGATTCCGCGTGTGTTTAAACAAAAATCCCTGCGGAGACTCATAACGTTTTTCTTGCACTAATCCAAAAGGTTCTAGCGACGTATACTACGCGCTCCAAGAAACCCCAGCATTAAGTTGGAGTTTTTTGGTACACCGTGAATCTATTGACTCACTAATGGACAAGTCTTAAAGTGTCTGTAGCAGCGTGCCGATAGTATGAAAATATCTCGGGGATAAATCGATCGCTCTGATGGGTTTTGGTCGCATCGCTCTATAGTAAAGTAGAAAAATATTTAAATGAAATGAAAAGTAAAAACTATGTCGAACGTCTTTCTTGAAATCATTTTAATCATTGTTCTTATTATCTTGAATGGGTGTTTTTCTTTATCAGAGATTGCCCTGTTAAGTGTTAAAAAAAGTCGGCTCAAATACCTTTCTCAACAAGGAGATAAAAGAGCACAGAATGCTCTATTATTAACCCGTAAATCCCCCGAAATGCTTTCAACGATCCAGATTGGCATTACGGCGATTGGAATCTTCGCCGGCGCTTTTGGGGGGGCGACCATAGCAGAATACATAGAAGGCTCATTGGTCCAATTTTCTTCTATTGCCGCGTATGGCGAGCCGATCAGTGTTGTGCTCGTTGTTATTGTTATCACGTATGTATCTGTCATTATCGGGGAGCTTGTGCCCAAACAACTGGCTTTATCAAATCCGGAAGCGTTATCATTGAAAGTTGCGGGCTTCATCAAAACAATCATGAACATGGCAGCTCCTTTAGTGAAATTGCTTAGCGCTTCGAGCGCTCTATTACTGACGTTGCTTCGCGTCAAACCCGCCTCCGAACAGATTGTCACCGAAGAAGAAATCAAGCTTTTAATCGCCGAAGGTACAGAAAACGGCGTTTTTGAACGAGCGGAGCAAAAAATGGTGGAACGTATTTTTTATTTGGGAAATAGGCCAATCAAAGATTTTATGACACCCCGCCAGGAAGTCGTTTGGCTCGATATCAACGATCCGATCGCGGTTATCAGGAAAAAAATAGCTGGCAGTGATCGATCTGTTTTCCCAGTTTCCAATGGCAACATTAATAACAACATCGGCGCTATTGAAATCAAGGATGTTCTCACGCATGTATTTGATCGCGGACTTGAACACATAGAACTACGGTCGCTAGTACAGCCTGTCTTGCGCATTGAGTCTGATGTCCCGTCTCTTGTGGCCATTGAGCGACTGAAAAGATCCTCGATTAGCATCGTGCTGATAACCGAAAAAATCACAAATAAAATTGTTGGTATCGTCAGCTTTCACGACATCCTTGAGGCCATTGTAGGGGAATTTTACAATGAATTATACCATGACCGTGGTTAAACTCATGGACGCATCATTTGATGCTGTATCCATTCTGCCTATGCTATTTATCATTAAAGTATTCATTTCTGCTCTTATCATCGCCCTCGTTTCAGAACTGGGAAAACGGTTTAGCGCCGTTGCCGCTATTCTCGCCTCTCTTCCCCTTACGTCCATTCTTGCGATCCTCTGGCTCTATTATGATACAAAAAATGTTGAAACAATCCGCGCGCTCTCTCTCAATATCTTTTGGGCGGTACTCCCTTCGCTATTGTTTTTTATCGCACTCCCATCTTTTCTCAAGTGGGGCATGAAGTTTGAGTGGGCAATGTTTGGTGCTTCCATCGTGATGGTGCTTGGGTACACCGCTTATCTGTTTGTGTTAAAAAAATTCGGCATTGCGATATAACAAGGACCATGACCTTGACATCTTCGCGACAGTACAGTATTATACTAGTATACTAGAACATATGCACAACCCGCACATTACCGAATTGGTTGAGGCCATTGGCCGCCTCAAAAAGAACGATATTATACTCGCCTTCTTAAAAAATATTCTCACCCCGGCGGAGCTGGATGAAATCGCCACTCGGTTACAGATTTTTAAACTGCTCAAAAAAGGAGTTCCTCAGCGGGAAGTGGCCGAAAAACTCGGCGTGGGCATTGCCACCGTCAGCCGCGGGGCGCGGGAGTTAAAATATGGTGGACCAGGATTAAAAAATCTATGAAGCAATCGATGAGTGCAATACAATGGTGGTGGACGATTTCTCAATCGCAACAGGGGTGTTGATGGGATGTACTCGCGTGATTGCTCCCACTCCTCGGTTGCCGAGGTTTTTTGTTTGTCCTCTGCCGTACTTATGATCAACTATCAAACCATTCGCGCGGGCTCGCAGCAAATGCTGGAAGGGTCAAGTGTGTTCCCATACCAACAGCCGCATCTCATCTTCCAGCGTCTCTATCGTGCGCATGCGCACAAATTCTTGCTGGAGTCCAAAGACATCTCGCCGGTGTATGGGCGCATGAGCCTGATCGGCATCGATCCGGTGTTGAAGATCACCGGCAAGGATGAAAAGTTTTGTATCGAATCACTCAATGAGCGCGCCTCCCTCTACGCGAAGCATCTTGGGGAACATCAGCCCCCCTTGTGTGAAAGATTGGAACGTTCTGAGCATCGTATGGAGGGGGGTATCCGCCGGCAGAGCGGGGCGGTTGAGGAAACCGAGCGGTCAAAACAGCAAAATATTGTCCAGCTCATCCGCACGATTATCCAAACATTTTCGGTGGAAGAAAAAACATTTTTGGGGCTCTATGGCGCCTTCAGTTATGATGTGATCCGCCAATTTGAGGACATTGGCAGCACTCTGCCGGAAAACGATATCAATGACTTTACGTTTTTCCTCTACGATACTTTTCTGCTGTTTGATCATCTCAAACAGAGAAATGAAATTATTGTGTATCGGAGAACGACGCAAGAGTGCGAGCGCAACATCAGCAGCATCCAATCATATATTATCGGCGAACAACCCGCGGATGCGCAATCGTACCAGATCCGGGAACCCCTGTTTGCACTTGATCAGCAAGCGTACGAGGGTTTGGTAGGCGCTGCTAAGCAATATGCCGAGCAAGGGGAACTGTTTGAGGTGGTGTTTTCCAACACCTTGACCGCTCGCTTCGATGGGAATCCTTTTGCCCTGTACCTCGCCTACCGCAATGCCAATCCTTCCCCGTATCTCTTTTACATGGATTTCGGCACAGAGCAGTTGGTGGGAGCGTCGCCGGAGATGATGGTGCGATGCGAGCGGGGGGTTGTGAGCCTTCGGCCCATTTCTGGGACGGCCAAACGAGGAGAGGATCCGGTCGAAGACCACGAGAATATGCTTTTACTTCTATCTGATCCCAAAGAGCGGGCAGAATTGGATATGTTGATCGACCTCGGGCGGAATGATTTAAGCCGCGTGTGCGAACCGGGTGTTGCGATCACCGATTACCGCTTTGTCGAAAAATATTCCCGCGTGATGCACACGGTGGCGCATCTCACCGGGAAATTGCGGGCAGACTATACCGCGCTGGACGCCTTGATCGCTTGTTTGAATGCGGGAACTTTGACCGGTGCCCCGAAGGTTGCGGCCATGCGGATGATTGAACGACACGAAAAAGAACGCCGCGGCTATTATGGCGGCACGATTGGGTATCTCACGTTCTCCGGCGACATGGACACCGGCATCATCATCCGGACAGCCCATATCAAAGGGAATGTCTTGCGATTCCAGGTGGGGGCAACGCTCCTGTATGATTCGGTGCCAGAAAAAGAATACCAGGAAACACTGAATAAAGCAGATGCGTTTTTAAAAACGTTTTCGAGTAGTCGTTAGCGAACCCCGTGTTTCGCAATCTAAATAGTTCTGTGATATGCGCTACAAGAATATCCTCATCATCGACAATTTTGATTCGTTCACCTTTAACCTGGCGGATTATTTTAAGCAGTTGGGCTGCATCGTCCACGTGTATCGTAATGCCATCGATCCGCAAGTGATCGAAACAATCGCCCCCGACCTGATCGCCCTCTCCCCCGGGCCGTCGGTGCCGAAAAATGCCGGCAATCTCATGAAAATTATCGAGCAGTATTATTCCCGCTATCCGATGTTTGGGGTCTGCTTGGGGCATGAAGCCTTGATCGAATATTTTGGAGGGTCGCTTAAATTTGTCGACCCCGTGCATGGGAGATCATCAAAAATACATCATGATGGCAAAGGGATATTCCAAGGGGTCGATCAGGATTTTGATGCCGGGCGGTATCATTCGTTGGCGGCAGACGCTGTACCAGATTGTTTTGAAGTGTCGGCAACAACCGGAGATCTTGTGATGGCCATCCGCCATAAGAGCTTGCCCATTGATGGGGTGCAGTTCCATCCCGAGTCGGTGCTTACCATGAAGAAAGGGAATGGGTTTCGGATGATTGAAAATCTTATCACATGACTCTGCTTTCATTTCTTCAAAAAAGTATTGCCGGACAAATCACTGCCCAAGCGCAGATGGAATATTTGCGGACCATGCCGGATCTCACGGCCGAAGAGTTAGCCTCTGTGGGACGATTTTTGCAAACGCAAATGGCGAGTACACTGCGTCTTCCTGATGCCATTGATGTTTGTGGGACCGGAGGGTCGGGGTTGCCCAGAATCAATACCTCCACCATTGCGGCGTTTATCCTCGCCCGTATGGGTGTTGGGGTCGCCAAACATGGGAACCGTGCGGCCAGCGGTCGGTTTGGGAGCTTTGATCTCCTCGAGTCTCTCGGGATCGAATTTTCTAATGACGTTGTTGAAATCGAAAAAAAATATAAAAAAGAACATTTAGCATTTTTGTTTGCTCCCTTGTTTCATCCGGTAATGAAACATTTTGCCGAAGCTCGCAAACAAGTCGGCAAACCCACTTTTTTTAATTTATTGGGGCCGCTCTTGAATCCCGCAAATCCCAAGCGACAAATTATTGGCACGACGTTTAAGGACAAAATGATGCTGATCGCTCGAACGTGCCGATTGCTTGGGAAAGAGAAAGTTTATGTTGTGTGCGGGCACGACGGCTTGGATGAGATAACGCTTACGGGCCTCACTTTTGTCACCGAACTTTCCTATGGGCGTATTCGTTCCTATACAATTCACCCCAAAGATTTTGGAGTATCGGTAGCGACGTTTGAACAAATACAAGGCGGAGATGCGTCTGTGAACACACAGATCGCCCGCGAGATTTTTGACGGCACATGCACAACGCGTCATCGAGACTTAGTGCTCATCAATGTCGCTCTCGCACTCCGGTTGGTTGATCGGGTAAAAACACTCGAAGAAGGATATCGGATGGCGTTGGATGCCACACAGATGCCGAGCATTCTTCGCACCATCGTTGATCACAAACGGCGTGAAGTAGAACAACGCAAACAAAAACAACCTCTCAAACACTTCATCAACACCATCCGCCCGTCAACACGAAGTTTTGCCGCTGCTATTGGCAACAAAAGGCTCTCGGTAATCGCCGAAGTCAAAAGAGCATCGCCGAGCGCAGGAATGATCGGCAAGGGTCGATTTTCTCCTATCGCAATTGCAAAACAGTATGAACGGTCCGGCGCTGATGCAATCTCGGTGGTGTGCGATCAGGAATTTTTCAAGGGGAGTCTGCGGCATCTCCAGGCCGTCGCTCGACAGACCACCCGAACCCCGCTGTTGTGCAAAGATTTTATTATCGATGAGTATCAAATTTATCAAGCGCGCAAACATGGTGCGGATGCGATCCTGCTGATTGCCGCACTCTTGAGTGTGCAGCAGATCAATCGATTTATTGCCATTGCTAAGAGGTTGAACATGGCGGCACTGTGCGAAGTACATACGTTGGAGGAGATCAACAAAGTATTAAAAACTCCCGCAACGATTATTGGGATTAATAATCGCGATCTCCATACCTTTACCATTGATCTAAATACTACGGCCAAACTCGCTCAACATATTCCCGCGGATGCTAGTATTGTTTCGGAAAGCGGGTTTGCCTCCAGGGCCGATGTTGACCGCGCGCGCGGCACTGTCGATGCAGTGCTCGTCGGTACGGCGCTCATAAGTGGCAAGAATATTCGAGATCTTACGGGCACCAAACTCAAAATTTGCGGTGTGCGGTCAGTACAAGAGGCAAGATATTGTGAACAACTGGGTGTGGATTTTATCGGACTCAACGTTGTGCCAACCAGTAAACGATGTGTTGACGAAAAAACAGCGCAAGCGATTTGCGCTTCGGTGGACGAGATCGCTACTGTTGGTGTGTTTCAAGATCAATCGATTGCATTCGTGAACCGACTCGCCCGAAAACTCAACTTAGATTATATCCAATTATCAGGGGATGAATCACTTTCATTTGTAAAAAAGTGTTGCCGTCCGGTGATCAAGGCAATCTCGGTGAACACAAAAAAAGATTTAACAAAGGCCGCGAAGTATCTGCCCCACGTCGCCCATATTCTCTTGGATAGTCCGACCCCCGGCAGCGGCAATCAGATCCCTGTCGATTTAAAGAATGTACCGTATCCATTCTTGCTTGCCGGAGGGATTACGCCCTCTACTGTAGGGCGAGTTGTTCGACAGTCTAACCCCACGGGCGTTGACCTTGCCAGCGGAGTTGAGACGAACGGAAGAATTGATTTGGAGAAGGTTCAGAAGATTGTGCGTAAACTTAAAATCATATGAAGTCGCTCAAAACGTATATCCTCAACAAGTCTGGCCATTTCGGGCAATTTGGCGGCCGGTATATTCCCGAGCTCTTGATCCCTATTATGGAAGAACTCGAGGCGGCCTTCTATGAGGCAATCAAAGACAAGGGATTCAAGGCAGAGCTTGCTGACTTATATTACAACTATTCTGGGCGGCCGACGCCACTCTATTTCTGCAGCAATCTGACAAAAAAACTCGGGGGCGCAAAGATTTTTCTTAAGAACGAGGGGCTCAATCATACTGGAGCGCATAAAATCAATCATTGTTTGGGGCAGGCGTTGCTCGCCAAAAAGCTTGGGAAGAAGCGATTGATCGCCGAAACCGGAGCAGGGCAACATGGGTTGGCTACCGCGACTGTGGCGGCCAAGTTTGGACTTGAGTGCACCATTTACATGGGCGCCAAAGACTACCAGCGACAACTGCCCAATGTGTTTTTTATGGAGCGCCTGGGAGCGACGGTGATTCCCGTGCAGCACGGCGGACAAATACTGCGAGATGCCATCAATGCCGCGCTCAAAGACCTCATTGCCAACCCAACAGATACACATTACTTGTTGGGGACCGTTTGCGGGCCGCATCCGTACCCGGTGATGAATACGTATTTCCAAAGCATTGTTGGGCGTGAAGTTCGGACGCAACTGATATCGCAAACAGGCAAACTCCCGGATTACCTCGTGGCCTGCGTTGGAGGCGGAAGCAATGCGATGGGGCTCTTTTATGAATTTTTGGATGATAAAAGGGTGCGCATGATTGGTGTGGAAGCGGGCGGAAAACGGATTCTAGAAAACGACAAAAAGTGTGAGCATGCCGCCCGATTCCAAACCGGCTCTGTTGGCATTGTGGAAGGATTTAAATCGTATTTTTTGCAGAACCACGACGGACAAATCAAAGAGACATCGAGTATATCCGCAGGGCTTGATTATTCGGGGGTGGGGCCGCAGATTGCCTACCTCCATGATACCGGACGGATCCGAATGACCTATGCACGAGACAAGGATGCGCTTACTGCCTATGCAATGTTAGCACAAGAAGAGGGGATTATTGCGGCGCTAGAGTCCTGCCATGCTCTGTCCCAGGTCATCAAACTTGCACCAACGCTCAGTAAAGATAAAATTATTGTTTTTAATTGTTCTGGTCGTGGAGACAAAGACTTATTTATCGTGAGCAAACAATTTGGGTTTGATATTGGGCAGAATACGGGGCGATGAAACTAGTGCACCCCGGCGGGATATTCTTCTGGCGACACTCGCCGCCCCTGCGAGGCGGCTCACTGCAAGCCTCGCTCGCTCTCCCGACCTTTGGTCGGGAACCGTGCCCGCTCACTTCGGTTAAGCCGCCAGAAGAATATCCCGCCGGGGTGCACTCGGTCGCATACCGGAGTTCGTCTTTATTTGTTGAGTTAATTTTTATGAGAAATAAGGTGATGACTCACGTGGTGGCGGGGTATCCGACTATTGATGAGTGCGAAAGGATCGTTTTAGCGATGGCTCAGAGTGCTGTTGCTTTTATTGAGATCCAGATGCCATTCTCTGACCCCATTGCGGATGGGCCGACCATCATGTACGCCAATGAGCAGGCCCTCTCCCATGGAATGACAACGAAAAAATGTTTTCAATTGATTGGGCGGTTAAAAAAGAAGATCACCACACCGATATTGGTCATGACATACTATAATATTGCATTTCGGTATGGTTTGGAGAGGTTTTGTAAAAGGGCGAAATCGTGCGGGGTGTATGGTCTTATTATCCCCGATATCCCGATTGATGAGGAGCAATACGATCATTATCTGAGCTGTTGCAAAAAATATCGCTTGCATCCGATCCAAGTGATATCGCCCATCACGCCGGAGCGAAGGTTAAAACAAATCGCCCGAGTAGCCAGTGGATTTGTGTATTGCGTATCCACATTCGGGACAACAGGCGCGCGCAGTACGCTCAACCCCGATGTCCGGGCGTATCTCAAGAAGGTAAAAAAACACATTAAGATACCGTTAGCGTTAGGCTTTGGCATCTCAAACAGAGGACAAGTATTGGCGGCACTCAAGACTGCCGATATCGCGGTGGTGGGCAGCAAACTTATCAATATCGTGGGGTCAACGAAAGGTGATAAGGTGAGCGCGGTG
Source organism: Candidatus Uhrbacteria bacterium (assembly GCA_016215325.1). Classification (GTDB taxonomy): domain Bacteria; phylum Patescibacteriota; class Patescibacteriia; order JACRJV01; family JACRJV01; genus JACRJV01. Next base: position 12,654 of record JACRJV010000006.1, read on the forward strand.
AAAAACTTTTTAAGGAACATCATTTAGGGGCGAGACCGATACGTTGCCTTCGGACACTTCCGTTTATAGTTCATATTCTTCCAGAATTTTTTGAATAGTTTTTTTCAATTTCGGAATATCACGGATAACAACATTCTATATGCGATCCAACATGACCCCTGCATATTCATGGATGAGGATGTCTCGCATCCCGGCGATCTGTTTCCAAGGAATTTCAGTAAATTGATGCTTGAGTTCATCCGGAAGACTTTTTACCGCTTCGCCGATAATCTCCAGGCGACGCATCACGGCGTCTTGCGCTTGGCGTGCGTCATCGAACTCATCAAAGTCCATTTTTTGAGTGTATTCGAGAATCGCCTGAATGCTTTCAAGAATGTCTTCAAGATATACGCGAGCATCTTTGCTCATAGGATCGCTCGTTGTTGTTTGAGGATTCGATCCCGCAATCGCGGTTTTAATGCACGATATTCGACGACGTCAACGGTTCGGCCAACCGCCTGTTCGAGCTCTTGTTTCATTCCGATCACATCAATAAGACTATATTCCTTCTTTAATTCAACCAGAATATCCACATCGCTGTCCGGTCGATGGGATCCCGAAGCAAAGGAGCCAAAAAGTCCCGCACGTTTGATTCCGCGGGCTTTGAGGATTGGGGTAATTTTTTAGTAATTTCTTCCGAGCCCATACCGCTGAAGAAAGTAATCACCATTGTATTGTAGGGCAAAGTGCTTAACTGGTCAAAGCGAAGCGACTTTCAGTATTGTGCAAAGAACCTTTGGGTCCAGATAAAAAGTCACCTCCGCGCGACCCCATGACTTGTTATCGGGAACGCTTGACAGAGTATAACATATACGTTATAATCGTAGTATATGAAATCTTTCACAACTCTCAAAAAGAAATGGCTCAAAGACCCAGCGGTGCGAAAAGAGTTCGGAAAACTCGCGCCAGAATTTGCGTTAATTGAAATGATCATTGAAAAACGTATTGCGAAAGGATTTACACAGGCACAGCTTGCCAAAAAAATCGGCACGCAACAGTCTGCGATCGCTCGCCTCGAGTCGGGAAACTATAATCCAAGCATTGGTTTACTGCAGAAGGTTGCGGGCGCATTGAACGCCAAACTGAACGTTTCTCTGAGTTAAGAGTTGTAGCCTCTCTTCTTCAAAAAACTTCACCATAGTAGTGAAGTTTTTTTGGCTGGGACGGGACCAGCACCAATCTACTTGCTGGGCGCCTGCTTCCACATCGACCAAAACCACTTGCGGTAACTGTCCGCAAGCTCCTGACTATGGATGACAAAAAATACGATATTCTCGTCAATTTTTTTAACGTGGAGGCCTGTATACGTCACGACATACTCTCCGTAGATTCCAATCCCCGAATTGGTCGAATATTCTTTTGGTAGAAAGCGATATTGGAGATCAGCGGGGAAGTGTTCTACAAAATTTGGTAATCGTTCTCGTACCTCACTATCGAATAATTGAATGAACTTAAGTTTTTTTCGTTTTGCTTCGCGGAAGAATGCATCTCGACTGGCATCCAGCCGTGGGTCAAACCACCCGCCTTTAGCGCCGATAAAATAACAGTCGCCGCCCACGCGCAGCATATCGCGAAAAATGTTTTTCTGCCCTTCGATGCCGCGGTAGATATACGCCTCCTCCCGCGCCAGGCGAGCTCTAAACTTTTGCTTGAGTGCGGGAAGGATTTTTTGGAGTTTTTCTTGCTTTTCGGCGATCATTTCCATGAGCTTGTCAGGATCCACCGCGTTATAGAGGGTTTTGGTTTGTGAGAAAATCTCAAAGCAGAGGCCCTTATCGATCAAACGCGCTGTCGCATCGTAGGCATTACGTCGGTTAATTTTTGTCGCAATGGCAATAGCACTCACCGATGACTCTCCTCGTTCAATGAGGAACTCGTAGATTTTTCCTTCGTTCGGGCTCAAACCTAGATCGTCGAATGTGTCTTGGACCATATTGTGGTGGTGGTTAATACACTAGGGTGGTGTTGGCCACTCAATAGTATCAGTATACTATCATTCTATGATCCATTTATGCAATAACCCCGTGCGCGCACGCCTCTTATGAAAAAAGTTTTTATCATCCCCCCCATCCTTATCGCGATAATCGTGAGTATCGCGGGAGTCCGTATTGCCCAGCGTCAAAGCGGACAGCCCAACAGCGGCAAGACGCGGGCTCAAGTGGAGCTGCCCACCATCATCTACGCAATGCCCATCACCGTGGCGGCGATCCCTTCGTATGTCGCATTGAAAAAAGGATTCTGGGAAGAAGAAGGCCTCCGTGTTCAGCCGCAGATGTTTTCGGCCGGACGCTTGGCGCTGGACGCGCTGTTGGGAGGCAACGCCGAGGTGATGTCCGTATCCGAGACGCCATTGGTCCATGCCATTCTCCAGGGCAACGATATTGCGATCGTCGCTACCGTCACCGAGCACCAAGAAACAAAAATCATTGCCCGAGTCGATAAAGGGATCATCAAGCCTGGTGATTTGATTGGGAAACGCATCGCGACGTTAGCAGGTACGAACTCCGATTATTTTTTGACGGTGTTTCTTAAAAAATACAACATCGGCCTTGATCAAGTCCGTATCGTGAATATGCCGCCGCCGGATATGGTGACGGCTCTGGTTAAGGGCGATATCGACGCGTACGCCGCTTGGGAGCCACATATTTATTATGCAAAAAAGCAATTGGGCGACAAGGCAACGGTGTTTGAACCCGGCGAACTCTACAACGGTCGCCATACGGTTGCGATGAATAAAAAATTTGTACAAAAAAATCCGGTCATTGTTCAACAACTTATTAAGGGATTATTGCGCGCCGAACAGTTTGTCAAAGAGAATCCCACAGAGTCCATAAAGATTGTGTCTGACGTCACCGGCGTGCCAACAGAAGCGGTGGAGCTGTTATGGAAAGAGTATGTTGTGGACGTTCAACTGGATGAGCGCTTCTTAGAGATCATCAACAAAGAAGGCCAATGGGCAGCATCATTAAGAAAGCCAGCGGCGACACTGCCAAATTTTCGGGGATATATCTTCACTCAGGCCTTAAAAAACGAGCGCCCTTCTTCCGTGAAGGGTTTGGGTGAATGAAGAACGCTTCATTAATCCGCGGCGGAATAACCGGCGTCGTTCTGTTGGCTTTGTGGCAGGCCGTTTCTAGCGCCGGGCTTTATAATCCGCACCTCTTCCCTGCGCCGACAAGTATCGGCCGCGCGTTTCGAGCGATGGTAATTTCGAGAGAGTGGCTTAATGACCTCCAATCGAGTCTTGTTCGGTTTGGCATTGGTTTTATCACGGGCAATGCGATAGGTATCCTGTTGGGGTTGCTCACTGGGCGGTCGCAACTATTCAAGGCAACTCTCGGGCTGTTGTTGAATTATCTCCGAAGCACGCCATCGGTGGCGCTTATCCCATTAGCCATCGTGTGGTTTGGCATTGGGGAGATGGAGAAAATTTTTATTGTCACGTGGGGCGTAACCTTCCCGGTGTGGCTGAACACGTCCTCGGGGTTTATGGAGGTGGAGCAAGAGTATGTGCGTGCCGCGCAGATCTTGGGCGCCCGGGGGTGGCGAATGTACGCGCACGTCTATGTCCCTCACGTGCTTCCCTATATTATTGCCGGCGCGCGAATGGGCATTGCAACGGGATTTTTTGCCTTAGCCGCGGCCGAAATGTCCGGAACTTCCAGCGGTATCGGTTTCCGTATTTTTTATTCTCATCAACTGTTTCGAGCCGATAGCATGATGGTGGCGATTATGACCATCGGTTTGCTGGGGATCATCATTGACCGCATTTTTGTTACAGTGATCGGGAGAATATTCCCATGGTGGCGGGCGACAGCGGTATGAGTAGTATTGTTTTTTCCAATGTTTCACAGACGTATCATAGTCCCTCTGATGAGAGTCACGACACCGTGGCCCTCAAAAACGTGAGTTTCACTATCGGTGATCAAGAGTTTGTTGGTATTGTGGGACCCTCCGGGTGCGGGAAAACGACAATCCTCAATCTTATTGCCGGCTTTCTTCAGCCGAGCACGGGCGAGATACGGCTGGAGGGTGCGCGATGCGGCTATGTCTTTCAGAAAAATAATTTGTTCCCTTGGAAAACGGTTCGACAGAATATTGAATTTGGCTTACAGATGAATGGTGTTGCCAAACTGCAACAACAGACAATCGTCGATGAGTATCTCCGTCAGATGCGATTAGAAGGATTTGCCGATCAATACCCCCATGAATTAAGTATCGGGATGCAACAACGAGCCGGGCTCGCGCGCGCGTATGCCGCCCAACCGGACACGTTGCTCATGGATGAGCCGTTTGTTTCGATCGATGCCCAAATGAGATTGCATATGCATGAATTGCTCTTGGATATTTGGACCAAGCAGAAAAAAACCGTTGTGTTTGTCACCCATGACATTGATGAGGCGATCCTGCTGCCCGACCGAGTGTTTGTATTCTCTGGGCGACCAGGGATGATAAAAGAAGAGATCCCTGTCACTCTGCCGCGCCCTCGTTCGCACCACTCGTTGAACGACCCCCATTATGGGGTATTGCGTAAGCAAATGATTGATGCTCTTTTCGAGAAAACAGAAGACAAAACGCTGTCGAGACAAGAATGATAAACAGCGATGCGCCGACAATCCAGATTGGGTTATCAATGATGTTGCCGTAGACAAATAACGGGACGCCGACAACGAAACTTACCAGCACTCCCCAGAAGACTCCTTTGGCATCCAAACGCTTCCAGTATAGGCTCAGAATGGTGGGCACAACCACGCAGGCGGCAACGGTGTTAAAAATCCACCACAAGTGTTTAAGACCAAATCCCGGAATATTGTTTGCGGCCATGGCGACGACCAAACCCGCAATGGTGATCGCGATCATTGCTTTGCGGGAATTCTTTACCCCTTGGTCATCGAGCTGTGCCCCGTGTGTTTTTTCTTCTGACGTGAGGGTTTCGCCCATATCAATTTTTTTCAATACCTCTTTCTCTCTGTCTGTATACCGGACGACATCGGTGACATACAGAGAACTCGCCGCCACCACCCCAGAATCGAGCGTAGAGAATAACGCGCTCAAAAGCATGATCACGAACAGCGCGATGGCACCCGTGGGCAACAAGGCGCTGACAGCGGCGACTCCGATCATGGATGGATCGACGCCATTGGGCAATGTGATCCCTAACGATGGATTGGCCGCGAGAAATCCCAAACTCGACAAAGCAACCGGTACAATGCCAAACATGATGGCGCCAAAAGCAAATGATCGGACAAGATTCTCTTTTTTGATCGCGAACGCCCGCTGCCAGTATTGCTGGTCTGAAATTGCTCCGGAGATGAGACCGATCGCTGTGACAATCCCAAACGAGAGGGCAACGCCGGGATCAAAAATATTCGTCAACTGCCCCGTGACTCCACCAAAGCCCTGCGTGACTTGGCTCCACCCGCCAGCGGCGACGATGGCCCAGGGCACGATAATGAGCCCCGCGATGATCAAACAAAACTGGATCAAATCCGTGACAAATGAGGATTCGAGTCCCGAGATGAGCGCGTACGCCAGCATAATGACCGCCATCAATACCATCGCGTTGACGAGCCCAATCCCGGTGAGTACGCTCACGAGATTGCTGCCGGCAAACAGTTGTACCGTCACTGCCATGAGTTGGTAGAAAAAGTACGGGAAGAGGTACATTTTGTGGACCCGTTCACTGCCCAAACGATACTTGATCCATTGAAGTAGGGTATAGCCGTAGGGAAGTTTTTCACGAATGCGGGGGGCAAAGAAAATGTACAAAAGTAACGCCACAATGTTTGGCGCGGTGAACCAAAAGATGCCAGGGAGCCCCTGTTGATACGCTGATTGGACCGAAATAAATAATGCTGGCGCCCAAATCCAGGACGCGGCGATGCTCGCGGAACCCAGCCACCAACTCACATTGCGTTCGGCCACCAAAAACCCTTGGATCGAGCGGTAGCGTTTCCAACGGGCAAAGAAGTAGGTGAGCGTCACCATGAATATTCCGTAGAGAGCCAGTACGAGATGCCCTTGCACCGCTGTCAAGCTTTTGAGTGTATCCATACAGAAAGAGTTAAGGAGTACAGGGAAACAGTCGAATTTGACTGTTAACGGGGTATGGTATAACATATAGAGTGAGTGGCAAATACCACCACTTTGTTATCTCCCTGACTCTTCCCTTTATCGCGGAAGCCTCTTAATTCTCGTCTATGTATCGAGAAGTATTAGAAGAAATCGGCCTCTCTCCGAATGAGGCAAAGATCTATGAGGGGTTGTTGGACATTGGCATTGCTTCGGTCCCGGCGATTTCTCTCAAAATCGGCGTGCATAAACGCAATATCTACGACATTATTCCCAAGCTCTTAAAGAAGGGTCTGATTTATCAAATCGCGGATACCAAAGAAAACCTCTATGCCGCATTGGAGCCTGAGAAGCTCTCGGATTTGATCTGGGAAAAGCAGGCGAAACTTAAAAATATTTTGCCAGCCCTGCAAGAGCAATTTAAAAAGACCGCAACAGGAGAAGCGGTCTATATCTATAAAGGAGTGGAGGGGTTTAAAAATTATTTGCGCGATATCCTGACGGTTGGTGAAGACGTTTATTTTGTCGGAGCAAAGGGGGGATGGTTTGACGCGGACCTCCACATATTTATTCAGAAATTTTTACGCCAGGCGCGGGAGAAAAAAATTAAGTACTTTCATATCTTTGATGCGGAGGTCAAAAAATTTGCCCCTGACCTTTTGAAGGAATTGGGCAAGCCGTATCGGTTCTTACCCAAACAATACTCAACCACAGGGGCTATCGATATTTTTGGAGACCACGTGGTGACGTTCTCGGGGCTCACACTCAAAGATATCACGGAGGATGTTACGCTCGTTGTTATCGTCAATAAAAAATTGGCGGATTGTTATCGGACATGGTTCAAATTTATTTGGGATCATTGTCGTTCTTCTTCGGTTTGAAAGGAATTCGGTAGTTGCAAGATGCCGTTGCTGGCGACCACCGGTTTGAGTTCGGGCTCTGGTGTGGGCCATTGAGGCCCAGGGGCCACGGGTTCGCGGATAATGAGCAACAGGAGGCTGCCGGCAAGGATGCCCGTAAACACCATTGTAGGCAATTGAGAATTTTTTTGAAGCGGGATGGTTGTTGTCTCTGTTGGCGCAGGGGCAGAGAGGAATGCAACATCGTCGATCGTGCGAGCGCGTAACCGGTTGGAGGTGGTGGTGTGCTCAATGACGCCCGTGATCCGTACTTGTTCCTGGGGCTGCGGGATGCGCGGGAGGCCTACGGGCGGAATTACGGCGATCTCGGATTCTTCGTCTTCCACGAGCCAGGACTTGGTGCGCACATCGCGGATGGAAGCCGTGATGGTGACTAGATCGTTTGTCTCTCGATCCACCACATCCGCAATCGCCATGGTCGTTGGGCTGGGAGCGATGCCGTGTGCTTGGATCGCAACATCCGATGGGTCGTTTACTCGGATGGCCGTACCGGTTTGGGTAACCGAAATCTTCCCATGAATTTGAACCCGATCGCCCACAGAGAGTGTTGGCCATTTGTGCCGACCAGAGAGTTTCACCAATGTTCCGCTGCCAGAAAGGGCGAAGGCAGACCCCCCGAAGGTTGCAGGGGTTGCGCTGACAACGCCAGAGGCGATGACAGCCGTGTTGCGCTCCAATTCATTAATTTCCGAGAGCGTCACGGTTTGCACCGCACCTGTTTTGGCGGTTGCCCGCGTGGCTGCCGCCCCCGTTTGTTGGGATGTGTCGCTGTGTGCTTCGGGGGATGCGAGTGCAATTGTGTCGTGTACGCTACCGCTCGTAATCCCGTCGCTCACGGTGAGGGTGGCGGTCAAGCGTTTTTGCGCGGGCATGATTTTTTCAACGGCCATGCCATCGAGCGTTGTGCCATCGGAAAATGCCCAGTGATAGGTAATGGGTTGACGGTCTGGGTCATAGCTATCGGACGCATCAAACAAGAGGATTTCGCCTTGGGCGGCCGTGGGAGCGATCCAGAATTGGGCAACCGGGGCGTGGTTGGGGTCGGCAATCGCGTTTGCAATGCCGACGGTAGGGGTGGTGGTCCACTGCCAGCGCCCTTCGGAAGAGAGCGCATAGCTCTGGCCTTCGGTCGAAGCAGGCGGGTATGCTACGCGGTCAAGCTCTTTCTCCGTGATGCGTCCTTTTGCGTCTTTTTCTTCGACGAGCAGTCTGATAGTGGCGCCGGAATTGGGAAGTGGTGGAATCGTTTCGGACAGCGCCATTAGAGTACTGCCGGCTAACCGAAACGGCGTGATATTCGTGCGAGCGCCGCCGCGGACTTCGATGATCAGGCGCGGGAGTTCGATCGCCGCAGGAGAACGATTAACGAGTTCGATCCATTCATGACCACGGTCAGCGCCGATGGGGTTGGGCAGCACTTCGTTGATGAGTAGAAGTGGCGCCGATCCTGCCTTGTTGGTTGTTGGAGCATTCGCGGCGTTCGGCGATTTGGCTGACGATCGCGTTGGGGGAGAATTATTGGGCGCCACAACGGTATTGCGCCCCCTGGGCGTAGGGGTTGTCGTGACGGCAAAATCTTTTTTGAGCGATCCCGAACGGTAGCCATCCACCACGCGAGCCACACTCCAGGGGTCGCGGGCTACCGGCGCATTGGTTGACTCGGAATCACCCCAATCGCCAAAGCGCACCTCATCCACGATCTGCCGGTTTTCGTTTTTGAGCACAATGTGGTCACCACTATTGTTGAGTGACCCCTTGGGGCTGGTCACGAGATAATATCGATCCGCATCCGAGGCTCCGATAACCCCAGTTATTGTCGTCATGCTGCCCGACCCGTCCTCGATGGTCCAACCGTTGAGCGATACGGCCACCGTTTCTTTGTTGATGAGTTCAATCCATTCCGTGTCGCCGTCTGCAGGATCCGAGACAAATTCATTAATCATGACGTTGGGCATCACGGTGGCGCTGGAATTCGGAGATTGCCCTCGCGATGATACGGTGGAAGCCGGAGGCGGGGGTGCGACCACTTGATTGGTTGATCCCTTCGTGGCACTCGTGCTCACATACCAATCAATGTTGTCCGCTTCTGTATCTTTGCCGTCGGGGTATCGATTGAGTGTTGCGCCTTGCCCCGGCGTTGAAGCATTGTCCAGCGCATTGCCATCATCAAAGGATCCGTAGGTCATGCGGTCGATCATTGCACTGGTTGCATCTCTCAGAATCACCGTGTCCCCATCGTTATTGAGGTGAGCGCTGGTGAGTTCCACGACAAACCAGCGATTGGTGGGAGTCGCGTCAAGGGTGGATATCACCCCTTTTCCATCTTCAATCGTCCAACCCGTGATAGAGAATGGGTCGCCACTAAAATAGAGTTCGATCCATTCATTCCCTCCGCTCTCCGGCCGGGGCAGGATTTCGTTGAGGCGGACAACGGAAGCGAGAGGAGCGGATTGCGCGGCAGTGTTGGTTGCCTCTGAACTGTGAGCAGTGTCCGCTGATGATGCAGTGGAAGTTGCGGAGGATGTTGTTGTTGAGGTGTCATTTGACGACTCTGAAGATGCGGACGTGGAGGATTGGTTGGAGGGTGCATTTGATGATTCGGATGACGATTGTGTGGTTGTTGTTTCCGTTGAAGTTGCGGCATTGGAAGAACTCGCGGAAGTCGTTGTGGAAGTTTCTGATGACGTTGTTGCGGAAGAAGTCGCTGATGCGTTCGCCTCCGTTGAAGTTGTTGATGTTGTTGTAGACCGTGTATTCGATGTTGAAGAATCGGTAGCCGTGGTCGTTGAGGATGTTGATGATGTTGATGATGTATCCGAGCTTGATGTTGGGATTGCCGGTTGAATGGGGCTTTGGCTACCTCGTGCGGTGGGCGATGGGTTGGGTACAAAATCCGTAGCATTGTTGTCGGTATCCGTGCCATTGCCTTGCGCATCGGCCGGCAGCCGCTGGAGTGATTGCCCCGATGCAGGGGCAGCAGCGGCGCTGCCTTCGGGTGCGTCGCCCGTGCCATACCCGATGCGGTCCACGATCGACGCGTCGGTGGGGTTGGGCAATAGGGTGGTTGTATTCACGAGGAAGATATTGCCACCGGCTCCGGCCATGGAGAAGCTCGAGTGTACCATGTCCGCCGTGCCGGCAACACCAGAGTCGTTATGAGCGGCAAGATAATACCCGTGCGCCGCAATGGTAGCGCCGCTGGGAAAATTCTTTTTTTGAAACGTCGATCCCGTTGCGCTTTTGTATTGCAGTGAAAATGTCGAGAGATCAACAGGCGAGACCGTCGGATTGTAGAGTTCGATCCACTCATCATTGGCCGTTGTGCCTGCAACTTGGAGTTGGCTTATGACGACATGACTGGTTTCGGCAGCCACGGGCGAGCTCGTTGCTGCGAGAGTGATGAGCACGGTCCATACGAGGGCGAGTCGTCGCATAAAACGATGATGTTCGTTCTATAGTGCAGTGTCCATCTCGGGGGAGGGTTGGATCCCTAGTTGTGATAAAGCCAACGCTGCAACATTGGTGAGTGCCCCGTTGGGAGCAATGGCCTGCTTACCTCCGCCGATAAACCACAGCGGTACGGGGTTGGCGGTATGCGCGGTGTGCGATGTGTTATTCTGGGGATCAAACATCTGCTCGGCATTGCCGTGATCGGCCGTAATGATAACGGCGAATCCCTCCTGTTGGGCGGCCGGGACGAGCCGCGTAAGGCATTGGTCGATGGTTGTGCAGGCCTTGATGGCGGCTGCGATGTTGCCCGTGTGCCCGACCATGTCGGCGTTGGCGAAATTGATCACGATCACCGGGTAGCGGGGGAGATTGGCGATGGCCGCATCGGTAATTTCTTTGACTGACATTTCCGGAGCCTGGTCAAAGGTTTTGACATGTTTGGATGGCACCAGAATACGATCTTCGTTTTGGTAGGGTTGTTCGCGAGTGCCATTAAAAAAATACGTGACATGGGCGTACTTTTGCGTTTCGGCAATTTTGAGTTGTTTGAGCCCATGGTCGGAAACAATTTGCGTGAAGTGCCCTTCGATCATTTGGCGGGGGAACGCGACGGAGGCATCGATCCCTTCCACGCCATAGGGGGTCATGGTGGTGATATGGAGACGTTCAACTCGCTGGGATAGCCCAGAGACGATCTGGCGCATACGGTCGGCGCGGAAGTTGAAAAAGATTACGCTGTCGTTGGGTTTGATTGTGGCGCTGGGATTGAGGATGATCGGTTCGACAAATTCATCGAAGACGTTTTTTTGTTCGCTTGCGGTGATCGCATCGGCGATAGAGTCCGTGATTGTGCCTTGACCATTGACCATAGCATCGAGCGCGATGGTGGTACGATCGAGGTGGTTGTTGCGATCCATGGCATAGAAACGGCCCATAACCGTGGCAATGACTCCGAGCCCAGTTTTTTGCAAATGGACCTTGAGTTGGTTTAAGTATTTCATTGCGGATTGCGGGGGGGCATCGCGGCCATCGAGAATGGTATGGATTGCCACCTTTTTGACCCCATATTGTTTTGCCATGGTGATGAGCGCGAATACATGATCGATGTGCGAGTGCACGCCGCCGTCACTCAATAACCCTACCAGATGCAGCGTACCGCCCGTGCGCTTCGCATGCTGGCAGCTCGCCACCAGCGCCGGAGTATCAAAAAAATTGCCAGCGGCAATTTCGTGATGGATGCGGGTGAGTTCTTGGCGGATCACACGCCCCGCGCCAATATGCATGTGGCCGACTTCGCTACTGCCCATCTGGCCCGGGAGCAACCCGACTGCTTCGCCGGAGGCGACCAGCGTGCTGTGTGGATAAGCGTTCCAGCATTGTGTAAGGAAGGGGATTTGAGCCTGCTTGATGGCATCGTGCTCGTCGTTCTTGCCAACACCCCAGCCGTCGAGGATGATTAAAAGTAGTTTTTTCACAATACTTGTCGATCCTAAGAAGCTAATCAGCTAAGAACCTTATGGTGATATTATCATGCGGGAGTTGAGCCGTAAATCAAGTTCGTGTACACTGTGATTGACTTGAGGTGGGGGGATCCGCGCCGGAGTGGTGGAATTGGCAGACACACCAGCTTTAGGAGCTGACGCCGCAAGGCGTGTGGGTTCGACTCCCACCTCCGGCAAATTCGCCTTGGAAGGGTTCGTCCGGTCATTCGACCGGACGTCCGGAGTTTATCTCCGGGCGAGTCCTCTCGGAGGCAAGTGGCCAGGTAGCCAAGTGGTAAGGCGGGAGTCTGCAAAACTCCCACGCGCCGGTTCGATTCCGACCCTGGCCTCCAGTTTTTTGTTTACTATGGTGCGACTGCGCAGTTACGGTCAAATGCCTGAGGATGCTGCATGGCAACAACACCATGCCGCTCGCAAGCGCTGGGAGTTGGAGCAGGAGCGCGTTTCGGATTCTGTTTTAGAAAAATACCTCGAAGATATTCATTTTGAGGATATTGATTCGTATCTTCAAAAAGAATGTCGGCGATCCGGCAGCGTCGTTGATGCCGACCATCCCATCACAAAGGAATCCTTTTTTATTCTGCCGAGCGTTCAAGAGACGGAGAGCGATCTCCTTTCGGATGCTCCAAGAGATGATATTGCAACGCACCGCGCCGCGAGCCGGCTGATCGAGCTTAATCCCGACCGTCTCCGCACTACGGCACGAGAGCTCGGGATCCTCCTCAACACTTGGTTGTTATTCGTCGTGTGCCATGAGGCCGTGCACGATTACTCCTTTACACGGGTTCGGGGCGAACGGGAGTTCCATGAAATTGCCACGGTAACGAATATTTTAAAAGAACTTTTTTTGTTTTGGAAGGCACCGCCGGAACGCAGCATGCAGGTTATCAGCGGATACAAAAAAACAGAGTCGCGATATGGAGGAAAATCGGACGACAACATCCAAGGGGGACGCATGACGACGGTGAAGATATTAGAAATACTGGATGAAGGAGTAACAGACCACGTGGCGTTCGAGATGATGGAGAATTATCTGCGCCTGCACCCCGGCGCTCTCCCGAGGGAAGAATTTGAACACCTCCGAACCGTTTTTCGCAACCCCAAGCAGAAAATGGGCCATGCCCGGGCCATGGCGCTGGTTGATGAGCTTATCGACGGCCTCCACCAAGAAAGCCGCTTGGATCGTACGGTGGTTTGGGGCGCGATCAAACGCGGGAAGTTCGGCGCGGACAATGTTCATGACCCGGAAACAATGGCGCTCTTGAAGGCTGCAATGCCCGAACCTCTCATGCGAAAATTATTGCGTCATAACGGATGATTCTGGTCAAGCCAGATGACGGCGGCGGTGATATTTTTGCCGTCACTCGGTTTAGTCACTCGGTTTAGTCTTGACAGCAGAAAAATAAGTGCTATACTTCCAGCACTTTTGTTGAAAAGTCAATAAATTGGAAGTTTTTGAGAGCAACAAGAGCTCCTATTCCAACAGATTGGTAGGAACTTTTTTTATCCCGAACCTATCGGGGTACCCTTGTGCCCCTGGACTGCCGAACGGTTTCGACTGCGCGTCAGCCCACGCACCCGAAAAAGTTTCCCACCAGTCTGTGGGGATAGGAGAGAGGTCATGAGCCCGGAGATATCCTTACGATGTCTTTGAAGAACGCGCGGCGAAAGCCACACGTTTTTTGTTTAGGTGATACCGGGTCATCCTGAACGAAGTGAAGGATTTTGCATATAATTGTGAGCGATGAGATTCTTCGCTTTGCTCAGAATGACGGTTACGCACGTTGACAATTGAATGTACTGCTTACCATCGTGGCACTTTGATAGTGGCTCAGCCTTATCGGTGCCACACTTGTAAGCAGTACACCAGCTAGAACTCATCTCAGAGGTAATAGTATCAGCACGGTTATTTTTGAGATGAGTTCTAGTGATATCATCCCCCGAAAGGAGGTGCTACCAGGAGTTTGGTGGGATGATAGTGGACCCTGGCTTCACAGGGGTCTAGCGTAATTTCTCTCAGTGTGAGGGGGAGTACGTCAATAATGTGAAGGCGTAAAACGGCTCGGGGTGCGCTAAACTCCGAGCAACCAACAACCGTACGGTTTATTTCGATCGAAAGGAATAATTCATATCATGGGTGCAAAGATCACCTCCACCAAGGCTCGAACGGTCACCACCGCGAGCCCGGAGAAATTCTCGGCGCTGCGCACGCAGTTGCTGTTCGGCGCGTCGACGATCACCGCCGAGATCAGCATGGGGCAGACGCGCGTCATGAGCCTCGCGCTCGCCGCCAAGAACGGCGGCCCCGGCGAGGGCGTCGAACTCGAGGGCAAGATCGCCAAGATCACGCTCGAGAACTGCGATGTCTACGGGCAGGCCCTGGCCGCTCTGGTCAAGGATCCGGAGTTGAGCCGTTTCGCGGCCATCACCTCCTTCGAGAGCGTCGGCGACACCGACGTGGTTCTGGCGGATGCGGGGCAGTTCCAGGTGCTTCTGAACGAGTTCGGGACCCCGCTCAGATTCGAGGAGGCAGCACTCGATCGGTTCAACGCCGCGATCGCGTCCAAGAACCGGACCAGCGACGTCTACATCGTCGTGGATCGGTCCGCCCTGGGGGCCTTCCTGCGCACGGGTAGCGAGAGGCTGCAGCCGGCGCTGCTGCGCAACAACACGCAGGCGCAGGTCGTGCGCTGCTCGCCCGAGGGTAGCCACGTGGCCACGATCCTCGTGGATCGCGTGCTCGTGACCGAGAGGGCCAACGCCACGCGCGGCGAGGGCCACAACTGGTACGAGAAGACGTTCCCGTTCGGAGCGTTGGATTTCGTCACCCCTTTGGCCGAGGACGGGTTCATGACGGCGACCTACGAGCGCGAGGGCGCGCTCTACGGGCGCCGGTTCACCCCCTTCACGATGAGCGACGAGCTCCTCGTCGTCGGCAGTGAGTTCCGCACGACCGGCCGGATTCTGCGCGATGACCCGAACACGGCCCTCCTGGTACAGCTCGCCCCCAAGGCCAGCAACCAGGTGGCCCGTGCGGTTCTGTGGGCGGCCGAATACGCCCGTAGCCAGGACGAGGGTCAGCGCGAGTTCACGACCCGCGCGGACGCCGAGGACGCGGCCGAGGCGACGGCGCCGGAAGACGACGACCAGTGACCCCGACGGGTTCGCTCAAGCGCTCACGCGCTGAACGCGACCCGCAGCGGTCTTTTCAGTAACATCGGCGGCCGGCTCCCTCACAGGATCCGGCCGCTGCTTCTTTTACCCGCTTCTCTCTCTTTACAATCCTCTTTATTTTCGCTATGATCCTTTATACTTCTCGTCATTAGAAATTAGGAATTTCTTGATTATGCCGACACAACGATCTGCTTATAAGGAATTACGCAAAACTAAGAAGCGCACTGTGGCCAATGCCCACGTACAGGCGTTGTTAAAGCGCGATCTTAAAGCCGCTCGCCGGGCAGTGGCGGCCAAGGCCGCCGAGGCTGGAGCATTAGTGAATACGGCTCGAAAGACGCTCGCAAAGGCTGCGCAACGCGGCGTGATCCACGCCAACAAAGCCGCGCGGTTGACGAGCCGGTTGGAGAGCAAGTAATTCTGCAAGAATAAAAAAATCGGCCAGAATGACCGATTTTTTTATAGCGCAAATCCGATTCGAGTGAGAAGTGTTTCTGCTGGGATGATGGATGACGATTTCATGGTCGCCTCACACCAGAATACCATTTTTGCGACTGCATCCAATTGTTTGGTTGACCATCGACGGGCTTGGCCCGTTATTTTTTTTACGACGAATGGATGCGTGGTGGAAGGGATCGTGTTGGAGGCAGATTGCATCAACAGGGCGACCGTTCTTTGCAGCGCAGTGAGGATCACCAATGGATGAACGCCGGCGGTTAATTTTTGTGTGAGCTCCTTGAGGAATAACTTCCGATCCATTGTCCCCAGCGCATCTTGCAGCGTAAACAACGCGTCATCACTGGCAACCGTGCTCCATCGGTGGACGTCATCTTTGGTCAGCATTGTAGACTCACGCGGGCAATGGGCCAACGTCTCAATTAAATTTGCCGCTGCCCACGTGTCGATGGGCAGTTGCGAGAGCAGTTCCAGCGCAGAACGATCAAATGTGAGCCCATGTTTTGCCGCCAGCGTAGTCGCAAAACGGACGAGGTCGTTTTGATTATTGACCCAACATTCAATCTTCATTGCTTGCGCAGGCAGGGGGAATGCGCCGGCAGGAGCCTTTTTCGACGCGGTCGTTTTTCGAGCCGTTGATTTTTTTGTCGGCGCTCCAGCTTCTTGTGGTTCGACCAACACGACAATTGGGGAATCTGGCGTTGTGCTCGTGGCAGTATCCTCCAGATCTTGCCACTCTTGAGCAAGTGTTGGTTGTTTTTGGATAGCGTTCCAGCATTGCTTGAGAACGATAAGGCGTCGTTTGGCAAGGAAGGGGACGGTACTTAACTCTCGTTTGAGCACGCCCGCGTCGAAATCGTCCGCCGTAAGGCTCGCACTATTTAAATTGGATCCGTCCACTTCCCTAACAAATTTTTGCCGGATTTCTTTAAGTTTTTGTGCGATGGTGTAAGTGTCGTTGCCGGTCAGTATAATTAGCATAATCTTCAATTTTCAGTTCTCAATTTTCATTGAATTTCCAATCGATTAATTGGTCATTTATTGAAAATTGATAATTGCAAATTACGCCACTTGCAGTGGCGTCATGCTCCCCCACCGTGCGCCGACTTTGGCATGGGCCACAATCGGAACATTGAGCGTCATGACGCTTTCCATGGTGTGCGCCGCTTTTTTCGCTACAGTATCGACTTCATCGGCGGCGACTTCGAACACCAGTTCGTCGTGGACTTGCAACAGCATGCGAGCGGTTGGCGACCAATTTGTTAATTGTTTATCGATCGCGATCATGGCGAGCTTCATGATATCCGCAGCGGTCCCTTGGATCGGCATATTCGCGGCTACGCGCTCTGCTTGGGCGCGCACTTGTGCCATGCCGGAATGGATGTCGGGGAGATGCCGCTTTCGGCCAAAGAGTGTCTGCACGTATCCGTGTTCGCGGGCAAACTGCTTTGAGCCTTCCATAAAGGCGTGGACCGCGGCATAGACGGTGAAATAGCGGTCGATAAAATCTTTGGCTTGGGCACGTGTCATTCCCGTGGTTTGGGCGAGTCCGGTTGAGCCCAGGCCATAGAGGACTCCAAAATTCACCGTCTTGGCTGTACGCCGCATCTCGGTGCTCACCTCTTGAATAGGCACGCCAAAGACTTCGGCTGCGGTGCGCGCGTGGATGTCTTCGCCGCTGTTAAACGATGCTATCATTTTTTCGTCTTTCGATAAGGACGCGACAACGCGCAATTCGATTTGATTGTAATCTAATGAGAGTAGACGGAGTCCGCGGCCGCACACGAACGCATTGCGCACTTCGTTGCCCAATTCAGTGCGGATCGGAATGTTCTGGAGATTGGGATCCGAGGATGAGAGCCGGCCGGTTGCCGCGACCGTTTGGTTAAATGTGGTATAGATCCGGCCGGTTTTTGGATGGATAAGATGGGGCAACGCCTCGACGTATGTATTGAGCAACTTTGTGAGTTCGCGATATTCCCCGAGCTTAGGAATAATCGGATGCGCGTCCTGCAATTTTTCCAGCTCTTCGGCCGCTGTTGAGAGGCCGGTTTTTGTTTTGCTGATCCCTTTGGTTGGCAGCTGGAGGCGTTCGAACAGAATGTGGCGGAGCTGTTGGGTGGAATTGATGTTAAATGGTTCGCCCGCAAAGTTTGTAATTTCCGTTTCCAACGTCTTGATGGTGCGCGTGAGTTTTGTTTTGAGCTTCGTAAGCTCCTCGGGATCAACCGCGATGCCAGCGCGTTCCATCCGTGCCAGCACCGGGATGAGGGGGAGCTCGATTGTTTCAAATACCGTAGTGAGTTTGTCTTCGCGAATTTTTACATCCAGCAGCCGCGACAGTTCTGCAATCGCGATATTACGCCCCACTGTTTCGGCAATATCATCCGTGGGCTTTTGCAGGAGTTGCTGTTGTGTGCTGGTCACGCCGGGGATTTCCTTCTTGAGTTCGCTAAAGACCAAATTGGAAAGGCTATGCGCACGCGACCCGGGGCTTAAGAGATACGATGCAATCATCGTGTCCATTCCGGCCCGCATGTCAGGTAGCCCCCAGTCCATAAGTTTTTTGAACTCCTGTTTAAGATCGTGCCCGATCCATTGGATGGCGCCGTTAAGCGTGAGCAGGGTTTTAAGTATCGCCGCATCGCCCTGTATGAACTCTGGGTAGTAGGCATGTCGTGACTGCGCGGTCATGACAAACCCTGCCGTGTTGTTCACAAATGAAATAACGCACGAACCGTGCCCAACGACGGTGTTTAAAAATGCAGTCGATTCATCCGCTGACGAAATCTTAACCCACGATTGTTTGTCGGAGGGTGTTACTTCTGTCACTGATTTTTTGGGGTTGGCGGGCGTGGGTGCTTGTTCTTGGGCGCCTGGAATTTTTTTAACGAGCGATTCAAACTCATACCGTTGGAAAAGCTCCATCACCCGAGGCCGGTCCATAGCACCCCACTGGCACTGTTCGAGTGAATAATCGATTGCAACATTGCGGTCGATCCTCACGAGTGTCCGGTTGAGTTCGAGGTCGGTGTCGGGTGATTGGAGTTTTGCAGCGACGGCAGGCGAAATAGTGGAGGAAGGTTTTGAAAGTTCCTTGAGGATCCCCTCGATCGACTCGTACCGTTGGAGCAATTCTGTTGCTGTCTTCTCTCCGATCCCTTTAACGCCAGGGATGTTGTCAGAAGGGTCCCCGCGCAATGCCTTGTAGTCAATGAGTTGCTCTGGAGCAAGGCCATAACGAGCCGTGACGCCATTGATATCATAAAGAGTTGTTTCGGAAACGCCTTTTTTGAAGCAGAGTACGTTGACCGAATGGTTGACGAGCTGCATCGTATCCATGTCGCCGGTGAGGATGATCACGTGGGTCGGGGTTTCACGCGTAGATTCCGTTGTTGCAATAGTGCCGATAATATCGTCCGCTTCGTAGCCTTCATGTTCCAATACACAGATGCCAAGTGCTGTCAGTATCTCTTTGAGTTTGGGGAATTGCTCGTATAATTCATCCGCTTGTTTCACCCGTTGCGCTTTGTATTGCTCAAAGATTTTATGGCGAAATGTCGGGCCCTTCCGGTCAAACGCTGCGATAATGGAATCGGGATGCACTTGCGGGATCACTTTAAAGAGCATGAGCAAGAATCCGTACATGGCATTGACCACTTCGCCCTGTTTGGTCGTGAGCGGCGGCAGGGCGTGCCAAGCGCGGTGGAGGAGCGCGTTGGCGTCGATTAGTAATAATTTTTTGGATTGTAGGGCCATATTGAATATTAACGGGAACCTAGGTGTTATAGACGTTTCTTCCATTTTCTATTCTCTATGTTCCATTACTAATCTCTCATTTCCAATAACCAGTTTCACTTCAGGCGTTGTTCCCAGTTCTCCGTTGTTATCATATCCAGTTCCATCGCATCCTTCAATCGATAGGGGCCGATCGCGGTGCGTTGGAGCTCTTGGCAATAGGCGCCGCATCCGAGCGCATTGCCAATGTCTTCGGAGAGCGTGCGGATGTAGGTACCGCTGCTGCAGGCAATATCAATCGTGAGCAGTGGAGGAGTATACGACACGAGTGCGAGATTTGAGATAGAGATAGAGACGGGCCGCCGTTCGATCGTTTTGCCGCGTCGGGCGAGCTCGTAGAGTTTTTTGCCACCCACCTTTTTGGCAGAATGCATGGGCGGGACTTGAGAAATATCCCCAGTAAATCGTTTCAACACCTCTTGTATGATGTTCTCTGTTGGTGAGTACTGTGAGGGTCCCAAATTAGAAATTATTGTGCCGGTCTTATCGCCCGTATCTGACGTTGCTCCCAAATACAAAGTTGCTCGGTACTGCTTGTCCATCTTCAGGAAACGGTCAATCTCCCGCGTTGCTTCACGGCCGATTCCAACAATCAGCAGCCCGGTCGCAAACGGATCCAATGTTCCGCTGTGGCCGATCCTCTGGACTCCGGTCACACGTCGGAGTTGGTCGATCACATCGTGCGATGTAATGCCCGCGGGCTTTTCGATGAGGAGAAATCCTGAGGGGATTGATTGACTTAGCACAGTTTTTATTGTATAATTTTTTTACTCAATATCCTTCATTTATTTAGTATTCGCGGTATTCGCATCCCTGACTAGCTGATGAGGATGGATGGTATTCGCATTATCCTTATGAATATTACCGAACTTGCCCGACGATTACGCGTTTCTCCCACAGTCCTTTTTGATTTGCTGCCTAAAATGGGGTTTGATATTGGTAAACGCGCAATCAAGGTTGATCCGCGTACCGCCCAGCGTATCATACGCGAATGGAAAATTAAAATCGCGGAGCTCCAGCGTCAACAAGAGATTGAGAAACGCATGGCAGAAAAGGAAGAACGGCGGCAAAAGCAGACGGAAGCCATCCATCTCCCGCCGGTCATTGCGGTACGCGATTTTGCCGTTAAACTCAATTTGCCGGTGACGGCTATTATCAAAGAACTCATGACACAAGGGGTATTGGCAACGGTGAACGAAATGATTGATTTCGAGACCGCCTCCATCATTGCACAGGATCTTGGATTCCAAACCGTTGCCGAGGATCATGCACCTTCCGTTGAGAAAGAGTTGGAACAGGCCCGGGCGGCAAAACCCAGCCTTCCGGAAATCAACGCCAATGACCCTGTACGGCCGCCGGTGGTGGTGGTGATGGGCCATATTGACCATGGGAAGACGAAGCTCCTTGATGCGATCCGTAAGACGCAAGTTGTGGAGCAAGAACATGGTGGAATTACGCAGCATATTGGCGCGTATCAAATTACGGTCAATAATCGCAAGATCACCTTTATTGATACGCCGGGACACGAGGCGTTTATGAGCATGCGCGCTCGCGGCGCGCGTGTTGCCGATATTGCTATCCTCGTTGTTGCGGCAGACGATGGGGTCAAGCCGCAAACATTGGAAACAATCCAGATTATTCGCGGGGCGGAACTGCCCATGATTGTCGCGATCAATAAAATCGATAAACCAGAAGCTAATATTGATAAAACAAAGTCACAATTAGCTGACCATAATGTTATCGGAGAACAGTGGGGCGGCGCAGTGCCCATGGTCCCGATCTCTGCCAAGGAAGGGAAGGGCATCAAAGAGTTGCTGGAGGTGATTCTGCTCGTCGCGGATGTAAACCCTGACCGACTACGCGCAGCGGCAGAAGGCACGGCCCACGCGGCCGTGATCGAATCGCGAGTTGATAAACGCGAAGGAGTGGTGGCGACAGTCCTGGTACAACAGGGGACGCTCAAGCGCAACGATCCCTTATCCGTCGGAGGAGTTGGGTATGGGCACGTGCGGATCCTGCGGGACGAACATGGACGACCGATCGAAGAAGCAACCCCGAGTACTCCCGCGAGAGTCCTTGGGTTTAAAGTTGCTCCCGCGGTGGGGGACATTGTTGATGCGGTTGAATCGGAAGAGATGGTTCGCAAAACTGCGGCTTCGGGAAATCGCTCGCAACAACTCTTAAATGCGTTGTCGCGGGTCAACGTGAGACCAGAAGACGACTCCAAGAAACATCGCATTCCCCTGATCATCAAAGCAGATGTACTCGGTTCGCTGGAGGCGGTTCTATCAGAGCTCCAAAAAATCGAACACCCCGAGGTGGGCGTAACTGTTATTCATAAAGGGCTTGGGGCAATCTCTGACGCCGATGTTGCGAGGGCGGTGGACACGAACGCAATACTGCTCGGCTTCAATGTGATGACGTTGCCGACGGCAGCGAATTTTGCACATGAAAAAAATGTCGATATGCGTTCGTTTACCGTTATCTACCATTTGCTCGATAGCATCAAACAAGATTTAGAAAAGATTCTTACGCCCGAAATTCGGAAAATTCCATTGGGACGCATCCAAGTGGTGCGTATCTTTAGTGCCGCAGGCCGAATGACAACGGCCGGGACACGCGTACTGGAAGGGCGGATGCTCCCCAAAGATGTGGTGGATGTGGAGCGCGCCAGCGTGGCGATTGGTCGAGCAACAGTCGTTGAGATCCGCAGTGGCAAAGAGACCGTGAACAAAGTCGAATCCGGGCAAGAGTGCGGTATGCGTTTAAATAGCCGCGATCCGATAAAAGAAAACGATGTGCTTGTCCCTTTCCGAGAAGAGAAAATTACACGCACCTTGGAAGGATAAGATATGTACCGCAAACAGCGCGTTGAGTCACTGCTTCGGGAAGAGCTCAACTACTTGCTCAAAAAGGAAGCAGAATTCCCGTTGGGTGCAATGGTCACCGTAATGCGCGTAGAGCTCACGAATGATGGAGAGCAAGCCGTCGTGTGGGTGAGTATATTCCCAAAGAAATTTGAGGTATCGATTCAAAAACAGCTCGGGCGGATGACTCCGATGTTCGGCGGGATGCTGGTGAAACGACTGCGGATGCAGTATGTGCCCAAGATTCATTTTCGCCTTGACAACAGTAATGAAACCGCGGACGAAATAACACGGCTGCTTGATGCGCTGCCCCCTGAGGAGCGAGAAGGGGCTGTGCACAATGACAGTTGATTTTTTTATGAAAAAATGATATAATAGTATCATCAAAAATAAAAAGTAAGACAAAAATAGCAACGATATGCAGATGGGATTATTCGAGGACCAAGGTGTCCCATCGATTGTTGGCAATCAAGTATCCAAGCGTTCGCCGTATCAGCGCACGCTTTTTTTGTTGCTTGGATTGTTGGTCATCCTTTCCAACGCTTCATTGCAGCCACTGCCCCTGTTTGCGGCAACCAACTCGGTAAGTGAGAACTTTACCGCCACCACCAACATTGACATCGCCAACACTACTGCCACGGTGGACATCGCTCACGGCCAGACGCGCCTTACGACCACTGATGCATGGACAAATACGCTGGGATTTTTTGGCAATAATCAAGATGTCTTTTTTTTAAACTCTGATCCTTTGGTCGGCTGGGCTGTGACCGTACAAGGGGAAATTTTGAAAACGACCGATGCGGGGATTTTCTGGCATGTTCAACATTCTGCGCCCAACACGCCGTATAACACAGAGCTCTACAACATCTTTTTTATTGATGCCAATACTGGCTGGGCAGTGGGAGGGGTTCCCGAAGGCCCGAGCGGGTATATGGTCAAAACCACCGATGGAGGAGCGACGTGGAACGTGGTGACTCCCAGCGGCGCAACAGTACTTCAAGACACCTATTTTACAAGCACTCAAAACGGCTGGGCAGTGGGATGGGCTGGAGCCATCTATCGCACGCAAGATGGGGGGGCTACATGGGCAACACAAACATCAGGAACTGGTGAAACGCTCAATGCAGTGTATGTGGATCCAGCTGGAACGAAAGGGATGATCGTTGGAGGCACCGGCACGATTTTACGTACCACAGACAGCGGGGCAACATGGAGCGCACGCGCTCCAGCCAATGCGACAGAGGCCGGTTTATTGCTCACTGGTAATTTTAGTGGTCTGTATTTCCTCAATGGTAACAGGGGTTGGCTTTTTTCTGATGGCGGCGGTATTTCGTATACCATTGATCATGGGGACACAGCATTCTCAATTCAGTCCGCTGGAACACTCGATGGTCCGGATGATGAGGCAGCATTCGCCGCGTACCTCGCGGGCGCGACCTGCGGGCCTATTTCCGGAAGTTGCGTCGGAGCCTTGCGTACAGTAATCCCAAATCTCCGCGCCGGATCGTTTTTCTCCAGCGACATCGGCATGGTGGTGGGCAACAAGGGTGCCATTCTTAAAACCACCAACGGCGGCGCTGTATGGAACGTACAATTGTCTGCGACCAACAGAAATTTGTTTTCTGTGGCCATGACATCAGCCACAACCGCGTATGTCGCGGGCGAGGGCAACATCCTCCTTAAAACTACGGACGGCGGATCAGGTTCACCGTATTCCTGGCAGAATCGCGATGGCGGACGGATGTACACGTTTCGCGCCATTGATTTTGCCGATGCGTCCAATGGCATGATTGTAGGCGATGGCGGGAGCACGATGTTAAAGACCACGGATGGCGGAGCAACCTGGGGTGGGGTCTCCACGCCCGACAACGCCGGCGAAATAGCCAATGCGGTGGATCTCGTATCAGGCACCACAACCGGATGGATGGTGGATAGTAACGGCGGCATCTATCGCACTACAGACTTGGGAGACAATTGGACTCGGCAGACCGCTAATGTGTCGGGCGCTTCGATTGTGGGCACGCCTTTGAATGGAGTATGGGCGAGTGATGCCAATACTGCAACAGTTGTCGGGGATAATGGACTGGTGGTGAACACCACCGATGCTGGCGCCACCTGGACGCGACGAGCAACCGACGTGATCAACGATAATAACGGCGAGAGCGTTCATTTTCCGGTTAACGCGGCCACCGGATGGGTTGTTGGAGGTGAAGGCTTAATCCTTAAAACGAGCGATAGCGGAGCCACTTGGGAAGCGCCACTAGTGGAAAATATTCGAGAGGCAGACGGCGTCACAGTGTTAAATATTACGAATAAATATTTTAGGCTTGTCAAAATGCTTAATAACACTACTGGATGGATCACGGGGGACAATGGCATTATCCTCAAAACAACCGATGGGGGCACAACCTGGGTTCAACAGACAATTGGATTTGGAGGAGATTTAAGCAACATGGTGATCGTGGACGCAGATACGGTGTGGATCACGGGTCGCAACGACGAGCTCTTCTAAACCACCAATGGCGGGACAGACTGGACAAGCCGCGGTTTCCCCGGCGGTGATGGATTCTTGGGCGCAGCGCAAGCATCAGCTACGAGCATCTGGTTTGTGGGCCAAGGGGCGACGTTAGCGCAGTGGACCAATCCCGGAGACACGATTGCGCTCAAGCATTTTGATAGTCAAAAAAGTTTTAATAATGTTGATGGCACGGGCGACACCGTGTATGCGGTAGGAACAAATCGCCAGGTGGCCAAGAGCACAGACGCTGGGGTAACGTGGGTTTCGGTAGATAGTGGAGCGGACGAGGGCGAAGACCTGATCGGCGTTGCCGTAGCAGATGTTTCGACCGTGTGGGCTGTGGGGCAGTCTGGACTCATTCGCTATAGCACCAATGGTGGAACGTCGTGGAGCACCCAAGTATCGGGTACTGCCATGGATCTGAAGGAAATTGACGCCGCATCAACATCCGTGGCATGGGCCGTGGGAAACGGTGGGACGATTCTTAAAACCGTGAACGGCGGAACGAACTGGAGTACTCAGGTTAGTGGGACCGAACTAGATCTTCGCGCCGTGCACGTCATTGATGAGAATACAGCTGTGACTGTCGGTACCGGTGCAACAATACTCAAAACCACCAATGGCGGCACGACATGGAACGCCTTGGACGGACAGACATCAGAGGACTTAGAAGCCGTATATTTTGTTGATGCGAATACCGGATGGGTTGGTGGTGATAGGGGAACTATCCGCAAGACAACCGATGGCGGGAGTACGTGGACCATCCAAGCGGCTGGTATTGACTCGGATTGGGACTTATGGGACATCCAGTGCACGGATAGTCAGACGTGTTTTGTCGGAACCGGCAATGGCGTTATTCTCCACACGATTGACGGAGGGAGCAACTGGACGAACGTTGAGGACTCTATGGGAATTCTTCCTCTCTACGCCAAGGATTTCGAGACCGTTGTCGCCATGAGTCAGGGCACTCTTGGCGCTACGCGCTACACCCCCACCTATTCCACCACCAGCACCATTGTCTCCAACAACCTCCACACAGACACGACCCGATCTGTCCAGAATACCACCCTCACAGCCACACAAACCCTCAATGGGGGGACCATCACGTACTATGTCGCCAACTCCGACCCCGCCGGAGTCTCCTGCGGCTCTTCAACCCCCTGGCTTGCGACTACTAGTGGCTCAGCCACCTCCTTTGGCAGTACCAGTCAAACCAAACTCTACTGGTGCGCTCAACTCACTAGCCCCAGCACCAGCACGAGCCCTCGCTTGACGGGTATTACCCTAAGCTATGAAACCGCTATTGTAGGCCATGGCGGCGGAGGTGGTGGTGATGGCGGCGGTGGAGGAGGCGGAGGAGGATGCACCAGTAACTGTACCCCTGGCCCCCAAGCTCCGACAGCACTGCCACCGACCGTCTCTTCGTCGACCTCCGTCCAATGGAACTTTAGTCCCTCCACCCTTGCCACGGAGTACATTCTTTCTCAAGACAACGGCAATGGAACTTCCCAACCCCTGCTCGCTGTCCAAGACCCCAACATCGGCAGTATCACCGAAAAAGGAAGGACCCCCAACACCCGATACGTTGATCGTGTGATCCAAGCCAAAAACAGTGCCGGCTCTTCCCCTACCACAGCGCTTCCTGCTGCCACAACCCTGTCCGAAACTCCTGTTGCCCTAGAGCTCGACCCCACCTCGACCGCCTCTTCTTCTGCCATCCTTCTTTCTCGAGGGAATAACCCGGACATCACCGAGTTTGCCATTGGG
This sequence comes from Candidatus Uhrbacteria bacterium, assembly GCA_016215325.1. GTDB lineage: Bacteria > Patescibacteriota > Patescibacteriia > JACRJV01 > JACRJV01 > JACRJV01. The sequence continues at coordinate 39,217 of JACRJV010000006.1, forward strand.
GAACGCGATCAAGGATTTGTCCAGGCCAGCGGAGCCTTTAATCAGAATGCCGCTGACGCTCAATGGATTGCCTGGAGTAAGTGGGGCCAACCAGCCACCAAGCCCGATGGCTCTGCCAGTAGCACCGTGCGTGCCATTCCAATGTCGCAGTTTCTCCCCAACCGAGAGTATCGCCTTACGGCCTTGAGCCGCAATCTTGACCATATCCAAGCCACTGCCTCCCCGGAAGCGATTCTGGTTAGCCCCATCGAAGCGGTCGCCCGTCTGACGGCCACAGAGCCCCAAGTCGGCACCCTCATTGTCACCGCTTTTTCCAGTGCTCCTTCCGGAGAATTCAGCAATCGCGCCATCTCCAACTCTGGCCTTTTGTTTGAGCTTGAATCCGACGCGATCCCAAGCAAGAACTCTGGTTGGATCCATGATGCTTCTTGGACAGCTCACGACATCCCCAAAGGGACCTATCTCCTCCGCGTCCGATCCCGCAATCAACAGGGGCGGGAAACCACACCAGTGACCACCAATGTGATCTTGAGTGGGGTAGTGACGTCGCCAGAGAAGGAAAAAGATACCGTGCTGCCTAAGGTGGAGAAACCCACCCTTCTGCCCCTCGCCCCTCCCACGATCCTCTGGCCTGGAAAAGACCAAGAGAGGATCCACTCCCATGATATCCCCATCGTCGGGACCGCTCCGGCACAAACAACCGTCGAACTCACCGTCGATGGTCGGCAGGAGAAGATAACAACCCGATCCGATGGATCCTGGAGCACTCTGGAGAGCCTGAATGATGGAACGTATCTCTTGAGTGTCGCTACCGTCAATGCCGCGGGTGTCCGCAGTACCGTGGTGACCTCCCGCACCATCATTGTCGACACCCAGACTCCTCCACCGGATGTTGCCCCACTGCCTCCGACCATCACCAGCCCCACTGACCCGTATCAAAGTTCATCGCCCACCGTGAATATCCGAGGCAGAGGACCGGCCAATACCATCATCCTCGTCCGTTGGCAGCAACCCAAAGGAACAACCATTGCCAAAGACGCCGTCCCGGTTGTCGATGGAGCGTGGAGTGCGACCCGGACGCTCACTCCTGGAACCTATACCCTTACGGCTGTTGCGACGGTTCCGTCAGGCTCGAGCAGCAGTGAGAGTGCGCCGGTCACCGTACGCCTTGCACCCACAGAAGAACCGGTGTCAGTGAAAGAACAAGAACAAGCACCCCCTCGAACCAAGACGGCGGCGATAACAAAAACAACACGTGTCCCAGTTGAAGATTCTGACCAAAACACTAACACCCCCGAAATCTTCAATCCCGGATCCCACTCCCGACTCTCTGGAGAAGAATCCGTTCCGGAACTCCCCAAAGAACCCACTCTTCTGTCCACCCCTGCTCAAGCCCTCAAGAATGCCCGGCTCGTCCAATTAAGTTTTGGAGGCACTACGATGGACTCCAACAGCACGCAATTGCCAACCATTCTCATCCCCGTTGATACAACCGTGATGGAACTCTCCGGCCAAGCGCAAGAGCTCAATGCCCAAGTAGTAGTCACTCTCTACAGCGACCCGGTTTCTACCACAACGACATCGGATTCTACTGGGCGTTGGTCCACCACCCTTGATCTTTCGACCAAAGAACAGGATGTCCGCCACACCTTGACCGTCAAAACCACTGATTCTCAAGGCCAAGCTTCAGAAACCATACTAGCCTATCTCACCATTGCCTCTGCTGCTGCCGTGACAACGACAGAACCTCCCTCTCCGGCGACCACCACCATCCAAGCGGTCACGCAGACCCTGCAAGAAACGGTCGTGGCGCCCACCAAGAAAGCCGTGGTCGCAACCGTCAAGACCGCCAAAAAGGCCGCTATCGCCACCCACCAAACCATTGTCCAAGTCGAACCCCAAACCCAAGCCACCCTCGCAGCGGTCCTGCCCACCGTGGCTCTTGTGAACCCCCCGGTGGTCGCGACCATCCCCCAGCTCCCCGTTATTCTCTCTCACGCCTTTACATGGATCCTGGGGTTTTTGGGGCTC
>JACRJV010000007.1 GCA_016215325.1 Candidatus Uhrbacteria bacterium
CTAGAATGTAAACAAATCCTAGGGTCATAATCTAGTCTATCCCGATGACCATCGGGACGTACTACCGGTATACGACAGCCCGTTTTGGTGCCGCGGGTCAGAATCGAACTGACGACGCCAGCCTCTTCAGGGCTGCGCTCTACCACTGAGCTACCGCGGCATTAAAAACGATTTTAACCATTCCTTTCCTGAACCTGATTTCAAATACTTCTCACGTTTTCTTGCTTCTGGCCTTGCATCACACCTCTCTTGATAAACGAGTGTCCACGGTCGATATCCTTTTGTAGAAAACACATACCCAGCGGAATGCTCTGCAAATCTTTGCTGAATGTTACGAGTCATCCCAACATACAATCTTTGGTCTTGCTGACTTTGAAGAACATATACAAACCACGGCATAAATTCAGCCCTGCGCTCCCTGCCTGCCGGCAGGCAGGTACCACTGGACTACCGCGGCGCGGTCAAAAAGTATTGAAACAATAGCAGATTTACGCCCATTGATCAAGAACTAACCCCCTCCACAACAACCCTCTTTGTGTACGGAGAGCGGTTCACTCCGGAGCCCATTGCGCTTAGCCGTTATTTCCGGCATCTGATACCAACGGTGCTCTGTATTCTACGGTTACCATCGTTGCTGTGCTACAATACGAGAAGTCGCTCTTCACTTCATTGTAACCTATGCGAACCTCTCGCCAATATCCATGTGTCTTCGCGATCATGCTATTGCTCACGGTCATCGGTACCCTGTGCGCTCCGTCACGCACGCGTGCCAGCGTTGTTACACTTGCTCATACTCCGGCAAGCGGCACCGCAGGGGCCCGGAGCGACCACACGTTCTCATTTACCCCAGGGAATTCTATCCCTCCCAGCGGGATCATTCAGATCAATTTTGGTAACGGCTTTACCCGGGAGGACACCGATATGGATGTCACTGATGTCGATCTCTTAGTAAATGCCACCCAGCAAACGCTCTCTGCGAGTGCTGATTTCACTGCCAACGGGGTGACAGTAGCAGACACGGTACTGCTGATTACACTCAATTCGACGGTAGGGATCGAAGCTAACAGTAGCATTGAAATCAGGGTAGGAACCAATACCACAGAAGGGGGGACGGGCAATCGTCAGTACCAGAACCCCGCAACAGGAGGATCAAAAACAATAACAATGACGACGTACAATACTGCCCCAACGCAATTGGATTCCGGATCGGTGACAATGAGTATTACCGCCACCCAAACAACTCGCCGCGTCAATCCCCCGCCCGCCCCACCGACCAACATCAGCGCGACCGCTCAAGCGCAATCCGTTCAGATCACATGGACTGACCCGAAGGACAGTGATTTTTCTCACATTGAACTGTATCGTGACCATTTCCCGATCCCCACAACGATTACCGCTGATCTATTCGGAACAATTCAACGGAGCATACAATCGTTTACCGACACAACCGCCCAACCGGGGATCACCTACCGGTATCTGCTCAAAACAGTGGACACAGCAGGCAACGCCAACGATGCTGACGTGATCTCTGTAACCGTGCCGCTGCCTCCGCCGCCCCCTCCGCCTCCGCCGCCCGTGACGATCGTCCCGCCCGTCCCATCGGTGACCGTTCCCATTGTGACTCCGACCGATCAAACGCCCCCTCCCACCCCAGTGCCCATTGATTTCCAGGTCGGGCCCGTGACGGCCCCGACCGACACCATCGCTATTGATTTCGGGGGAATTACGCTCGCCCCTCCAACGCCAGGATGCAAACCGACGCCAATGGACCCGGAGCAGAAAAAACGCATAGACGAAATGATCCAGCGCATTGATGAAGTGTTGAAGAAACTCAATATAAGTCTCAACGCGACATCGGGCTCCGCCGATGCAAATGCTACAGCACTGAACAACAATGCCGCCAGACACGTTCAGACGCTTCATCAGGCGGCGCAGACGGTGGAGTGCGCCAACAATCCCGAGCGTACGATCAGCGCCCTTTCGAGTGCGCTGACGCCAGCCCAACGCGTGCTAGACGACTACGCGAGGTGGCAACATCAGAATGTGGCATTAACTCGCTTGCGACAAACTTCCCCGAATGCAGCACGCGTTTTCCTGCAGGATGAGATCCGTTCCGGTCGGCGCGTTATCGCGCCTCGATTCGTCCAACGATTCCTCAACACGCACGGATTCCCCGTTGCTCGTTTCGGCGCCGGTTCCCCAGGCAGCGAAACAAACGCATTGGGGCCCCGCACGCGCAGCGCGCTGGAAAATTTCCAACGATCCTATGGGCTCCCTGCCACCGGAATACTCGATGCCCCAACACGCGATCTGATCCTCACCGTTGATCCCTACGATGCGGACATTACATGCGATGCTCAAGGGTATACCGCACAAAAAGGAGGAGGGGACAAGAACACCGATCACGCGCAATTCCCGCCCAAGAAGACGTATGACTACAAACGATTTGGCCTGGAGGTCATTGCGCAGGATCCGTATGGGTCAAAAACCTGCTTCCCGACCACTGCGGCCATGTCGTTCGGGTGGCTTGATCGGCAGTACAACACAAACCTTGTCCCCAAAAAAGAAGCAAACCTTCCAGACCCGTCAAAATCGATTGAAGAACTCAAAAAACGAATGGATTGGAACGCGGAGGATGGCAGCAACAGTGCCTCAGCGGTGAGCGGCATTGCCTCCTTCATCCGCGACCATGGCGGAGCAGACACCTACGAGATTGAATTCTATACCGAAGCCCCGCGCAATAAAGGGTTTAAATACCACGATGAAATGGAAGGACAATCAGAGGTGAGCGGAGTTAAAACCAAAATGAAACGCAAGCGCATTACCGGCCGGGATGTGTATGACGAGATGGCCAAAGGGCAAGACGTGATCATTGGGATCAAAGGGCATGTTCTCGAGATGTACGGGATGAACCTAGATGATGCTGAGGGCAACTACGATGCCGCCTGGGCAGACCCGGCATTCGGGAAAATCGTGGGCGGGAAAATCACGGCCAGTGGGAAAATCGAGGTCGGCGGACTCCAAACCGATATCCAGGACATCATCGCCGTCTCACCAAAAAAGAAGTGATTACGGCTTTGACGAAGACTCCGGCAGCGGGAGAATCATGCCGCGCACTGTTACTTGCGTGGACAACGCCCATTATGGACAATTTTCAGCAGCCTCGTAGCCGGCTCTGGCGGCTTCTTTGGCAGTGCAAAACCATTGGTCCCCGCGCGAGGGATCAATTTTAACTCGGCTGTAATTGGGGCACCCCGGAGAATAATAGGTGCGGCCAAATCCCTTTTCAGAAACATTGCCTTTGATGATGCACTGGGCATTGGGCGGCTGGGAGGCTTGTTGGCGCAACGGCGCGTTCTCCCGCTTTGCATCGGGGCAGTTGCTCCAAAGGCCGCGCCCCACCTCTTGGGCGTCATCTTGGGCGGCGGCCAAAAGATCGTTGTAGCGGTTGTCCCCCTTGCTGGAGGCCTTCAGGGCAAAACCGCGCGAAAGCAAAAAATGCGCGACATTGATATTATCTTGGTTCGGATCTTCCACCTCGCGGATGGCATGGCGCAACAGCCGGCCAAACGCGTCCGTGCCGCTCAGATCCTTTTCCAGTAGCACTGCCTTGCCTTCAACCAATTCCTTGAGCGCGGCCGTAGCCTCGGTGGCATAGCACGCACCGGCTTCCGGGGCATCGATGCCAATCAGGCGCACGGTTCTCCCGCCGCGCACCGTAAACGTATCGCCGTCCACGACGCGCTCGACCACCACCCGCTCTTGTTGGCCGGATGGATTGGCGGGGGGAGCGTCTTTAGGTTGGACAAGCAGAAGTAAGCCGCCAGCGATCACGGCGCCGATCATTCCGCTTACAACCATCGGAAAGATTTTTTCGAACAACATCGGCATGCCACTAGGGTGTTACGGGGGGTTCTGGCAGAGGAATTTTTTCTTTGAGCGTACTGGATCCCGTGGTTCCCCGTCCCCCTTCTGTTGCGAGCTTGGTCACTTCCTCGATTTTCTTCATGAGCTGGGGGTTATTGGCATTATTCTTGAGGATCTCGTTGAGCTCGCTCAACTCATCGTCATACCGCTTCTGATCTTCGTAGAGCTGGGCCAAATACCACCGCGCATTGGCGTAATCGCTTTTGGCCGCGATCACCGCATTCCATACTTTTTCGGCAAGGTCTTTCTGATTATTCTTGTAATAGAGGGCGCCGAGTTGGATGTGCAGCGGCAAATCTCCCGGTCGCGTTCGCGAAAGCCCTTCCACGCGCTTGATGGCTTCGGAGAGTTTCCCGCGCCGCTCTTCGATGATGGCCATCTGGAAGTGCGCGCTCGCAAAGCCCTCGTCCAGCTGCAATGCTTTCTTCAGGAGATCCTCGGCATCAATCAACGCATCGCTTATTTTCTTCTGGTTAGCCTTCTCTCCAGCCGCCCCTTCACGGTCCGCGCGCGTTACATAGATTGCGGCCAAGTCGGTCACATGAGTCGGATTATTGGGTTCGAGTTCGCGCAATTTCTCTAAGGATTTGATCGCTTCGTCTTCCGCGCCTTCGACAAATGGGCTTAATTGCTGATAGAGTCCCGCCAATGCTTGCCAATTTGCGGCGCTGACGAGGTTTAACCGCGTCGCCTCACGGCCGGCAACAATGGTATCACGAGCGAGCAACCGCAACTGGGTCATCCGTTCTTCGGAGTCTTTTTTATTCTGGAGCGTGTCCTGGAATTTGGCCAATTGTAACGCGCCAACGGTACGGAAATACACATCACTCCAGGGGTACAGATTAATTGCGCGAGCAATCGCCGCACGCCGATCATCCAACCCGGCCCTCTGGTCTCGCGCGGCCAAGAATGCCCAGTCTGCCGCAATGCGCCGGTACGAAGCCCAGGTTAACAGCGGCGCCGATAAAAAGACAATGCACGCAACACTTAACACGGTCATCCGAAGCCGCGGGGAGTCGGCCAAATCCCAAGTCTTAGACGTTGCCGACGGCGCCAATGCCCATAAGAGTCCCGCTGTCAGTAACCCAAACACGAACTCCAAGAGTATGGTGGTGGGCAACAACGCCAACAGCGCCAGCCCCACGGTCCAGCCAGATCCCAGCGTTATGAGGATCAGCCATCGTCGCTCAGCCGCGTGCCGGAACACGGCCTTGAGCATCGGGACGATGATCGCAAATAACCAGAATAACAGCCCGAGTACCGTTGCAACGATCCCGAGTTGTGCGAGATGCGTCCACAGCGACGAGCGGCTCCGATCAAACAGCACGCCAAAACTTTGCCGCAGTGCTTCGGCAGTATGATATTTATTCACATCAATCGAGAACGTCGACGGCCCAGACCCAAACACCGGTGAATCCTTGAGAGTCTCTTGCACCACTGTCCGGCTTTCGCTCCAGCTCATAATAAGGATCGGTGGCAATCTTTGGACAAGGCGCGCCGGTATCATCACAAAAAACGCGGCCACCACAATCACGGCAAACACTACCACCCACCGATGGGTTTTGGTGAGCTCCTGCGCCCGGCCGATGATAATCATGTACAGCAGGAGTTCGCTCACGGCCACCACCACCCAAATGAGCTTGATCCCAATCACAGCAATCACGCCCATCGAGGTGACAATGGTCGCAAGCAGCAGTACGGATACAGCGCTATGCCCTGCCTTTTGGAGGTTTTTAAGCGACCCATGCTCTCCGAGGCCCAAAATAAAAAACTTAGCGCTGGCAAGGATCAACGTGATGGCCGAAAATACGGCGAGCCCCACAATGTCGCCGGCCGGGGTAAACAGCGCCGTGCGGGTTGCTTCCCAGGGCAGCACAAAGACGCCGGCAATACCCAACAGGAACAATACTGATGTCACCAACGATGACAAAAGCAGCGCGAACAACGCCCCCAACCATTGCTGTTCATTCAATTCCTGCAGCGCCACCAATCCAATCAATGCCACGGCAATCATGGTGGCCAAACTCCCCCATTCCTGTCCGTAGTCGCCCAGGAGGCTCGTGAACGGATGGACGCTCATGACAGTGCTGGCAATCGCCGCCACAAAAAACGCTACGATCCAACCCCATCCGCGCACCGGTAGCCACTGGAACTTCTGCTCCAATACCATCCGCGCCAACCAGAGCGTTGTCACCAGCACCACGCCGACCAGTAATAGGCTTTGTTTGGGTAATTCAAACGCGTCGCTCATGCGGCCGCCGAAGGTCAGCGGCGCAAAAAAAATAATCGCGTACAGGATCCAGCGATTGACAGCGGCGAGAATCGTGGCGGGTTGAACACGTGGCATACTGCGATAAAGAATCCAGATGTTGTATATCAGATATTCGAGACGTGCTCTCCAATATCCAATATCCAATCTCTAATATCTCGTTATTGGGGATAATTCCACTATAGTATACCACAAAACGGTCAGTGTTACTGACCTTATAATTACTCCTGCGCAACTGTCTCGGGTTGTGCCGGTGCTGGGGCAGACTCGGTCGCCGCGGCCTGTTCTACTGCCGCAGGCTCTGACTGGGCAGGTGCGGCTTCTGCGACAGGTTCGGGAGCGGGTGTCGGCTCTGGGGCTGGTGTTGGAGTAGGTTCAGAAGACGCTGTTGGCGTCTCTGTTATCGGGGGTTCCGGCAGCGCGGGCGTTTCGGTCACAACCGCTGGCTCTGGAGCGGGTTCGACCTCTGAAGCTTGAGAGGGGGGTTCCTCTATTTTTTTCTCAACCGGTGTTGTGGGGGGATCTTCCTCAATTTCTTTGAGTGTAATGATCGGAGCAGGGGCCGACGCGCTCTGCTGCCGTACTTGCTGCTGCGATTGTTCCCGAATTCCCTGGATTTCCGCTCGCAAGAAGCTCAACTCTTCTTGGCTTGATCGCGTAGTCTCACCGGTTAAGCGATCGAGTCGCTGTTCAAACTGTTCCATGCGCTCGAATAATTTTTCGATCTGTGTTTGTTGGGCTTTAACGGCCGACAGTGTAAACGTGGCGAGTTTGTAGATGTCAACGCCTTTGCCGTCGATGCTCAATACTTCCAAGGGCGCTTCTTCGGCAATGAGTCCCATCCGCAACGGCGCGGTGGCAGATTCTTCTTTATAGTGATACCGCGCGATATTCACATTGGCGAGCTTGGCCAAAATCGTCTTTTGATCCCCTTCGGTCAAATACTCAATGTCTTTCTTGGCTTCTTTTGTGGAAATATTCACAAAGCTCGTGGCGGCCACGTCGCCCATGACATGCAGCTTGTACTGGGGGTCTGTTGTGCCAATGCCGATATTGCCGTCATCGTCAAACGCCATTTGGCTTGATTCAATCCGATACTGCGGATTAAACCACACGACGATCTTGTTATCCGGTGATTGAGCGTTGTAGCTTTCGAGCGCCACGCCAACGGTCCATCCGCTGGTCTTGGCCTTCATGCCAACTCCGGCAATAGATGAAGTTGTAATCCGATCACCGGCCGCAATGTCGCCGCCTTCGAGATTGACTTTTACCGGGATGCGCCCAGCTAGCACGATGGGTACTGGGTGTTCTTCTGTCGTGAACACCCCTTCACCTAACACTTCTGAAAACGGATTAGTGGAAACGACACCCGTAATTGGAGCGTACACGGCTTGTGACTTTGCAACAGATGCTTTTGAACTTTGGCCGATCCGTTCTTGGACAAATTCTTGCGCCTCGCCGCTTATGGCCACAATATCGCCTGCTTCGAGCGTGCCGTCGCTCCCGTAGTACTCGGCCATGTCAGATCCGCCGGCGTTACAATCCCCAATGTTCACGAGCCCGGTTGCGGCATCGGCTCCGCTTTGGCAGACCCGCTGCGTATACGTTGTTGTATCATCAAGGTTGATTTGGAACGCAGTCAAACTCCCGGTCAAAATCGCGGTTCCTCCACTATCCTTAATGTTCACCGTGCCGTCGGAAGCATTATCAATCGTCTCGGAGTTTTGGAATTTAATATCGTTAGTGATCCCAGCCCCACCGGTATTCGCAATCAATAACGCGTCGGTCACAACGGTAGAAGCGGGACCGGTTACGGCTGTATCAGCATTATTCAAAACGAGCAATGCGCTCACGAAATTATCCGTAGTATTCGTTGTTGGCTGATTTTCAATCAACATGGCATATTCCACATTGTTGCTGACACTCGGCTGGTTGGTGAATTTGAAATAGTTTCCCACAATGGAGTTGGCTCCGCTTACTGCAGTGCTCGTTTGATTATTGTTGACGGTGAATACGCTCCCAGTCCACGAATTACCGCTCTCTCCAGTGTCATTGCCAAAGGTCGCGGTCACAAGAGCAAGATTTAAATTACCGTTAGCGGCAAGCGACATTGGAGTGTTGTATCCATTACCAAACTGATTATAGTCAAACCGAAGTTGGCTACCGCCCCCCTCTTGATTGGCGCTAAAGACCCTCCAATCCTGCGAATACGATGCGAGCCCTGGGCCTGGGTTCACCCACGAACTTCCATGAAACGTTAACGCGGGAGAATACTGCGCATCGTTTGTCGCCGTCGAAGCGGTGGTATTTTGCAACGTGATCCCCTGCACAGGTGTCCTATCCACCGAAGTGTCATTGGCGTTATCCGAAAACGCCACATTAACGCTTAAATTGGTATTATTGCCGATCTGGGTCACCATCCGTGTTTCACCAGAAACCGTGATGCTGTCTCCAACCACCAACTCGGTAAGGAATGCAGTACCAACCCCAGTTACGTCCGTAGACGCTGTTGGGTCAATGCTTCCGGTTAACACCGAAGTGGTAGAGCCGGTAGTAAAGACCCCTGAACCAACGACATCCAGTGCCGCCGTTGGCGTGGTGTCACCAATGCCCACATAGCCTCCGGCAAAAATGGCTGTATAATTCGTGTCTGCCCCGGTGGGGGATGCCACATATAATCCGGTCTTCGTGGAGGTCCCGGTGGTGGTACTGGTTCCATCGGCAATATATAGGCCATAACTATTGATCGTTCCATTGGTTGTGAGGGTGGCGGTATTGGCAATATATTCGCCATACACATTCACCGTACTGCCGGTTGAGGAGGCAGTGGATGATGGCGCAAGGTACGAGCCATACACGTTGGCTGTGCCGCCCGAGGATGCTCCAGACGTGGCTGGTTGAGAGCGAAGGCCATACACAGTACGCGTTCCTGTTGATATTGCGCCGGTGACACTCGTGGCAATATCCAAGGCCGCAATCGTATCGGCTGTGGTGGAGTTAGAAGTGACAGTCTGGTACAGACCATAGCCATACTTAGCGGCATTTCCGGTAAGCGCCAGAGAGCCGTAGTAGCCATAATCGGTGTTGGTATTGGCCGTTGAATCAGTCGCGGTGATGTTGAGGCCGTACCCCGTGACACCGCTGCCGGAGAAATCCGGCGCGCCATAGATGAGCGCCGCGCCAGAGCCGATGTCAGACGCCAAATTTACAACATGACTCGTAACACCGGTGGTGGTGGAGCCGGTAACACGAATGGCGGTGTCCCAGCCGCTGCCAATCTTCACCGCAGTTTCGGTGGCCGCGTTCGCGGTGATATCCCCAATATTCAACGCATTATATGTCCCCCCTTGAGGACCCGCAGGAACTAAATTAATTAAATTAATGGTGTCCCCGGCAGAACCATCAGAAGAAACGCTCGCGACCCGCAGTCCATCCGCATTGATGGTGCCGTCCGTATACGCCGCGTTCCCTCCGCCGACCGAAATGTTCACCCCTCGCGAATTCACGGTGACACCGGCGACATCCGCTGACATTTGATTGGTAACATCGATGCCCGTCAATGTTTTAGTCCCTGAACCAGAGGCTGGTGTCCCAGGGATTGTTAATGACAACCCGGTAATCGCCGATGTGTTATCAAGAGTAAGATTTGAACTTAAATCCATTGCCATCCCCGTTATTGCTCCGCTTTGCGTGGTCGCAGAACCAAAGTCCGCGTTGATGAGCGAGCCAGTCGTCCACTCGGTTTCCAAGGCAAAATCGAGGAATGTTCCAGTGGTCGTGGGGCTAATGGTCAGCGCCCCGCTCATCCCCAGCGTCGTCACATCACTCACGGCCCCTGCGTTAATATCAATCCCATTAATGCTTTCATCCGTGGCTACCGTGAGTTGCCCAGAGGAGTTGATATAATATGAAGATGAGTGGAACTGTATGTCTCCTTTGGTGGAGTTAGAGGTGGAGATCAACAGAAGGTCATCGCCACTGCCAGAACCACCGACAAGATCTCCTTGGGTGCCATCAGCAAACAGAGCATAGTTGGTGGTGGCGCCAGAGGCGGAGAAGTAGCCACCGTAATTAGATGAGGTGGTTCCGGTGTTAGCAACGGTGGAATAGACTCCATACGCCGTGTGCGTGGCATTGCTGTTGGTACCAGAGCGAGTAAGTTTCAAAAGTGCGGTAGAGCCAGACCCACCGCCCACGGTAGAGGTTGATTCGATAAATACTCCGGTGCCCGTGGTCAGCCCGTCGGCAGAAATCTGAAGCGCGTCAGCCGTTGAAACAGAGTCAGCCGTAATCTGAGCCGCATCCGTGGTGTTGCCGGTGTAGGTTTGGACGAAGGTGCCGGTGCCGGAGGCTAGGGCAAAATTCGCATTGGCATCAATAGTCGTACCGCCGAGCGTAACAGTGCTGTCAACGTTCAAAGTAGATGTGGTGGAAATAGCACCATCGGCAGTGATGGCTCCGATGCCGCTCATGTCCCCGGTGGTGTTGATGTCCCAGTCAGAGGAATCGATCGCAACAGTATCGCCGCTATCGCCGAGATCAACTTGCCCATTGGCATCCAACGCTCCGGCAAGAGTGAGTCCCCCAGTGGAAGTAAAATCCGTACCAGCGTTTCCGATGTTTACGAGAATGTTGGCACTAAGATCAATGCCGGTATCCCAACCAGAACCGATACTCAAAGCGGTTTCGGTGCCATTGCCAGCAGTGATATTGCCAATATTAATTCCATACAATGTTCCCGCGCCCACTCCAGCAGCCGCGAGGTTGATAATATTTTGGGTCCCGGCGGTGGTGATCGTGCCATTGACAAGACGGATGCCGTTGGCCGTCACAGTGTCGCCGGTATTCTGGGTAATGTTGGGCATGGTGATGTTGGCGCCTCGCCAGTTGATGATCGCGGCATTGGCTCCATCGGTAACAGACAGAGCGCCGGCAGCCGAGATATTGTAGCCGGTGTATGTGGTAGTGACGGCGGAGTCTGCGGCAGTCAAGGCATTCATCACAATGTCTGTGCCGGTGATGTCGAGATCTGCTGCTCCGGTTAAGTTCGTATCAAAATCAAATTTAAGGCCAGTGATATCCCCTCCAGATTGCGTGGTGACATTGGCAAAATCAGCATTAATAAGGGTGCCTTGGGTCCATTCAGTTTCGAGTTGATAATCCGTAAATGTGCCGGTGGTGGTTGGAGCGATGGTGAGCGCCCCGCTCATGCCCAACGTCGTCACATCACTCACGGCCCCAGAGCTCACATCGATGCCGTTGAGGGTTTCATCGGTCGCAAACGTCGCTTGTCCCGAAGAGTTGATAATGTAGCTGGACGAATGGAATTGAATGTCGCCCTTGGTCGCATTGGAAGTGGAGACCAAGAGGAGATCATCGCCGGAACCTGTGCCGCCGACCAGATCGCCCTCGGTTCCGTTGGCGACGAGCGCATAATTCACGATCAATCCAGAGGCAGTCGAAGCCGCGAAGTACCCAGCAATGTTGGTACCGCTGGTGGCGTTGACATTAGTAACCGAGGAATAGATTCCATAGGCTGTGTGAGCGCTATTGGCGTTAGTGCCAGAACGGGTCAGTGTGACGAGCGCGGTGTCATCTGATCCCGTACCTACTGTGGAAGTTGAAATAATATTCAAAGCATTGCCTGTGGTTAAGCCACTGGCCGTGATCTGGAGCGCATCGGCAGTGGTCACAGAGCTCGCAGTAATCTGCGCCGCATCGGTGGTATCGCCAGTAAAAGTCTGCACAAACGTGCCAGTGCCAGAGGCAAGGGCAAAATTATTGTTCGCCGCTACAGTTGTGGCACCGGTCAAGGAGACGGGTCCGGTAAGGGTGATCGTTCCGCTGCTGCCGCCAATGCTAAACCGGCTTGAGCTGGTGTTTACATCGTAAATTTCAAACGCGTTGGCAATTGTGATCGATGAACCTGCGCGCCAATCGCTCGGGTAGCCGGTTTTAAATTCTATCGTCGCCGGATTTCCAATATCCGTCTTATCTAAGATAAGCATGTTATAGGAAGAGCTACGATCTCCACCCGAGTCTTTGATAACGAGGTTTGTGGTTGGCGTTGTCGTCCCAATACCAACGTATCCGGAACCTGGGCTTAATACCAGATCATCGCCAGAACTCGTAACAATTTCAACTGCGGTGTTGGTATCTTCGTCCAGATCAAATGTTAATGTATTCGTGCCATCGGAAAAAGAAAGCTCGGTGTCTGTAGAATTGACGATTGTCTCGCCATTTCCCAGAGTGAGCGTACCGTCCAATCGTGTGGTCCCCGCATCCACCCACAAGGCATAGGCATTGGTGATGGTGGCAGGCCCAGCGCCCGCGCCCGTAGGCGCATTGGCAATATAGAGTGATGCCGCATTGGTTACCGTAAGAGTAGAGGCAGCGGAGAGTGTCGATTGAGCAATATTCAGAAGATTAAACCCCGTGGCAGTCGTGATATTTGTAGAGCCAGTGATGGTGGCGGTTGCCGCAGAAAGATCGATGCCGTTCCAAGTGGCGCTGGCGCCTGAGGCAATAGTTTCGTTACCAGAAATCGCAGGATTTGTGATGGTGGCAGTATTGATCGCAGGACTAGTTAATGTTTTGTTTGTAAGAGTATCAGTAGTCGCTCGACCGACATAGGTGTCCGTTCCTTGGAAGGTGATTGTTGTGGAATCCGTACCAGCGAGAGTCAAAGAGTTACTCGCCGTCAGCGTCTTACCATCGGCGATCGTGAGTGTGCCAGTGGATGCTGTTACTGTAAGTCCGTTGATTGTCTTATTCGTCAGCGCCTCTGCACCCGCAAGAGTGGCGAGCGTACCGGTCGTTGGAAGAGTAACGTTTGTTGCTCCGGTTGTTGTGAGTGTAAGAGAGTTCGCCCCAGAGGTAATGAGTGCTCCGGCAGTGGTGAGGTTCCCAGCCAAGTTAATCGTGCGAGCCGCATCGTTGGTGGTGATTGTCAGTATTCGGCCAGCTGTAAGATTCTCAGTGTTGGCAAGAGTGAGATCAAACGCGCCGGTGCCGGTGGAACGAATGCCTAAGGACGTGAGTGCGTCAGCAGTGCCGCCGTTGATATCTGGACTGGTCAGCGTTTTGTTCGTCAATGTATCGGTCGTGGCACGGCCAACTAGCGTATCAGTTCCGGTGGGAATCGTGATGGTGCCGCTATTAGAGATGGAGGCGATCACTGGGGTTGTGAGGGTTTTGTTGGTGAGCGTATCGGTTGTCGCGCGGCCGACATACGTGTCTGTTCCCTGAAATGTGATGGTTGTCGCATCTGTTCCTGCCAATGTGAGTGAATTGCTCGCGGTTAAGGTCTTCCCATCCGCGATCGTCAACGTGGCCGAAGTGGTCGGCGCGGTAATGGCGACCTTATTAATGGATGTTGCAGAAGCAACGCCTAAAGTCGGAGTAACGAGGGTCGGAGACGTCGAAAAGACGAGATTCGTGCTCGTGGTTCCTGTTGTTCCGCCCGCAGAGGAAAGATAGTTCAACTGTGTTCCCGTCGACGTAACCGATGTTGCTCCAAGTGTAAACGGTGTGGGAATGGTGACCGTGCCGGTGAAGGTGGGGCTTTCTAAAAATGCAAATGTTTTCCGTGCTGCGCCGGTCGTGATGGTGCCGTAATACGCATCGGTCAAGAATTCCACGGCCCCGGCTTCGGCAGTGGTCATCAGTGACCCAGAGTTAAACTTGAGCGGCGCTGTGGAAGCGCTGGTGGTGCCAGCTTTGAGGTGAAGGACAGCAGTGGGGGTTGTGACCCCGATGCCGACATTTCCATCAAAACGCACAGCCCCATCATCCACCCATAACGCATAGGCATTGGTGATGGTGGCTGGCCCAGCGCCTCCGCCCGTGGGGGCATTGGCAATATATGCTGTTGCGGCATTCGTCACAGTTAATGCTGAAGCTGCCGAGAGTGTTGGTTGGGCAATATTCAACAGATTAAACCCAGCGGCTGTCGTGATGTTGGTGGAGCCGGTGATGGTGGCTGTGGCCGCAGAAAGATCGATCCCGTTCCAGGTGGCACTCGCACCAGAGGCGATCGTTTCGTTGCCAGAGATCGCGGGGTTGGTAATGGTAGCGGTATTAATCGCAGGACTGGTCAATGTCTTGTTCGTGAGCGTATCCGTGGTGGCTCGACCGACAAGCGTATCTGTTCCGGTGGGGATCGTGATAGTACCGGAGTTGGAAATGGAAGCGATCACGGGAGTTGTGAGTGTTTTGTTGGTGAGCGTATCCGTCGTCGCCCGGCCAACATACGTGTCTGTTCCTTGAAAGGTGATTGTTGTCGCATCTGTTCCTGCCAATGTGAGTGAATTACTCGCAGTCAACGTTTTCCCATCGGCGATCGTGAGGGTGGCCGATGTTGCCGGCGCGGTAATCGCCACCTTGTTGATTGAGGTTGCGGATGCAACGCCTAGTACGGGGGTAACAAGCGTCGGGGTTGTGGCAAATACCAGCGCTCCAGAACCGGTTTCATCGGTGAGTTGTCCTGAAATGCCCGAAGATGCGGTAGTAGCGGTCACGGCACTCGTGCCATTGCCGATTAAGATGCCTGAGAGCGTCCCCGCTCCAGTACCTCCTTGAGCAACCGCTAATGCAGTGGTTAATCCCGAAATCGACGTGATGTCCGAATTTGCTCCCGATGCGGCGGCGCCTAAATTTGCTCGCGCATTCGCGGCGGTTGTTGCGCCAGTGCCGCCGTTAGCCACTGCAATCGTCGTCCCATTCCAGGTCCCGGCCGTGATCGTCCCAACCGTCGCAATGTCGGTACCCACCAGTTTTGAAGCCGCAATCGAGCCCGTGAGCATGCCATTCGTGACCGATCCGGTATCACCAGTGGTGACAATAGTACCACTGACATTGGGAATGCTCAGCGTTCGGGTTGCCCCCGCGCTTACACCGGAGATTTGGAATGCGAGTTGCTTGGTTGTGTCGCTATCGTCTTGGATAACGAAGTTTGTATCTTTCAACGTCGCTGCGTTCGTATTATCAATCGTCTTGTTGGTGAATGTTTCACTACCGGCAAGGGTCGCAATAGTGCCGGTGGTCGGCAAGGTGAGGGTCGTCGCCCCCGTTGTTGCGAGCGTTAGGGCATTCGCTCCGGATGTCGTGAATGCCCCCGCAAGCGTGAGATTGCCATCGAGATTAATCGTGGTGCCCGCTCCTTGAATTGTTTTGTCCGCGCCCGTCACCGTCAATGTCCGCGATGTGGTGCCCCCGGCAACAGTGAACCCGTCCGCGGCCGAGGCAAGTGTCAATCCATTGACGGCGCCGCTGGTCACAGTGCCGGTGCCAGAACTTCCCACCGTGAGCGTGCCGGCCACGGTTGCATCACCTTCGGCATCCACTTTGAATCGGCTCGTGCCATTCACCGCAATGCCAAAGAGCGTGTAGTTGGCGGTGACGCTCGCGGGGTTTATGTAGACAACACCTTGACTCACGCCCGTTCCCGACGGGGTGCCAGTCAACGTAAAATTTCCGGAAGAGCTGGTCACGGGGACAAATGCAGAAAGGCCGCCAATGGCCGATGTTTCTAATCCATCGAGCCGATCGGTGTTGACGGCGTACCCCGATGCCCCAATCCGGCGTCGTGGCGAGAGCGTTTCGCCATTGACTTGGACCTCGAGATACAATGTGTCGTTATCGAACAACGTCACCGGGAATGCGTTTTGTGATCCGCCACCGGCAGATGTATCACCTAAGAGCACGCTAAACTCGCCACTGGCCACAGCCACACTCATGGTCGACGACGGACTCGTGCACCCATTCGCTCCCGTGCCTTTCGCAGACCATTGGCAGGTGCCGGACGTTGCGGCGTCGTAAATCACAAATGCCATGTTGTAGTTGGCATCGCTTACCGCCGAACCGCTGGAAGTCTTGAGGACCCCCTGGTAACTCATGACATGGGGCACGCCAACGGCCGCTTGAGTGCGATAATTATACTAAAACGCGCCAGCAACCGCTGGGATAACGAGAACCAGGAATAGGAATTTTACCAATTGTGGATGTTTGACCGACGACATATGCTATTGCGTTTTTGTTTCGGTTTTCTTCGTCTCTTTGAACGGTGCTGGATTTACTGCGCCACTTCCCGCAGTCCACTGATGAACAATTCTGTGTTGACCGTAATCGCATAAACAGCCAGATCAATCTGGTCACGAGCTGAACGCCATTCTTCTTGCAAATCTTGCCGCGTTGACGCCACATCCTCGACGGACGATTCCGCCACAGGCAATGCTTCGCTCACGGCAACCAACTCTTCAACGATATTCTGCTTGACCGCAGCCGCCGCCTGCCCAGGCTGCCAACTGGTCTTTGCCCAGGCGCGCATCACTTCAACTTGTTTGCTCGTCTTCTCAAATGTTTGTCGCACCCACTGTTGCACTGTTTGCCAGAACCCTATAACGCCAGACTTGATGCTGCTCCCTGCTTGTCCGATCGCAACACCGACCGCTTGGACCCTCACAACAATGTGCTGTTGCGTTCGCAACAAGGTATGTTGGATTCTTTGAATGCGCGATGGGCGCTCCGGCTCACTGACCTCCTGCGCAGCAGAAGTCTCCGATGGTTGTCCTGTTTTACGTTCAGCGGATTTCTCATTTTCGGATTGATCGGTCTTCTCCGGTGGTATCACGGGCTTGATTTCTTGCTCAACACGAATACTGCCCGATGATTCAGTTCTCACCGCAAGAGGTTTCGGCTCGATCGCAATTTCCGCCCGGGGATGCGCGCCCCAAAAAGTTGTTTCACGGGTTTTGTGACCGCTTCAATGGCACGTTCAATCACCCCAGAGGTCTCGGGCTGTTGTTGCGCATCCGGGGGAACCGAAGTCCCGGATGATGCGGGTATCGTTGTAGGCGCGGCTTGTTCTTGCTGCGGTAGGAGGGGCGCGTCCGTTGGTTCTTGTTGCGGTGCGCCGCCGGACGGCGGTGGAGTCGTCGTGGTTGGTTGTTGTTGTGGGGCGACTCCCGTATCAGCCGGGGGCGCTACTGCCTGCGTCCCTCGCGCTGTGCGCGTCGTGGTGCTGCCCGAACCTGTTGATGTTGCCAGTGGAGCAGCGGTCTTGAAATTCGTTGAACTCCCCCCCTGTGCTGGGGCAACGCCCCCTCGGGAACCCGATGTTGTGCTGCCAGAAGCAGAAGACCCGGATGGGCCAAACGAAAAAGAGTCGATGAGAATAAAGCTTGTGGAAGTAGACGTGTCTGCGCGTACGTCAGAAGCTGCTATCCACAAGCCTGATACCCAAACGACTCCAAGGATAATTATGAAGAATGGGGCCTTCATAAAGCTCTTTTTTGTATTTATTTTTCGATTTTTTGCACTTTCCTCTACTGCAACCGCCGATTTTTATGTATTAATTATAGCATTTTTTAGGTAAACTTTCAATGTTCGGATGTCCACAGGTCGAAATGGATTTTTTCGCTTTTATTGAGGTTAATTTTCTGGGTACACCTTCTTCCCGTCTTTATTATACAAGAATATGGCCAGCGTGGGGCACGATTCTGCCGAAGCTTTGAGCGTTTCGTCGTCCACCGTGAGCCATTCGGGCTTAATGATCGCTTTGGCGTCGTTGTCCAACTCATACACATCGGGAGCAACGGCTATGCAACTGGCTGCCCCAATACAGAGCTCTCGATCGACAACAACACGGGTAAATTGCCGACCGCTGGATGTCGTAATAGTCTCTTTGTTGAGAGTAATATTATTAGAATCAGAGCGAGAGGCATCCATAAGTATTGAGCAAGATAAGCATTACGTCGTAGCTTAATTTACTTATTTTACTTATCTCGCTTATCTTGCTCGCTGCCCTAGAAGGGCAGCGTCAAATTTAGGCTTACTTGAGCAATTTTTGGCATTTCAGGCAAAAGAATGGCAAACTCTCGGGTCGAACCAACGTCTGGGTACCGGAGCTTTTTGAATTTTTGGGCGTATTCGTAGATATCCCGAGTGATCCGCACATCATCCAGGCAGTATTGTTTAATTTTCTCGATCTCCCCTTGCTTGTACCATTCCACCGCTTGCAGGCCATGGCTACTCTTTGCCGTTCCTAATGTTCCCTTCGCAAGATCATCTAATTTGAGGCGGAATCCTAACCGCTCTTTCACCACTTCCAATAGGTCGAGTTGCGGGAGTTTCGATAAATCGCCTCTATAGTAATTATTTAGCACGGGAATGTCAAACGCTTTGCTGTTATACCCAATCACTCGATCGGCGTGTTCAAACATAGGCCACATCTTGGGGAGCTCTTCCTCTGTAAATGTTGAATACCGATCATATTCATATTCGTAAACCCCCACAACGGATACTTTGAGCCCCCGATGGCCTAATGCGCCGACGTCATTGAATGTGTTTTGAGTTTCGATATCAAAGACAATCTCTTTACTCATAGGATTCATCGGCACTACGAAGTAAGAATGTATACGAATATACGAATCGTCTCCCCAACGATCGATCGTCAACGCTGCGGTTCGTATAATTCGTAATGCATCGTACTTCGAAGGGGTATGCAATACGCTGCAGTATATCAAACTCTCACACAAACAAACAGCCCCGACTGACATCGGGGCTGTTTGTGGAAAAGTGCTGGGTGAAACGGAACCGATCGCGATTATTCGCGGACAGCGACCCAGACGACTTCACGGCGCATCATCCAAAGTTGGATGAAGTGGTGGAGCATAGCTAGAGTGTTAATGAACATTTGTTTTTGTTTTCCTGGGGCTTATGGTCGCGCCCAGGAGCGACCTTTCAAAAGCTGGATGTCCCCCCTCCGGGACATGAATTTACTCTATCAGTATAGCACATTTTTTGGGGGTTGTCGATGGGGTTCGTGGTGCGCGTGCCTGGGATCGAACCAGGGACCTTCTCATTATCAGTGAGACGCTCCACCACTGAGCTACACGCGCGCAATCGCTTCTTGATAACAATCAGTCATTGCTTTCATTGCCATCATTATTTTTCTTTTCAGTCCAGTGCTTGGGACATATACCGCACAGGTGCCGTGACCATGACTGTATGAGTAAGAAAAACTCGATGGACGCAACGTTCTGATTTGGTGTTTATAAAACTGACTCTCATCAATTCCTGCCACATTCTCCCAAAACTTAACCTCTTTGGAAATGTCCATCGATTCATAAAGGTGGAGCTGCAAACGAATCTGCCGTCGACTGATACCATAGAACTTCCCTATCCAAGCGATAAAGAATCGGATTACACCGGGGTCGGTATTAGCAAGGTGAACTCGAAAAGGATTCCGTTTTTCGCCTTCGCCTAAATATAATACAAGCCCTGCGACAAAGCAAGACTCTGTTGAGAGGTGTTTGAATTGATCAACATATTCCAAATACACGTTCTGGTCAGCCTGTCTCTTCTTTTCACGCATGGCATTTCTATATCGCTCTCGGCTGGCCTCACCGCTGAGCCAATTTTTCCTTCGTAACTCTAGTATTTTTTCTTCGGTAAGCGGGAATTCTCTCAACCAGTAGCTCAGGGTACTTTTTGGTACGCTCAATTTTTTCATTATTGCAGTGTAACTCATCTCTTCTTCTACTCGCAGTCGCACTGCTTGATTGCGAAGTTCAGCGTTCATAAAGATACGATGATCAATGAACCATTGTCATTATATATTAGCATAACCTTTTCTAGAGTACAACTTTTTTACCGATTTACTAAACTTCGTATGGTGAAGAGTTGTCGATACAAAAAGCCGCCCTTGTGAGGCGGCTTTCGCTTGCCCCGCAGCGATTGCTCAGGGCGAAGTTGACTCAAGAAACGTGATAGCAATGACGTCACCCGATCATTTGATCGGGTCATTCGTTGGTGGAGTACTGCCGCCCTCAATGCGCGCTGAAAGAGTACAGCAGTATTCCACCAACAAATGTCGACTTGGACTTTCGTCCAAATTACTCCCTAGAAAGGAGGTGATCCATCCACAGCTTCCGCTACGGATGCCTTGTTACGACTTCGTCCCTGTCACCAATCCTACCTTCTGACGGTTGTCCGCCATTCGGGTATTATCGGCTCCCTTGACGTGACGGGCGGTATTACGATCACAACAATCTTATGATTGTTGTGTCACTGATCACCACTGGGCAAACGGCTTTCCCGTACCCTAGCGGTTCCCAAATATCGTTATTGTTTTCTTCCCGTTCCTCCGCGCCATCTCGCGCAACGCCAGAATTTTTGAATATCCGGTGTCGCTCAGATGTTCTTTCTTCGCGATGATTTCCACCACGCGTCGAAAGATGTTGAAGGATTGCTGTTTTTTCGACTGAAGAGGGTGTTGTGCCTTCTCCGTCAACAAAACCCACAACATAGTGTGGCGGTAACGGTCGGAAATGATAATTTGGTTTCACTCCTTCCCCAGAAAAACTTCTGAGTACTATGAGATCTGCTGACTTCTTGTACTTCATAAGAATGCTTGTTTCCAAACACTCCGCCATCACCTCGTGATTAATTCATCACGATGTAGTATACCACAATTTGATGATGGAAGGTACAAGATCTCCCTGGGTCACGAACAAGAATAATTGTCTCTATCGGGATCCTAATCACATACAGCATTTTGTGTTCGAATAATTTCCCCCTGTACGCGCGGGGTCATCCAAACTGTATGCCACCATTGATTCACGCTAAAGACTGCGTCCGAACTCTCGTCAGAGCCCTCGCGGGCACTGGCGTGTTCTTTGCTTCAAGTCTTTCGAACGAGACTTGGTCGGATTTCCTGCCTGCCGACAGGCAGGTCACCAACATTCGTTGTCCGCTACCAGGCGGTCCGTGTACAAAACCCGAGAACGTATTCACCGCGGCGAGGCTGATCCGCGATTACTAGCGATTCCTGCTTCATGAGGGCGAGTTGCAGCCCTCAATCTGAACTGGGGGGTGATTTGATGGGATTAGCTCCAGCTTGCGCTTTGGCGGCCCATTGTAGCACCCCATTGTAGCACGTGTGTCGCCCAGGACGTAAGAGCCATGCTGATTTGACGTCATCCCCACCTTCCTCCCCCTTGAGGGGGGCAGTCTCGCCAGACACTTGTAACTGGCAATAGGGGTTGCGCTCGTTTCCAGACTTAACTGTACACCTTACGGCACGAGCTGACGACAACCATGCAGCACCTGTGATGCACCCTCGAAGGTCACACGTTTCCGTGCGCTTGCAGCATCATGTCAAGCCCTGGTAAGGTTCCTCGCTTATTGTCGAATTGAACCACATGCTCCACCGCTTGTGCGGGTTCCCGTCAATTCCTTTGAGTTTTAGCCTTGCGGCCGTACTCCCCAGGCGGGATACTTAAGGGGTTACCTTTGATAAACGACACTGGGAGGGTCGATACTCCCAATGTCTAGTATCCATCGTTTACGGCGTGGATTACGCGGGTATCTAATCCGCTTCACTCCCCACGCTTTCGTCTCTCAGCGTCAGATCCGTCCTAGTATGCTGCTTTCGCCTTTGGTGTTCCTGCCGATATTAACGCATTTTACTACTACACCGACAGTTCCGCATACCTCTTCCGGCCTCAATCCTGACCATCTCTCCCGCAGCGCCGAAGTTAAGCTTCAGCATTTAACAGAAGATGCATCAGGACGCCTACAGACGCTTTACGCCCAATAAATCCGGATAACGCTTGAACCACTCGTATTACCGCGGCTGCTGGCACGAGTTTAGCAGGTCCTTATTCCCACCATACCGTCAGAAATCGGGGATCGGATATCGGAAATCGAAACGGAGGAATCCGACTTCTGATCTCTGAACCCCGACCTCTTCTTCTGGTGGAAAAGCAGTTTACACTCCGAAGAGCTTCATCCTGCACGCGGCGTCGCTCCCTCAGACTTTCGTCCATTGGGGAAGATTCTTGACTGCAGCCTCCCGTAGGAGTCGGGCCAGTATTTCAGTGCCCGTGAGGCGGGTCGTGCTCTCACACCCGCTACCCGTCGTCGCCTTGGTGGGCTTTTACCCCGCCAACTAGCTGATAGGCCATAGGCCCCTCTCCGAGCGGATTGCTCCGTTACTCCAAAACTCTTGCGAGAATGGAGACCATTGGGAATTAGCGTCTCTTTCGAAACGTTATGCCCATCTCGAAGGTAGGTTACCAATGTGTTACTCACCCGTTTGCCACTCTGCGCGCTCCGCGCTGAAATATCGATATATCGAAATATCGAAATGTCAGTGCGAAGCACGCAGCGTTCGACTTGCATGCCTTAGACACGCCGCCAGCGTTCATCCTGAACCAGGATCAAATTCTCAAGAAGATTGAATGTTGATTGCTCAACGGTTCAATATACTGTTCCTAAGAACAGATTTGGTTGCTTAGTTATTTTGTTGAATTGACGTATTGCTATCACGTTTCTTGTTTCAACCTTACATTGTTGTCTACCCAATTTTCAATGTACGATCCCTTGAGAGAGAAAAAAATACACCCGCCCATGTGCTTCCAGCGCATCCGTAAATCCACACATAGACTGGCTGTAGAATGTTTCCGTATTGTTGGCCGTTTGGGCCATCCCCAAGGGGCAACGGGTAGTATGACGGAAACAAAAGCCGGTGTCAAGAGCAAGTCTGAGATGCAAATACATCTCCGTTACCGATACAATTGACTATGCGTTCCGAGAAATAAAAATACGAATGCATCGTCGCTTAATACTTTGTAGATCGCTCTCCAATCTCCAGTGACGTCGATACTACGATATCCCAAATACATTCCTTGGAGCGCGTGATTACTCAGACGTGAATCAAACGGGTCGCGTTGGAACGAACCAAGGCGCTCATACAACGCTGCTTGAATCTTTGTTGGGGCTGTTTGAAGCTGCTTCTTAAATCGAGTATGGAAGTGAATCGTCATAACTACAGCCGGAATCACTTCTGTTTCAGGTACTCGATCATTTTGTTGACATCCGTAAACCCTTTGGACATATTGCGTCCTTTCTTGATGTCACGATCGATAGGACCGAGCGCCCGCTCCAGCTCCTCGGACATCGTGAACGGCTCGCCCAGCGTCAACCGCTTCTCTCGCACGAATTGTTTGAGTTGAGCGTTCACGATGATACTGAGCGGGACACCAACATCATGCGCCAATCGTTGGGCCTTGGTCTTGAGGACTTTATCAATTTTTACATTAAGGACGGTTTTAGTCTCCATATAATAAGTGATAGTGAATACCCATAACTAAAGTATACACAACGGTTATAATTTTGTCAATGGACTGGCAAATACTGCAGCGGGGGGCGGGGAGGCCGCTATCGCTATAATAGACAAGCCCCTGGACGCACACGGTGGTGTACATCCAGGGGCTGCGCGAGTCCGGGGCAATGCGCGCTGTGCGCCATCGCCCCGGGGTCACAGTCAGTGACAGCGCCCGCTGCAACGCGGGCACCAGTACGTTCTGCACCAACCGCACCAGTAGTAACTGCATCCACACCAACAGTCCCCTGCCCAGGACATTCCAAGCTCCTCCATACCCCTCGCTTTCCGGGCGAGGTTCGTTACACGGACGGAGAAAATGTTCCAATCGACCCGCCACAGGTGTGGTGGCGGATTTCCCCATTCGAGGTTGCCACGATCACGAACCGTCCTCGATGACGCTCGCCGATATGATCTGGCGGGCATCCACACGGGATGGCTCTGATCGCACGAGGCGTATCCATGGCCTGGGGGAGATTTCGCCATCGTCGTGAGCGCATCTCAACCCAGTAACGAAAGTTCATTTTCATGCTGCTCCTCCGTTAGTTTGATTACGAAACTCCTCTACCGGAACTTGGCCCTGCAGTAGAAGCAAAAAAAATACTTGCAGAATATGCAATAATAAGTCCTCCCACTACATATTTCGCACGCCCAGGCGGTCTCTAAACTCCATGCCGCGGCGCACCAAATACAATGATATCTCATCTTTCCTTTCTCAATCTCGCTTTCCGGGCGAGACGATCGTCACCACCAGTTGTCAATGTCCAATTCCCCCTCCTCTGGCGCCCCGAGCATGATTCCGGATGCCGGAGGAGAATACAAAACAAAGCCACCGCCGGATAAGGGCGGTGGCCGTTTTTGCGTTTAAGAAGGATTGTTCTTATGCAAACTTAGCCAGCCCTTACCGGGGTAAGGAGGCTAAGAAGCAAACTCTTTTGTACAACAGAAATAATCATAATAAAGCCATGATAGGCGTTTACTGGGGTGTTGTCAAGCAACAAGATGTAAGAGCAGAATCTGCTATTCGTCTGCTGGATGTGAGGAGCATTCCAAACTCCTTGCCGTTCCGAAAGGGTCGAAAACGGCAACATTATATCATTAATAATAACGATGCCACGTATGAACTTCATCCCTCTTACCCTTGCCGGTGCCTTGATCGTCACTTCGTTCTCGTTCAAACTCCCTTGGAACTGGAACGTGAACACAGACGCACAAGGCCAGCAGACCGCCACCGTCACGGTTGCAGCCAACGCAAATACAAATGACAAAAAGGGAAATGGAAACGGGAACGCAAATGGACAACAGAAACCCATGCCGTGGGGGATCTTCAAAAAGTTGCTCACCGCAGCCAATGATGTGACCGCGCCCATCTTACGCGACATTCGCGTCAAGGCGGAATCAGAGGGCAGCGCAAAAATAGAATGGAAAACCAACGAAAAAACTTCGGGTGAAGTCCGGTATGGATTAACCGCAAATTACGGGCTCATGAACACAGACAACGGGAAGATGAAGAAAAGCCATTCGGTCAAACTCTCAAACTTGTCAGCCAATACCACCTACCACATCCAAGTCGTCAGTAAAGACGCAGCCGGCAATGTGGCCACTTCGGCCGATATGACGGTCACCACAAAACCGGCAGAACCCCGTGAGGACGATGATGAAGAAGATGAGGACCGCGATACCATCGCCCCGTTGCTGTTCAACCTCTCGGTCAATGGCGAAACACGCGACTCTGCGGTTGTCCGCTGGGCGACCAATGAAAAAACTACAAGCCAAGTGCACTATGGCCTTACAGCAAGTTATGGGCAATCCACCAGCGTGGATACAGATCTAACCACCAATCACGAAGTCCGATTGATCGGGCTTACCGCCAATACGACGTACCACTTCAAGGTTGAATCCAAAGATGCCGCCGGTAATGTCTCAGCCAGCGGTGATGTGACGCTCACGACCCGGGCAGCTCCGGATATAACGGCTCCGATTATCTCCGACGTAAATGTATCCGCTACGACGGATCACTCGGCAACGATCCAATGGACCAGTAACGAAGGGGCAACGTCTCAAGTGCTCTATGGCACAACCGCAAGTTATGGGTCTTCCACAACAATCGACTCGTCTCTGACAACGAGTCATTCGGTAGCCCTCTCCGGCCTTGCCGCCAACACCACCTACCACTACCAAGTGAAGTCGGTGGATGGATCCGGCAACATCTCAACCTCTGCGGATGCAACATTCACAACCGCTGGGGATGCCACGGCTCCAACAATCTCCAATCTAGTCGTGACCAATGTCGCGCGGACAACGGCAATCGTGCGATGGACGACCAGCGAACCGGCGACATCGAAGGTATCTTACAGTGCGGGATCGAGCTTTAACGCCGACACCGCCTTCAGCCTGAGTAGCTCTGCGCTTCTGGGCAATCACAGCATGTTGATTGTGGGGCTCTCCGCCAATACCACGTATACACTCAAGGTGGATTCTGTGGACGCCTCTGGCAATGCCGCCGCCTCGGCACAACTGACGTTCACAACGCGCTAGGGAACAACACAAGAAATAACCCCGCATTGCGGGGTTATTTTTTACTTATGGCGCGCATACTTCTTGCGCCACTGCTCTATTTTTTTGTGATCGCCGCTTAACAAAACGTTGGGAACGGTCAACGTCCGAGGGTTGAGTTTCTTCTTGCCCCTATACCCCATACCCTGAACCCTGATCGCTTCCGGCCGTGTATACTGTGGGTACTCCACATACCCTTCCGTGGAATGCGTTTCATTCACAATCGATTCTGGGTCCCCTACCACCCCGGGGATCATGCGGCTCACGGCATCGATCACAACAAGTGCGGGCAGCTCCCCACCCAGTAACACATAGGGGCCGATGGAAATCTTCTCATCCGCAAATTTATACACGCGCTCATCAAAGCCCTCATAGCGACCACAGAGCAGAACGAGCTGGTCGTATGTTGTCAACCGTTTGGCCATTGCCTGAGTGAGTTGCTTGCCGGCGGGGTCGAGAGCGATGACACGAGTACGAGTTCGAGAGTTACGAGTGACGAGTGACGAGTGTGGCGACGTTTTTTTCGTAACCCGTAACCCGTAACCCGTAACCGTCTCCAAACACCGTATCATAATATCCGCCCGGAGGATCATTCCCGGCCCCCCGCCATAGGGCCGATCATCCACCACATGGTGTTTGCCCGGCGCATAATCGCGCAAGTTATGGACCCGGAAATCCAAAAGTCCCTTCTTTTGAGCATGCTTCAACAAGCTCTCATTCAGATACGGCGGGAACAATTCCGGGAAGATGGTGATGATGTCGAATACCATAGCATGGGAACCATAATGCAAATATACAAATCAATTCGAATGCTACAAATATTCGTTGTATTTGCATCCATTCGCATATTCGCATTATGTTTTTCATTATGTTCCTCATTGACCAAATCGTCAAACTCTGCTATACTGATAGTCAAAGCTGCACTGTCGTCGAACAGGAACGCTTCTTTACAATCTGTTTATCATTATTGATGATATGGCTGAGCAACACAGCGATCAGCAATTCGTCGAGTACGTCGTAAAAGCAATCGTCAACCACCCGGAAGACGTTTCCACCGACCGCACTGTCGACGAGATGGGGGTTTTAATCACCCTCAAAGTCAACCCCGAGGACATGGGGTATGTGATTGGCCGCAGCGGTCAAACGGCCCGGAGCCTGCGCACACTCTTGAAAATTGTAGGTGCCAAGAACAACGCCCGCGTGAACCTTAAGATCTTCGAACCGGAAGGTTCTCGCCGCCCGCCCCGCCGCGAATATGCAGACGCCGCTCCATCGATGTCCTCCCACGAGGATGTGAGTACCGAGATGGTGGATGACTTGAAGATTTAAACTTCGATACGAGAAAACCCCGGATAACTCCGGGGTTTTATATTCTTCGACCAAGGTCCCTACCAAAGCAGCGCCCGCATGGAGAAGTTTATTTTATCGGATTCAAGGGAGGCTTGCCGGACAGCACGGCAATAATATTTTTCGCGGCAATCTCCCCCATCTGTCCCCGCGCCTCTATGGCGGCCGACGCGGTATGAGGGGTGAGGATCACGTTGTCCATGAGTCGTAGCTCAAGATGATCATTCGGATCTGTATCGATCTTTGGCTCACACTCATACACATCCAATGCCGCCCCCGCGATCCTTCCTGTCTTGAGCGCACGAAGAAGCGCCTTCTCACAAACCACGGGGCCCCGCGCCGTGTTGATGACAAACGCCGTTTTTTTCATCATCGCAAATTCTGCGGTGTCAATAAGATGCCGCGTGGAGGGGAGGAGTGGAACGTGCAAACTCACGACATCCGCTTCCTGGAGGAGCTCTTCCTTCGAACAATACCGAGCATGTAACTCCTTCTCCATTTCTGGCGCCCGCTTGGTATCGCTATACACGACGTGCATTCCAAGCGCATGTGCCCGCCGAGCCGTTGCAATGCCAATTCGACCGGTGCCAATGATCCCAAACACCTTGCCGACAAGAAGGGTCCCGGTGAACAATGCGGGATCCCATCCACAATACGCACCCTTACGGACAAATTTATCACTCTCAACAATCCGGTGGGCGAGCCCCAACGCCATCGCAATCGCATGTTCAGCAACATTTTCACAAATAAGTTCACTGGGCGCATTCGTCACAACAACCCCACGCTGCTTGGCATCACTCAAATTAATATTGTCAAACCCAACAGCATAATTGGCAACAATTTTTAACTGTTTGCCTGCGGCATCCATGACCGTTCCATCAACCGGATCTGTTAATAATGCGAGGATCGCGTCCGCGCCCTTCACGAACTTTTTGAGCTCTGCCGCGGTCAATGGACGATTCAATGTGCTGACCGTTACCGCAAAATCCTTTTGCGCCCGAAGAAGCGGTATCCCCCCGCCAGGAATTTGACGAGTGACAACGACGGTAAACCGAGAGTTCTGTTTTCTCATAGTCCACTTATTCTTTAATAATCTTAATTCTTTTGAGCGTGTTCAGCCCGGGCATTCTCTTCATAATCCCATGCTTGGGACCCATTTCCATGATAACCAGACCGCTGTTATAGGACGCTAACCGCAATGATACCGGGATGTCTCCTTTAAATTTAATATAGCCTGCAAGAAACGCACTGCCAAATGCGTCACCGGCACCCGTGGTATTAATCGGCTTTTCCGCACTGCGCGCCTCTACAACATAGCGGCCGCCCTGTTCTGCCCAAGCAAACGCGCCGTGCTTCCCATCCGTGACAAGGATAACCCCAAACCGTGATCGATGCAACGTGTTGTAAATGCCTTGGATATTGTCAGGGAGTTTTTTGGTCAGCTGCGCCGCTTCTTCGCGATTGACCATCAAAATATGGACCCCCGAATCAAAGGACTCGATCGCCTCCCAGCCCCATTCCAGCTCCCCCACCCCGGGATTCCACATGACCTTCACATTATAGAATGTTGCCCAATCGACCAGATGCCGGAAAAATTCTCTGTTGCCGGCCAACGAGGTCACATAGAGCCACTTCGTCTTGAGTTGGTGGATCGGGAAATCGTCCCAGACAAAATGATGGGACGCCCCGCGATAGACGAGCACCGTGCGCTCGCCTTCGGGGGTGAGTAAGATGCTCGAATAGGCCGTACCATGTTCATGGTCAATATGAAGGTATCGGCAATCAACGCGCTCGTGTTTGAGCACGCGCAGCACTTCCTGCCCGGCCGGATCATTGCCGGCGCGCGAGACAATGCCGGTTTTGAATCCTGATCTGCGCAATGTGACCGCAGCATTCGTGGCTCCGCCGCCCGTATCAAACACAACCGAATCGAGCTCCACCTTAGCCCCTAATGCAAAACATTCGCCCCTGCCGGTTGCGAATTTTTTAGAAGAAACAATCTGAACATCTTTCTGGATCAAAAAAACATCTTGCGTGGAGCTGCCGATGGTGACAATATCGAATGTCATAATTTAGTTTTTGAGTGACGAGTTGCGAGTGACGAGTTTTTGTCGCTTTTGCTCTTCAAGATATGAAATGAGTGCGCCCACTCTCTTGGCTAAGAGTTCCAACGTATTATTGGTGCCATCAAACTCGGATTGAGAAATATGCCCCACTGAAAGGGCAATGTGCAGTTGATTGCGGACCTCACCAATTGAACCTCTGGCACTCCTTAAGAAACGGCAAAACTCATTATTATTTCTTTTCTCAAACCCTTCAACAATGTTAGAACTGATGGAAATTACCGCTCGCCGTATTTGGTCTCGCAATCCGAAATCTTTAGAAAATTTTTCTTTTGCTGATAAATCATAGATAACTTTGGTGTTTTCTAAGCTCATTTGCCATATCTCTAAATCTTCGAATCGCGTAATATTCATAACTCATCACCCGTAACTCGTAACCCGTAACTCGTAACCCCTATACCCTAAACCCTATTTATCAACATGCCCGACGCCTGCGCTTATTATACACCAAAATGCATGATGGCTCATTGACGGCAGAGGCCCCAACTGATACCATAACCAAGTTACAATTATTTGTCATTGCTGAGTACGGGCGACAATACACTCAACAACGCGCTGTGGACGGCCGTTTGAGCAACATTGCGAAACCTTACGGCCACAATGGCACACACTTCGGTATGATGCACGATGACACAACGACCGCCACACCCGCCGCCGCTCCAGCTGGGGACACTTGCAGCGCTTGCCACAACTCGCCCTGCACCTGTCCCTCGAAGGATTCTAGCGCACCAACTCCAGCCGCACCCGCTGCGGTGTAATGGGATCGATTCGAATTAAAAACATCCCGATGTTCATCGGGATGTTTTTAATCATGATCACATCGCTCTCAGCCGTTTGACTCGCTCTTCGAATGGCGATTTGTTTCATTTCTGTTTTGCCGATAGATCATATAAGTAACCTTGATGGGCGGGAATGCACTATGCTGCCTCCAATGCTTCGGATTCGATAGGTGTGGGCGCCGGCCGTTTGGGAGGGCGTCCAAACAACGCCGCAGGGCTGCCCATGTCCAATCGCGGCCACCATACACCGATGATGTTAGAAATCGGATCCGGGTGGATCAATGTCTGCTTTGCTTTTTCCAGCGGTGCACCCTCTTTGGTTGCGGCGAGCGCGCTGAGTCCAGCGGTCATCCGTTTGTGGCATTGCCCAATACGATCGATAAGGGGGAAGAGTTGCTTTTGCATCGCGATCACCCACCCCTCTCCCAACTGCCAAGCGTGTCCGCGCTGCTTCTGAAGAATGGAGTTATACTGCTCAAGAAAACTGGGGTCTCTGCCTTGCTTGTACCAAATCGGGCCGATCCCCCGATCAATTGCTTGCCATTGATCCGGACTCAATTCCAAGGCAAAATTCTTTTGGAGATACTGCCGCATGGATCTCTTCATCACCAGCAATCCTACGTCGTACCATATGCCGAACAAATCCCCGGTGGTTCGCGCTTGTTCAACGGCCACGTCATGCTGCGCTTTGGCGGTCATTACTTCATTAATACTGCGCACCAGTGCCACATACCCCTTGGACTGTTGCTCGATGTCGCCCTCACGAGAAAAATCCACGTTCAATACATCGGGGTGTTCTTGCACAAGTTGTTGGTACAATTCCATCGCCACGTCGTATCGACGCTGGAGATGATCGAATGCCGCCGCGTCCATCGAACGGTACGGCTCCAATGCCGCCGGAATTGCCGAGGTCTCTCGTGTCACCCGTTCCATGGTGTTGCTCATACCAATAGCAATAATTAATGTCATTCTTTTATCTTCTGCGATGAGAAGTTGCTAAACTCTATTGTAGGGCCAGACTAGTTTGTTTTTTCTACCTTCTCAAAACAATCGTCCCGCAATGTTTTATCTTGACGTAGCGTTTTTGTTTCCGGTTGAATTAATGCACAAATCTGGAACGCATGCTGATCAAGGGCGATCCCGTAATAACAGTTATCTTTACCCGCCTGACTGCTGATGTCATTACAAAGATCGGGCGCGCCTTTCTTCCGCGCTATCGTCCGATAGCAGCTATTGCGCGTTGTCTCTTTTTGAATGAGTGCGCAGGAATTTGGATCTTGTTTTTCCATGGCAATGATTCCAAACAAACACTCATCTTTCAATGGTATCGTGGGGAGCAAGTTGCAGTACTCCACACTCTGTTGTTGGTCAGCCACTGCTTGGATACAGATATATTTTATTGCGGACGGAATTTGCGTTTTACATGTTTCTATATTGATGGGTTCTCCCGAGCTGAAAAGTTTTTTATCATAATTTTTTTCATCTGTTCCTGCCTCTGTAATGCTGCTGCTAAAACACTGCTCTTTTATCTCCGCGTGTGATATTCGTTGGCACAAATCAGCGTCTTGTTTCTCTATAGCACGATTAATAATGCACTCAATTCGTTTTACTTCAGTGCCACCGCCATAAAAGAACCCGCTCAATGGGGCAAGCGCTTTACACGCAGAAAGTGTGGACAGAATCAAAGAAACAGCCCAAGAAAACAGGACGAACCCCCCAATTATCAGACCGATAACACGCCATTTCCTTTTCTTGCCTCCAGTTAAGGCGGCGTTCGTTGTGTCTTTATCGTTGGATGCCTTTTCTTGCAAGCTTTGTTGAATAGCACTTTCTTCCCAGCCCGCTTCATGAAGAGCGCGGGCGATTTCTTGATCGCTCATGCCGGATTGACGTGCTTGATGGAAATACTCTTCTAATTGTTGATCCATAGAAAGGGCAACTTATTAACACTGCTCTGATAGTATACTCTATTTTCTCCGCTTTTGTTCTATGTATCAACGTATTAATACGTGAGTACATACCCAATGCCGTTCTCTACTAAAATATTGCTCGGTCTACTCTTTCGGACTCCGTGGTGATTCAGTGTGAGGGAATTCCATAGAACGTTCCATAGAACGAATGCCGTTAAAGTAGCTCCAAAAATTCTTCGATCGAAATCCCCATATCGTCAATGATGCTCCTGAGCAATGGTTTTTTAATCGTTCGGCCTCCATGCATTGGAATAACTGTTCTTCGGTGACGGGATGGATGAATATAAACTGCATGGCTTCCACTTTGTCGATCAAACAAAAAACCAGCGCGTTCCAATGCTCGAGTCACTTCTCGAGCATTGAGTGCCGGCAACTGGGATAACCCCATAGTGTTATGCCGCGAACTCAACCTCCACCGTCCCCTGAAACACTTTTTGCTCTTGCGGCACTGGCTCATGATGCGCTTGGAGACTCTCAATGTACAGCGCGATAGCATCTTTAACATTTGCCTCGGCTTCTTCTAGTGTTTCCCCTTGTGTATGACAACCCGGCAATGTGGGCACAAAAGCCGTAACACCTCCTTCAAGATCGTACTGATAGATAACCGAATATCGATAACTCATATACTTTTAGCGTATCACAACGAACGATGTCGTCAACTTACATTGCTCGCAGACGCTTTATCCGCTCTTCAAGAGGTGGATGCGTGGAAAACAAATTCGTCAATTTCTTTGCCGAAAATGGGCTGGAGAAAAAGAGATGCGCCGTCGCATTGTTAGCGCTGGCCATCGGCCGATTTTGCGCCCCGATTTTTTCCAAAGCCCGCGCAAGACCCTCAGGGTAGCGAGTGAGCAACGCTCCGCTGGCATCCGCCAAAAACTCCCGCTTGCGACTGACCGCGAGTTTAATGAGTTCTGCAATAATGGGCGAGAGGATCAGAAGCGCTATTCCAATAATCATGAGTGCAGGGTTGCCGCCTCGACTATCACGATCCCGACCGCGGCCGCCAAACCAAAACTGGCTGCGGATGAACCAATCCGACAAAATCGAAATAATGCCGACCATGATAATGACAATGGTCATTACGCGGATATCATAATTGCCGACGTGGCTCAACTCGTGTGCAAGTACTCCTTCGAGTTCTTCGTTTTCGAGCCGCTCGATGGCTCCGGTGGTAACGGCAACCGATGCATGGCTCGGGTCGCGGCCGGTGGCAAACGCGTTGATCGCCGGATCTTGGATCACATAGACTTTTGGTTGAGGAAGTCCCGCGGTAATCGCCAAATTCTCAACCATATTCACAATGTATGGATTGTCGGACTTTGTCACCGGATGGGCGCCACTCACAGCCAACGCCACTTTGTCGCCGGTATAGTAACTCACCATTGCCATCAAAATCGAAAACGCGCTAGCCATCACCACGAATTCGATGCCATATCCGTAGATGGTCCGCAAAAAATAGACCACCCCGGTGATAAAAGCGATATAGACCGCAATGAGCATTGCGGTCTTGCGTTTATTCGAAGCGATGTGGGTATAAAGAGTTGCCATGGTAAGAGTGTTATGCTGCTTTGAGGAGGTCCACAGGGACCCCTTCTTCCGCTAATCGTTCTTTTGCAAATTCGACCATTTCCCGATCAGCTCTTGCAAAAAATTCTGTATTTGGGTCATCGACGCCGCGGGCAGTGAGTGTTCTTGGATCATCCTCCGAAGAGTAGGCGGGAGAACTCTTCTTGGCCCGTCGATCCTGGGCCGTTACGCCTTCGAGGAGAGCAATAAATCGCTCAGGAGTATATTCTTGATGAGATTCCTTCGATATGATCACAACATTCCCTCTGCGCCGCTCAATCTGATACTGATGGTTGAAACGATCTCGTACTGTCTGTCGCAAGGCGCTTTCACTCTCTGTCGCTTTTGGCTGTTGATAAAGCCCGCGATGTTCTCCCATATGATTACTGTTTAAATGTCATTAAAATTTCACTTTTACATTCTCTCGCTGCTTGGCATCCTCAATCTCGAAAAACTTTTCTTCGCTAAAACCGAACATGCCGGCCATCGTATTGGTCGGGAACGTTTGGATGGCGGTGTTGTAATCGCGGACATTACCGTTGTAGAACCGTCGAGCGGCTTGAATTTTATTTTCAGTATCAGAGAGTTCATCTTGGAGCTTCAAAAAGTTCGTATTAGCCTTGAGATCTGGGTAGGCCTCCGACAGTGCAAAGATGGACTTGAGTGCTCCGGTGAGCATATTCTCGCTCTGTGCCATGTCCTCGGGCGTTGCTCCTTTTTTATCGTGCACCTGCATAGCGCTGTTGCGCGCTTGAATCACGCGCTCCAATGTTTCTTTTTCATGAGCGGCATACCCCTTCACCGTTTCAACGAGATTCGGGATAAGATCGTACCGGCGTTTGAGCTGCACATCAATATCGCTCCATGCTTCTTTCACCTGCATGCGGGCTCGCACAAGGCCGTTATACATCCCCACCATCCAAACACCGATAAGAATAAGTACGATAATAAAAATCCAAAAACCACTCATAAGGTTATTCCTTAATAGAGACAAATAGATGCCTATTCTAAAAAACATCTCCCTCTATCCTATCACCATTGCCTGGGACTTTTCAATAGTGAGTGACAACGTGTGGGGGCAACGGTGTGCTGGAGGAGTGTGGCGTACTTACGGCAGGAGTAATGGAGGGAGGACGGCATCAATAACACGAATGGACGTTTCGTCACTGCCATACCCCACAACCGATCCTGTAATACGATGGTCTCCGCTGCCCTCTGGCGTAGCGACACGGAATACCCACGTGCGAGAAGTGTTGGCATCAATCGTGATCAGGGTGATTTCGTCCGGGCAAACAAGGGCGGGCGGGACTTGATTATCAATCATCATCGTCGCAGGGCACCCGGATGGGATATTGAGTTTAACAGAATGGTCAGATTGATTGGCCGCGCTCACTGTCACGATCATCTGCTGCCCGGCGGTATATTGCGGGCGATCGGTTATGACTTTTACTCGGACGAATGTCGAAACATCTGCGGACTCGATGGAGGAAGAACCTTTGGGGGCAGCGACGCTGGATAATTTGTTCTGGGCATTGATGAGTTCTTCCGCCTCCAACGCAGATCGTTGTGCATCGCGCAATGAAGTAATCGCCCGACGATCGTCTTGTTCATCGAACTTCTGTACCCCCGCACTCAGTTGATCTTTTGCGCGTTCAACGCGTTCGATGACCTTCTCGCGCACAGGAGAAGGGCCCGATTGTTTGAGCAATGCTTCTGCCTTGGAAACAGTGTTTTGAGCGATCGTTTGGCGACGGACAATATTCTCTCGTTGTTGTTTTTTATCGCTGCGAATCTCGCCTTCGATATCCTTGGACGCAGATGCAACGGCTTTGGATTGATCCTCAAGAGAGATGCGCAGCGGTGAGAGGAGAGCACTCGTTGGCCCAGCCCCGAGTGTCTCTAATATCACAGTATGCGCCCGCAGAGTTGCCTCAAATTGCGTGCTCAAGTCGTCAGCAATATCCACATCCTGTTGGTCTTTTAACGTCGCCAACGTCACCTGGACGGCCTGTGTATGTTTGAGAAAACGCTGCTGAAGATCGGCTTGCGTGTCGGTATCTAATCTCTTTTGTGCGGCCAACTGTTCCGCTTCCTCCAAGCGGGCCCGAGCGCGATCTTTTTGCCATTGCCCCTTTGCCGACAGCGATACTCGCGTCGCGCCTTTGATGGGCTCCACAATATTCACTTTGAGTGGATACAATCGATCCCCTGGCAATGCCCGCTCTGCCGCAAGCACCCCTTGGCGGCCAATACCAATCACCACAACCAACGCTAGCGCGAATGCCGCTATGGGCTTACGTGACCACAGCGTCCAGGGCGAGGCGGGAGACACGAGAACATCCTGTGGCGGATGCTGTCCAATAAATTCAGTAATCACCATTCGGGTTTGTTCTTGTTCAGAATTCGTTAACCGCAACCTCCGAGCATCCCGAACAAGATCATCCATCCCCGGGATAGAGTTTGTCCGCCGCCGAAATAGTGATTGTATCCATTGAATCATATAAGAAATTTTATTTGTTTATTGATTTACTTGTTGCAACAGAACTTTTCGCAGTTGGGCAATCGCGCGATGGATGCGGACCGAAACCACATTCGGAGTTTCATCAACAATCTTGGCGATTTCTCTCGGGCTCAAGCCATCCACGAATCGCATGATAATCACTTCTTTGTACGGCCCGTCCAACTGCTCGACAGCTTCTAACGCTTGCTTGCCATCGATGTGGTCCATGAGCGTTGTTCGATGATCGACACCGGGCTCATACACGAGCTGTTCTGATGGAGGAGCATAGGGATCGGCGCTGCTGCCCATGGCATGCTGCTCAAGCGAAACATCTTTCTTTTTTCGATATTCATCAATCACTAAGTTATTCACCACGCGATACAGAAACGTCTTGACGCTGCGGATTTCCTTCCCATCAATATTGTACTTCCATGCCCGCAAGAATGCTTCCTGCATCAACTCCCGCGCTCGTTCGCGATTGCTGATGCGATAATAACAATGCCGAAACAATGGGTCGGCGAGCATTTCGTAGGCTTCCATGAATTGTCGCTGGGTAAGCATAGGCATGGGATTCAGTGATCCTCATCCTTTTAGGATACGCCGCCCCTTATCCTCCACGCAAGAGGCCCTGGATCCAACAATTCCTCTGCCGCGTGGGCAGGGGAATTGTGCATCACCGCTCTTGTGACGTCGTGTGCTATGGCAGCACGCGGACAGTTACGGTTGCGTTCCCATATCCATTGACCCATCCGGTCAGGCTATGCCACCCTGGCCCGATCCCTTTGTCAAAGTACATCACCCAATTCACTGTTTGCCCAGGCGCAATGGTCAGCGACCCTATATTCGGATCGCAATGCCACAATAACTGTTGCCAATCCAGGCTTAACCCCGCATCACATCCCATCGGGTGGCTCACGACAACAGTGCTGTCCGAAATGTTGGTGAGCGATATGGTCACTCGGGGGGCATCCCCCACGAAGTACACATCGGAATCGGTCGTGACGCTAATAGTGAGCGTTCGGCGCATCTCAGGACGAGTCGCCGGGTTCACAGCAGCACTCACCGGCAGGACAATCAGGGCAAAGGCGGCTGTTGTGATGATTGCAATGATTCGTTTCATAGGCACTCTTGGCGCTCAAGGAGTAGTAATCTCAAATTCATGGAACAGTGTCATCGACCTTTGCCCCTCCTCGATCGACCGTTCACAAATACAAACGACGGCTGTCTGCCGTCGTTCTTACAAACGCCGCTCATCGTTACTGTGCATGTTACTCAATGTTTGTTTTGTACTGAAAACACTGTCGGCCGGATGGATGCTGCTCTAGTGGACCAAAATCTAACGGAGGCGCTTTCTCGATTATGGGAGCAAGCCGGGGCTGTTTGGGCATAGTTCGGTATTCTGCATCCAATGCAAATGTTGCGCAAAGCTCGAATTTCACATCGCTCAACCGACGATATTCATACGATTGGTTTGTTTGAGGATCGTCAAGCGGCAGGTAGGAAAAGTTTTGCTCAAATTGCGCTTGATCGTTGGGCAACGTCCGCTTTTGCTGCGGGTCCGAAACGCGATAGACAATGTCTTGCGCGATGGTGCGCAGGCTCTCTACCCGTTGGCTGTCCCACGCCAACAGCCGTCGTGTTTTCGGCGAGCCAACAACCCAAAATCCTGCGATAACCGTAGCCAGCACCACGCCAATTGTTGCCCCCAACACCGTGCGAGTAATCGATGAGCTTACGGGTCGTTCCCGACGAATGTCCCACAGATAAAAACTGAAAATAGACCCGGCAATAATCAAAATGGAAAGCGCTTTCAAAAAAAATCGCAGGGTAAAATCGCCATTGAGGTACACTTGCAAAACGGCAATGAGGTCAACGATGCCGACGATGGCGGTCAAAAAAATAGTGAAGTATATCAGCCACTTCCGCAGCGCTCGCCCAGGATCCATGGTTTGATTGGTAAACGATCGACGAATCCACCAGGAGAGGCCCAGATACACCGGGGCGGCCACGACGAGTGCCGACAATCCCCCGGTGATCGCCTGCGGGTAGAACACTTCCCCCACTCCCGCCGGCGATGCGGTCCACCGGTTAATGAGGGCAAACCAAACATTGCCGAGCGCCGTGGAAGCGATCGCCAATACCACAAATTGCAGCAGGTAGAGAAATGTATCGCGAGAAGTATGGCTTTGCATAATTTACTGGTTAACGGCGGCGGCGAACGCATCATACACCGCCTGCGGGTCGCGGGCATCACGGATCTTGGAACCAACGACGAGTGATTCGGCGCCGGATTTTGCCAGCTTTTGAGCACGTTCATCTTCGAGACTGACGGCCCCGTCGACCGTAATACTTAATTGCGGAAACTTCCGGTGCAATTCTGCCACGCGATCAAATGTACTTGCTTCGAAGGGATTCCCTTGTGCGCCCGGCACAACCCCCATAACCATCACTCCGTCAACCTGGCCGATGTACTCATCAACAACATCGACGGCAGTATCAGGATTTATTGCAACAATAACGGATTTATTGTTCGATCGAACCATTTCGGCAAAGGAAAGTACTTCTGCTGAGCCAATTTCATGATGAATGATCATGGCGCTCACCGTATCGCAATCGAGCAGCGGGGGGATCCACTGCCGCAACTCATCGGGTGTGAGCATAAAATGCACCTGATATTGCAAGCCCAAT
The DNA here is from genome assembly GCA_016215325.1 of Candidatus Uhrbacteria bacterium. Taxonomy (GTDB): domain Bacteria; phylum Patescibacteriota; class Patescibacteriia; order JACRJV01; family JACRJV01; genus JACRJV01. The sequence continues at coordinate 38,896 of JACRJV010000007.1, forward strand.
ATATCATTAGAAAGAACTTCTTCCAGGGCGCCGGCGTCAAACGTGACTGCTTCTCCATCCACCAGCGCACCGGTAACGTCAATGTGTAAAAACGGCGAAATCATGCTCATCCGTTCAATTTCCGATTCGAGCGTTTCTTTATTGAGTTGCAAGACGGCGGGAATGATGGTGACCATAGGCGAGGTTCTCGATTCTAGGAAACTTTTTCGATCTTTCGTATTCTGCGCTCATGTCGCTTCTGTTTGAGGTATACTGTTTTAAGCCAGATCATAATGGCTTTCTCTGCTTGGTTATTGGTGACAAAACGCGCCCCGATCGATAAAACATTAGCATTGTTATGCTGGCGCGACAAACGGAGGATTTCATAGGGGTCGGCGCTGCGTCGCCCTGATACATCAACAGCACTCACTGCGGGACGCCCCCCGTAAAACACTGCCGCCCGAACAGAAGGGAATCGATTGGCGACGATCGCTTCGCCTTGACCAGAACCGCCAATAACAATTGCCATGGAACTGTTCGGATGCTTCGAAACCGCCAAAGCCGCTTTGGCAATGTAATCCGGGTAGTCATCATCTTTATCATACACAGAATTACCAACGTCAACAACAGTATATTTCCGTTTCTCCAACACGCGGGACAAATGCTTTTTCAATGCGAACCCACCATGGTCGGCGGCGATGAATATCTTCATACGAGCACGATAAGTGAATTAAGCAAGATAAGCCCGGCCGTCGCCACAGCTTAATTTACTTATTTTACTTATCTCGCTTATCTTGCTTAACCAGATCCATTTTTCCGTCTATACTTCTGCGCGTCCTTTATTTCCACCTTTTCTTTTTTGATCATCTCAATCACTTTGGCCACCAACCGTTTCGGGTTACTATCATAAACAACCTTCCCGTTGCCCTTGTGAGCACGCTCAACAATATCCTTGATCATGTCTGCCATGCCACCAGTCCCCGTAAGGATCCCTTGCGGCTTGTTGTCTTCAAACGCAATCGTAAATTCGTTGAGCGTTCCGATCCGACCGCACACAGTGATCACCGCATCCGATGCTCTGGTTAAAATGAGGTTACGGCCCGAGTAATCAAAACCAGTGTAAATGATCATGTCAAAGTAATCCGTCGGGAGCCGGTAGCTTTTGACATGCGCTAATTCTGTTGCCGCTGGCGAGATGCCAATAGAAATTCCACCTTCCTGCTTGGCTCCTATTGCTGCCCAATACGGCGCGCCGGTCGTGGCCCCGCTCACGAGGATCCCGCCTTGGCGCACAATTTCCCGTCCCACCTCGACGGTTTTTTCATAGGCACCGGGGGCCGCTGAAGTAGTGTCCGCAGAACCGGAAACGCAAATTTTGTATTTGAGATAGGATTGAGGGATCGAATCTTGACTCATAATCGAATTTTCAATTTACAATTTCCAATGAATTTTCATTGATTCAATTATCGAAACTGAACCGACATTGAAAATTGGATCATTGATAATTGAATGAAAATTTAAAATTGAAAATTATAATTCAACAACCTCTCCAATCTTCGGCACACTGGCATTAATGCCGAATTCGTCTTGAATGTTTGTTGCTAAGACATGCGCCGCCTCGTCATCTCCTTGCACTGTAAAAATGTGTTGGATCGGCCGCTGGATATCCTGCACAAAGGCCATGAGCTGATCATGATCCGCATGTCCCGAATACGCAAGTGCTTGTAATATTGTTGCTCGTACCGGAACATCTTTCTCTCCAATGCGAATATGTGTTGCCCCCTCCTGGAGTTGGCGTCCATTCGTACCATTAACTTGATAGGAGACGAGCAAGAGAATATTTTGTGAGTCTGGCAAATACAATTGCTCGTGATAAATAATGCGGCCGCCCGTGCTCATCCCGTTGCCCGCAATAATGACCTTTGGTGCGGGCGCAGAATTAATCGCTTTCGATTCCTCGCGTGTTCGCGTGATCTTGAGCCCGGGGAATTCAAAAATATTGTCGCCCAAACGGATCTGATTTTGTCCTTCCGCGCTCAAATAGGAGTGGTGCCGTTGGTAGATTTCGGTTGCCGCTGCGGCCATGGGGCTATCGATATAGACGGCGATGCGCGGCACACGAGCATCTTCGACGAGGGTGTCTAAATCGTAGAGAATCTCTTGGGTTCGTTCAACCGCCAGCGACGGAATAATCAATGCACCGCGATGCTTCACGACATGCTCAATCGCGCGCTCAAGTTGTTCTTTTCGGTCCTTGACCGGCTCATGCACGCGATCACCATATGCCGACTCGATGATCACATAGTCAGCGCGATCGATGACATCGGCCGGAGGCAGCAACGGGGATAATTCATTGCCCAAATCACCCGTAAACAAGAGCTTCTTGCCCTCTGCCCACACTTCAACCATGGACGACCCCAGAATGTGTCCGGCATTGCGCAATTGGAACTGGACATCGCCCACACTCTGGCGCTGCTTGTATTCAATCAGCCTCCATAAGCGCCCAACACCGGCTACGTCCGCATGGCTATAGAGCGCCGCTGATCCTCCTTCCTGCGCTCGCGTGGTCATGATCTCTTCGCTATCCTCCACGACCAGTTGGGCGAGCTCTGCCGTGGGCGGCGTGGCATAGATCGGCCCACGGTACCCTTGTTTGTATAACAGCGGCAATCGCCCACCATGGTCCAAATGCGCGTGCGTCAAGATGACCGCGTCGATCGTCTTGGGGTCATACAGGAATGGTTTTTGATTCCAACCCTTGTTTTCTGCCCCACCTTGAAACATCCCGCAGTCCACGAGAATCTTCGTCGTGCCAGTTTCCAAAAGATAATTAGCGCCGGTCACAATCCCGGCCCCGCCGCAAAAGGTGAGTTTCATAATGGAGGATACTGCAAGTACCGCGAATGCGGCACGACGACTATAGTATCAGACCCCTCTTATGATTCCTAGTGGATAATAGGTTATCCGCGGACAATCAACACAGTGATGTAGAGGACATACGCCGTCAAAAACCCCGTTCCCTGCCATCGTTCAATGATATGACGCTTCCCCACAAACAGAAAAATAAATAGCAGAAGGGTAGCGAGCACGGCAACGCCGATGTCCATATTACTGCGCGATTGGAATGGCAATGGCCGTATGATGCTGCTCATTCCTAAAATCCAAAAGATGTTAAAAATGTTGGAACCAACGACGTTGCCGACCGCAATATCGACGTTCCTCTTATACGCCGCCACAGCCGAAGTAGCGAGCTCCGGTAACGAAGTACCGACCGCAACTACCGTCAGCCCAATCAACGACTCGCTGACCCCAAGATTCGAGGCAATCTCTACCGCAGAATCCACCACCCATTTCCCGCCGACCACAAGGACCATCAATCCCCCTGCCACCATTGAAACGGATCGGAGCAATCCGAAGCGGCGCACTGGAAGCCCTTGCTCTGATGGTGGCCCGCCAAACGCCAACTCGTACGTGTAGAACAAAAAGATCGCGAAAAATCCGATTAGAGCGATACCATCCGTGCGCGTAAGCGCAGAAAATTCTAGGCCGTCAATCCACTGATCATTGGCCATCACCGCAATCATCAACACCGCCAAAAGACTAAAGGGGATTTCCTTCCAGACCGTCCCTTTCGTAACCCGCAGTGGATAGATCACCGCGGCAATGCCCAAAATGAGGAGGATGTTGGCAATGTTCGAACCTAGAATATTGCCAATGGCGATTTCGGTGTTCCCGGAAATGCTCGCGACGGTGTTAACAATGAGCTCCGGTGCTGATGTGCCAAACGCAACAATCGTGAGACCAACAGCTAAGTCGGAAATGCCAAACCGTTTGGCAATGGAAGATGCTCCATCAACGAGCCAACCCGCTCCTTTGATAAGCAATGCAAACCCTACGACGAGAAAAAAGAGAGTTGTCATATTGATGGCTTACGAAATTTTTTGAGGACCACAATATCCCGAGGTCGCTTCTCTTCTGTCGGTGTTTCTAAAATTAAATCGCAATGCTGGAGTTTTTTGTTTTTGACGATCGCTTCAAAAGCCGGTAGACCGATATAACCATCACCTAAGTCCGCGTGGCGGTCCACGTGGGAGCCGAATTCCACCTTGGAGTCGTTGCAATGGAAGACGACCAGGCGATCAAGGCCGATGTTCTTCTCAAACTCATCAAACACTTTTTTCTGGGTTTCTTTTGTGCGCATATCGTAGCCCGACGCAAAGGCGTGTTGGATGTCGAAGCACACGCCCAGACGAGGGTTTAGGGTAGAGGGTTTAGGGTTCAGTTTCTTTGATGTCCCCGCCTCCACGCCGGTGATGATTGCGGCAATTTCGTCGAAGGTGTCGCCCATTATCAATCCTGCTCCGGCGGAGATTTCTAACAACAGTTGGCAGGACCCCGTATAGCCGTCCAAAATGTTCTTCACCCCTTCGATCACCATTTGCATTCCTCGCTGTTGCGCCGCTTCGGCAGAAAGCCCACTTTTGAGGAGATCGTTGGCGCTGCCAAGATGCGTCATGAGTGCTTTAACGCCGAGTACACTCCCGCGTTCTAGTTCTTCACGGACCACGGCGATGGTTCCGTACCGCGTCCGATTATTGCTCGAAGCAAAATTTACATAGTAGGGCGCATGGATGTACGCCGCCTTCTGGCGGTGTTGTTCCATCGCTTCGCGAAACAGCCGAATCGCCTCGTCGTCGAGTGTGCGAGCCGGCCCGCCTTGCGGAGGCCGCGAGAAAAACTGAAACGCTTCTCCGCCAATCTTGGCGGAATTTTCTGGAGCATTGTGCAAGCCCCCGGCAGCGGAGATGTGAGCGCCGAAGAACATATTTGCGGAGCAAGATAAGCGAGAAAAGTAAGATAAGTAAATTAAGCTTGCTGGCGATCGGGCTTATCTTGCTTATGTTACTTATCTTGCTTATCTCGCTCGTATACAGTATACCCAAACCTCTCCAAAATCAAAACACCCTGTCGACCGGATGTTTCACCGGTAAACAGGGTGCGTAGTGTAGAACCTATTATGCTGCTTGAGGGAGAGGTTCTTGGCTCGAAGACTGCTGGGGCGGGACCTTTTTAATATAGAGTTCCATCCCGTCAACTACATTGCCCAGTTCAACTTCATCGACCCTCATCATCGGATCGCCACTGGCTTGTTTCTTCAATTGCTCATGCCACTTTTCCAATCCATCGTGCAAAACCTGGATAGCCGGAGTATATTCCTTGGCATGATTGCGATATCCTGCTCTCAATTGCTCAATGAATTCATGAACTCTTTTCATCTTACTCGTAAACGTTCCACTCCCATTCACGAGGGTAACGACCGCCTGTGCGGCTTCTACAGAGACGTCGGATCGCACTGCATCTGCCGCAAATGCTCGCTCCTGGGCAGCGCGCTCTTTTGGATCGACGGGATTACCCGCTGCTGGCTGTTCTCTAAATCTTGGCATATGAGTTTAATTTTAATTACAAAGACAAATACGAAAAACTCATTATCAACATTATACCACATTATATAGAAAAAAACAAGCCCCTATATTGGGGCTTGTTTTACGTTCTGTTTGATCCAACCGATCGCTTTGCGGTTACGCAGCATCACCCTGGCGTGTTCCCGCATTTCGGCAGAGTGTATCTTCTTTTGCACTTCGGCGTCATTGCGATATTCCTGTTGCGCTTTTTTTACGGATTCATCAATTTCTGCATCGGTCGCCGAAATATCATGCTCCAGAGCAATCGCGCGCAACAATAATGCGCCCTTGACCCGTTCTAGGGCCTGCGGCGCAAAATCAAGATACACTTGATCGTGTGTCTTATTTATCGATGCAAGATACTCATTAAATTCTCCTCCTTGTTTGCTCACATTCTGTTCGAGTTCTTCCATCATGCGATTGGCTTCTTGCGTCACCAAGTCTTCGGGGATATCGGTAAATTTTGATTTCTTAATCATTTGTTCGATGATTTCTCGCTCCTGGCGGTCATCTTCTTTTTTCTGCCGATCCGTCGTGAGGTTGCCTTTGAGCAGCGTCCGTAACGCAGACAAATCTTTTTGACCTACCTTCTGTGCAAACGCATCATCAACGTCGGGTTTTGCCCGTTCAAATACTTGCTTGATCGTTACGCTAAAATCCACATTCTTGCCGGCAAGATTCTTTTGATAATGCTGCTCGGGGAACGGTAATGTAAATGTTTTGGTTTCGCCGGCTGATGCGCCGACAAGCTCCTTGGTGAGGCCGGGGATGTAATGTTCTTTGTCAAGAAACACTTTATGGTCTTTGACCGCCCCACCATCGACGGCAACTCCGCCTTGCGTCATCGAAAGGTCAACAATGACGAGATCGCTTACGGTCGCCGGCCGGCTTACTGCGGCCTCGGTCGCGAGCATCTCTCGCAAGTCTTCGACCACGCGATCGATGTCCGATTCGCTCACTTCAACCGCGGGGGACGAGACAGTAACAGTGGCGGGATCCACGATTGTCACCTCCGGCAACAATGGAACGGTCGCTGTGTACACGAAGGGGTTCCCGGGGGCCAACATCTCCACTTGTATGCGGGGGACGCCCACCACTTCAAATTTTTCTTGCTCAATTGCCTTCGAGTATGTGCTGCTCACCATCGCCTCTGCCGCCTGCTCCAAAATCGCTTGAGCTCCCACGCGCCCGACCAACACATCATACGGGACGTTCCCGGGGCGAAAGCCAGGGACCGGATGGTGCTGGGATATTTCTTTGGCGGCTGAGTCAAGGTACGATCGATGATCTTCGGCGGGTACCTCGATGGTAATGCTCAAAACGCCTTTTTCGACTTCTGATGACCTCACCTTCATATCAATAATCCGACAATCAGTAATGCAACAATGTTGACGATCTTGATCATGGGGTTGATCGCAGGGCCCGCGGTGTCCTTGTACGGGTCGCCGACCGTATCGCCGATCACCGCCGCTTGATGCGCTGGAGATTTTTTGCCGCCATGGTTGCCTGCTTCAATATATTTCTTGGCGTTATCCCATGCGGCTCCGCCGGTTGTCATCGAAATCGCGACAAAGACACCGGTGATAATTGTTCCAACGAGTAGCCCCCCCAGTGCTTGCACGCCCAACAGTGCGCCCACCAAAATCGGAGCCACCACGGGCAATAACGAGGGGACGATCATTTCTTTCAACGCCGCGGCGGTCACAATGCTCACCGTCTGGGCATAGTCGGGCTTTTGCGTGCGGTCCATAATGCCGGGGAACTGTTTAAACTGGTCGCGAACCGCCGAAACAACAACTCCGGCGGCGCGTCCGACGGATTCCATCGCATAGGAGGCAAACAGGTATGGTAGCAACCCTCCGATAAATAATCCCGCCAGCACACGAGCAGAACTAAGATCAAACGTCATCTGCGATCCGCGGCTCGCGATTTCGTTGGTGAACGAGGCAAACAACACAAGAGAGGCTAACACGGCCGACCCGATGGCGTACCCTTTGGTCACTGCTTTTGTTGTATTGCCCACCGCATCCAACGGGTCGGTGATCGCCCGGACTTCATCGCTCATATTCGCCATTTCCGCAATACCGCCCGCATTATCGGTAATGGGGCCATACGCATCAATCGCAACGACGACACCGGTAAGGGAGAGCATCGCCACCGCCGCGAGCGCAACGCCATATAATCCGGCCATGGCTTGGGCAATTAAAATGCCCGCCACTAACACGACAACAGGCAATCCCGTTGACCGCATGGACAGAGCGAGCCCGGCAATAAGGTTGGTGCCAGCACCTGTCTCGCTCGCCTTGGCAATCTTATGCACGGGAGAAAATTTTGTCGAAGTATAGTAATCGGTGAGCAGGAACAACAGCGCAGTGACCACAATGCCCACGAGCAATGCGCCATACGCCCGGGAGAGCCCCTCAACGCCGCCTAACAAACGCACAGTAAGTGGGTATAAGGCAACGACCGCGATAGCGGCTGTACCATACAGCCCGCGATACAGCGTGCGCATAATTGTTTCTTTTTTTGCAGAGCGCATGAGCTGCGTACCAATCATGGAGGCAATCAATGATACTCCGCCCACCAACAGCGGGAACTCTTGCGTGATCGCAGCAAACGGGAATAAAAGTTTCCCCAGTACCATTGCCGCGACAACAGTAACGACATAGGTCTCAAACAAATCAGCAGCCATGCCAGCGCAATCGCCCACATTGTCGCCGACATTGTCGGCAATCACCGCGGGGTTACGCGGGTCGTCTTCGGGAATACCGGCCTCAACCTTTCCGACGAGATCAGCGCCCACGTCAGCAGCTTTCGTAAAAATTCCGCCGCCTAATCGACTAAAGACCGAGACAAGACTCCCTCCAAACCCCAAGCCAATCAATGCGTCAAATTCATTCGGGGACATCCAGCGCATCGCCACTACTCCAAGCAGCCCCAACCCCGCCACCAAGAGTCCTGTCGCCGCTCCCCCTTTCGTTGCCAGGCTTAATGCTGGATTTAATCCTTTCTTGGCCGCCTCGGCAGTCCGCACATTTGCTCGCACGGCAATAGACATGCCCAGGATTCCGGCGAGAGCCGATAATGCCGCGCCCACCAAAAAGCCAAGTGCTGTGGACCATTCTAAAAAGAGACCGAGGAGCAGTGCGAGGACAATCGCAATCATGGCAACACTCTTATATTGCCGCGTCATGTACCCCCGTGCGCCAGCTTGGATGGCGCTGGCAATCTCTTGCATTGCCTTGTCGCCCTTGGGTTGAGAGAGGACTTGCTTAAAGAGAATCCCGCTCATGACAATGCTCGCGACCGAACTCAACAGAGCAAACGTGAGGATGGACATCATAGAATGATGTATTAGTTAAGTGATTTACTAATTTATTGCCGCAACAATAAACCAATAAACAAACTAACTACATCAATAAAAAATTAAGAGGCTTCTTCTGGAGTTTCGGTCTTGGTGGCTTCTGCTTCTCCGGTTTTCGGGGTTGATGCTTCTTCAATATTCGTGGTATTCGCCCCTGCCTGATCGGTAGGCAGGTCGCTGTTGGCGGTGTTCATGTTCTCTTGCGAATTTTCGTTTTTACGGATATCCACATTCCAGCCGGTAAGTTTTGATGCGAGGCGGACGTTTTGGCCGTTGCGGCCGATGGCTAACGAAAGTTGATCCTCCGGCACCTGGACCGTCGCTGTCTTGGATTCTTCATGGAGTTGGATGTCCGCTACCTTTGCCGGTGACAATGCGGCCTGGAGATACGCAACAGGGTCTTCTTTCCATTCGATAATATCGATTTTCTCGCCCTTGAGCTCTGCAATGATTGCTTGTACACGCGCGCCGCGCTGCCCCACGCAAGAGCCCACCGGATCGATGTTGCTTTCCAACGATCGCACCGCGACCTTCACGCGCGACCCGGCCTCGCGGGCAATACCCATAATTTCGATATGCTGGTGTTGGATCTCGGGGATTTCAACGGTAAACAGGTACCGAACAAGTTCCGGAGAGGTCCGGCTCACAACCACCTCGGGCCCGCGCGCTTTGAGCTCCACCGATTCGACATACACTTTTACGCGGTCGCCGATATGGTATTGCTCGTGCGGTGCCTGCCCCTCGGGTACCATGATCCCAACGATGCGCCCGAAATCTACCAGCACTAAACGTCCCTCGCGTCGTTGGATCAACCCGGTGACAACAGTATGTTCTTTGTCTTTAAAGTCTTGATAGAGGACGTTGCGTTCTGCTTCGCGCAACTTTTGCATAATCACCTGCTTGGCCGTTTGCGCAGCCATACGACCAAAGCTCGAAGGCACCTCAAGTTCAGTGCGGATTTCATCGCCGAGTTGGGCATCCGACTTGACCGCTTGCGCCTCTTCGAGCGTGAGGTTCAGACGCGGATGGAACCGTGGCTTCTCTTCAATAAGTTCTGTCGTTGCATCAGAACCCCCTTCCAAAACCGTACCAGAAGGCGCGCTCATCACGCCGACATCGTTCGGGCTCGATTTACTTAATTCACTCTCTGCCATCTCTTCCTCCGGCGGCTTTTCCATAACGGTCTTTACATCGAACACGCGCATTTCACCAGTCTCGGGATGGAACTCCACCTTAATGTTTTGATTCGGCTGACCGTAATCTTTACGGTACGCCGCGGCAAGGGCCGCTTCCAGCGTCTGCAGCACCACTTCTTTTGAAATCTTTTTTTCCTCGCAGACGGTATCAATCGCCTGCAGTAATGGATTGAGGGCCATAAGTATGTCATGTACTTTTATCAAACAAAAAAGACAGATTCTTATGGAATCCATCTATCATAATCCAAGACTAGCAAACCTCAGATTCTCTGTCAACCACAAATTTATACAGCGTTCGGGATGTGTTCTATGTGGGACTCTCCGCTGGGCTCCACCAATATGGCGATCACGTCTATGCGGACCGTGCGATATTGCGGATGGACATTCCAGTACCATTGCGCGAGCTGACGGAGTTTGTGTTGCTTATGGGCGGTCACGGCTTCTTCGGGGTACCCATAGTGAGTGGAATTGCGAGTCTTCACTTCAACGATGACTAACTCTGATTCAAGCGCACAAACAACATCGATCTCCCCGAAGGGAGATCGAATATTGCTGCCCAAAATGGTGTACCCCTTTGTTTCTAAATATCCGCGTGCAACGCCTTCGCCCCAATCGCCGCGCTTCTGACGCGCATTACGCATAAAACATAATGCCAATTTACAAATTCATTCGAATACTACGAATACCAAATTTGCTGTATTGGCATTCATTCGCATATTCGCATTATGCTATCTGCCGGGTATGTACTTCAGCTGCTGGAGCCGGCGGTACTCATCCTTCTCTTTTGCACCCCAATGTTTATACCGTCCCCAAAGGGTGTATGCGCGCCATACCACAAGAAGTGCCAACAACACGTACCATGCGCGTGCGCCAAGGACGACAACGCGCTGCCCCGAAAGCCACGTGAGCAACAGTCCGGCAACACCGACAGAAAATGCATTCATGCGCACTTCGCTTGCCCATTCCATCATCCACCGGCTGCTGCGGCGTTTGACGATCGGGGGGAGGAACAAGCCGATCGCAACCAACAGGACAGCGACCGCCATGGCGGTACGGATGACCGGGGACTCCGTCGCGGGTTGAATAAAGTTAAGCCACTGGAGGAGTGTAGACATAGAATGTTATTGTCTGCTAAACAACGCGCCAAAATGCCAAACGCTGGCCGAAAATTCACTTTCAAAATGCAGCCCAATGGTTGAAGCCACGGCCTTTAATTGTTCGAGGTTCACGCGGCGAGCGAGGGGCGGACCCACCGGCCCGGTTTCTTGCCTCCAGTCCACAACCAATAATTTCCCACTGACCTTGAGCAACCGCTGTGCTTCTTTAAAAATATGATCGTGGTGAATGTTCTGAAAAAGGATATTGACACACAACACGCGATCAATCGACTCTTCCGGGATCGCAGCGGCCCCAATCACTTCGAGATTGGAATGGATCACTTGGATCTGGGGGAGATTTTCGACTCGAGCGCGTCGGCGGAGGCTTTCGAGCACGTCAGGGACAACGTCTACGGCATACACCATTCCACCCCGACCGACACGGCGAGCGAGCGGAAAGGTAAAATGGCCGCCACCGCCGCATCCAAACTCGCCAATATGCTGGTCTACTTCAACATCGAGCTGGGCAAGGATAAATTCGGGGTCAAGCAGGCGCGTTCCGCCGGCGGTCTCGTACAAGGCGCTGAGCATAGGGAGTAATGGGAGTTGGTAATCAGTAGTAATAGCGCGACGCATCGTTATACCTACTCACTACAACCTACTCACTAGTATACAACTTCCGGATGGGTTCGAACAACCTCCGATGATGCACAGAAGGTCCATATTCTTCCAATTTCTGCTGATGCAGCTGTGTACCATACCCCTTGTGCAGATCAAATCGATACCGGCTTTCTTGTTCGTGCAGCTCCAGCATCATTTGGTCGCGCGCCACCTTGGCAATGATGGAAGCGGCGGCGATGGAGTAGATCTTCTGATCGCCGTCGATAACGGAAAACCACTCGGGGTGAGTTTTGATTGGGAGACCGTCAATCATTACTGTCATTCTGGCTTGCCGGCCCCGTCTTGGCGGTGGGCCAGAATCCGGCGATCGATCGGATCTTGCCGGCCCCGTCTTGGCGGTGGGCCGTGGCCAGGATGACGACACAGTGAGGGCCGCAATTGCCCGCTCAAATACCATTGCCTGTGCTTTCGTCATGCCGAACAAATCGAGTTCTTCCACGCTCACGATCCCGATACCGTGCTGATGCATCTTTCGGAGGGTTCCACTGAGTTCTTCCCGCTGTCTTGGCGACAGCAATTTTGAATCCCGTACACCCTTCACTCGGAACTCCTCACGCGTCACTTGCAAGGCACATGCGACAAAGGGGCCGGCCCAGGCGCCCCGGCCGACTTCGTCGATGCCGATGCCGGGGGAAAATCGCATAGTCTACGCTTCCTCTCTGATCGCTTGCTGGAGCCGCGCGATGTTCTTGAGTTTCCATTCCTTCTTTCGCTTGCGCATCGCTCGCTCTTCCTCTCCCTTCTCCGGCGTTACCGTCGCTGGTACAGCATCGACAGTAAATTTGTTCGACCAATATTGCTGCTCGTCATCTAACAGCACGCTGTGCTCCTCGACAAATTGTTGGCAGTACTGCCGGGCGAACAACCCCTCTGCCTTACGGTTCAGCTTTTCTTTTGTCGCCTGCGCGTACTCTTTCGCTTGCGATAATAAATAGACATATGCTGCAGGGATCTCTTTTCGACCAGCAGGGGTTGAATAATCGCCATTATTAATCGTGTTGATGGCATTCTTGATTTCGGCCGCATGGGGGTGATCGTTGAGCTGCCGGCTCTCAATATTCGAAGTATACAGTCGAAACCACTCGCGATAGGCCTCCGCTTCCGCCAACGCCTCCTTGCCAAAGTGTTCCCGCGTGACCGCGTGCGGGGCCTTGAAGAAATTATTTGCGCTCGTCTCAAAACATGTTTGCACTGCCGCCTGCAGACGCGTCCATCCGCGATCATTCATTGTCTCGGTATCTTCGTCAACAATACTGGGATTGTTGACGTGCTGCTCCAAATACTTTGAGTAACTGCCGGTGCCCACTCCCACAATCATGTCAGCGGCATGGAACATATTATCTTCTATGCTTTTTTGGTTCTGGAGCTCTGCTCGACTTCGGACAAACAGCGTGCCAAATACATTATACACGTCATAGTTCTTCCGACGCTCTACAAACCTCCCCTTGATCAGAGCAAACTCATCGGGGAACTCATCGTCAGAATGGGTGAGGATCCCCTTGCCCACAGAGAGGGCCTCGACGGTGGGAGAGGCGGGGTAAAATTCCCGAAGCGCCCGGACCGCCTCCAAGGCGCTGTGGGCGTTATGCCCCCAAAGATCAGGGTTGTTCTTTGGAATGTTCTTTTCTTTCTTTGCTGGATCATCACTCAACACGATTTCCACGGCGCCCGTGCTCTGGTTCTTTTTCATCATGGGGCAAAGTTTTCCGCAGTCATGCAGGAGCGCCCTGCGTTGAACGCCCTTAAGGTCGACAGGCGATGTTTCCATCTTCGCTGCCGCTGTGACAATCTGATACACATCATCCAGGTGCTGCCGTTGTTCCTGCTTGGCAACCTCCGACGCATCCGCCTGGTTCATGCGCGCCACAGAGATTGCGATGAGCAGGTCATGCTCATATTCGCTGACACCTTCTTTTGAACGCCCCTCCTCCGGATTCTCGGGGGCTTCGGCGATTTCATCGAGTGTTACAAGATATGCTTCTTGGTCCAGCGAAAGTTCAAGATACGAACCGGTGAGTGTAAGGTCTTCAACGAATTCGTTTGCTGTGGCGGCAATCTCTGCGTCACGCCGACGGCGCGCATCGTCCAAAGAAATCGGCGGTCCCATAGGCGCAACGCCTGTTTTTGAGGTTAACTCTTCCTCTGGCAAACGGTCCGGTTGTCCCATAGATACGTTATGACTATTAGTACGCAACAGCGAATGTCCATCGCTTTTCTGCTTTCTGCCCGCAGTGGATGCATCCCCCTTGTTCAGGGAGTGCATCATTCTGTAAACATCGTGTTGTCGCTTTTGTTTTTTCTTTAATGTGCGCTTCGCATTGCGCTCGCTCACACCATCGGGCTCGAACAAACCCACGCCCCCCTTCCATCATCGTAACGAATTCTTCCCAATTATCCGCTGTATGCGTGTTGTCTTGCAAAAATCTTTCTGCTTGCCCAAAAAGGGATGCCTGGACCTCATCGAGGAGTTTCAAAATGGCAACAGCAAGATCGTCAACGGCGATAGTATTCTTAGCCCCCGTATCCCGTCGGGCATACATAACATTTTTTCCTTCTCTTTCTCTTTTCCCAATCTCAAGTCGTACCGGCACCCCCTTCAACTCCCATTTATTAATCTTAAATCCCATGGTCTCGCTGTCCCGATCATCCAGCTTGGTTCTGACCCCGGCCTTCTGCAGCGTCGCAACCACCTCGCGCGCATAGTCGAGTAGCTCTGGCTCCGGTCGCACCGGAATCACCACCACTTGGATCGGCGCGAGTCTCGGGGGCAATCGGAGCCCCTGATCATCACCATGAGCCATAATGAGCCCGCCGATCGAACGCGTCGAAAGCCCCCAGCTCGTTTGCCACACAAATTCCGCCTGTCCGTCTTTGTTCTGAAAATTGATGTTGAACGGCTTGGAAAAATTCTGGCCAAGATCATGGCTGGTGCAACTTTGCAACGCCTTGCCTTCTGGCATCAAGGTTTCGTAGGTAAGGGTCATGTCAGCGCCGGCAAATTTTTCGCTTTCAGACTTACGGCCGATGTAACCAGGCAGTGCAAAAAGTTCGCGATAAATTTTTTGATACATATTCATGGCCCAGTGCACGGTCTCGAGCGCTTCTTCGTGCGTAGCGTGCGCGGTATGCCCTTCTTGCCACAAAAATTCCGTGGTGCGCAAAAACAGGTACGTGCGCTTTTCCCACCGCACCACGTTGTTCCATTGGTTAATCAACATCGGCAGATCCCGCCAAGAATGTACCCACCGGCTGTACGCATCGTACATGATGGTTTCGCTGGTGGGCCGTACCACGAGTTTTTCCTTGAGCTCCTCCCCGCCGCCAATGGTAACCACGGCGAGTTCGGGCGAAAATCCTTCTACGTGCTCTTGTTCTTTGTGCAAGAGTCCTTCGGGAATGAACATCGGGAAATACGCATTCTCCACGCCGCGATCTTTTATCATGGCATCCATTTCCTTTTGCACCAACTCCCAGATAGCATAGCCATAGGGTCGAAAAATCATCGTGCCTTTCGCTGGGCCGTAATCCGCCAGCTCCGACGAGAGCACTATCTTGTTGTACCATTCCGAAAGGCTGTCAGATTTCTTCGGGAGGTCTTTTTTTTCGTAGGCCATATAAAATCTTTTACACATTACTCTCTTATCTGCCCATTGCCAAGCACCACGTACTTTCGCACCGTGAGCGCCTCTACTCCCATAGGCCCACGGTCGTAGGTGCGGTCGGTGCTAATACCCACTTCCGCTCCCAAACCAAATACACCGCCATCAACCAGCCGGGTCGAGGCATTCACAAGGACTGCCGCGCTATCCACCTCTCGCACAAACCGTTCGGCATGCTCCGCATTATTCGTGACAATCGCATCCGAGTGATGGGTGGAATATTTGGCAATATGCGCAATCGCTTGATCAATACTATCCACGACTTTCACCGAGACGATGAGGTCGAGATATTCGGTAGACCAATCCTCTTCCGCCGCTGGGATTGTTCCGTGTGGAACAATCTTGCAAGTTTGTCCGCACCCGCGCACTTCCACATGTTTTTCGTCTAGTTGCTGGATCAACGGTGGAAGCAACCTCGGCGCTACCGATGCCGCAATCAAAAATGTTTCTGCCGAGTTGCATACGCTCGGATTCTGCGCTTTAGCATTCACCAAAATCTTGAGCGCCATGTCCAAATCCGCGCCATCATCCACATACACATGGCAAATCCCCTTGTTATGGGAGAGTACCGGCATCTTGGCAGCAGCGCGCACTGCTTCGATCAACGTAGTCCCGCCGCGCGGGATCATCAATTGCACGTGATCACGGTCTTCGCATAATACCTTCACCGCATCGTGATCAGTAATATCGATAAACTGGAGATACACCAGCGGCACCTTGGTGGATTGGAGCGCCCCCTGGAGCACGGCAACAATCGCCTTATTGGTTTCGAGCGCTTCTTTCCCACCCCGGAGCACGCAGGCGTTCCCGCTTTTCAAAATCAACCCCGCAATTTCTACCACGACATTTGGCCGCGACTCAAAGATCGCGCCAATCACCCCAATCGGCACTCGCATGCGTTGCAACTCAAACCCCAGTGGACGCTTCCCGAGCGACTCGATCGAACCTACTGGATCGGGAAGTGCAGCAATATCGCGAAGCGACTGGGCGATCGATTTCACGTTGGCATCGTTTAATGCCAACCGCCTGCGCAGCGCAGCGGTGGCATCGGGATGCATCGCCAGGTCCTTTTGGTTCGCTTGGAGAATCGACGCACAACCAGCATCCAGCGCATCGGCCATTGCCATCAACGTCTTATTTTTTACGTCCGTCGACAAGGCGGCCATCACCGGGAGGGTGGCTTGAGCGGCGGCTGTTTTCTCGAGAATATATTGACGGAGATCCATAGGATCAAAAATTTCCGATTTCTCCGCCCAAGGCGGATCCGCCTCTGGCGGACAATCCCAAATTTCCAATGAAACGTCAATGAAATACTCAGTATTTGAACATTGGGTATTTTTTTAGAAATTGGATATTAGAAATTTATCGTTGACTCAACTCCTGTGCCCTCTTATACGCCGCCTGTGTTGCTGCCTTCCACAATTCTACAAATTTTTCGACTCCTAACGATTCCATAGCGGCGTTGGTGGTCCCTCCTGGTGATGTAACGCGACGACGAAGTTCTTGGGGTGCCACTTGACGCTGATCGTAATAGAGAGCGCTGCTGCCCCGTAACGTTTCCGTGACGAGCAACCGTGCGGTCTCGCGATCAAACCCAAGAGCGATCGCCGACTCCTCCAGCGCTTGCGCGAGCAAAAACACATACGCCGGGCCGCTGCCGCTAATTGCAGTCGCGGCATTGACCATATCTTCATTCTTAAGCTCAAGGTGTTTCCCAAATGCCGAAAGGATTTGCTCGGTCTCAAGTTTATCCTGCGGCGTGACACCACCCGATGCGATCCACACCGTAAGCCCCTGACCAATCTGCGCTGGGGTATTCGGCATTGTTCGTACAACGCGAGAAGTATCGAGCTGTTCTTCGAGTTGATCAAGGCTGATGCCAGCCATGATCGATATAACGAGATGGTGGCCGATATGACCGTTCATCTCTGAAGCGAGGACATGATATTGTTGCGGTTTGACCGCAAGGACCAAAATTTCCACCTTTGGCAACATTGCGGCAATACTGCCAATGACCGTTACAGAGCTCTCCTGTGCACACGCGCATCGGGTTGGATCCACGTCAAACACAACCACTACTTCGCACCCATGCTGTCGCACTAATGCTGATGCAATTGCTTCGCCCATCACGCCGTAACCGATGATGCCGATGTTCATACATCCGAAATTCGAATATCGAAATCCGAAACAATATCGAATACCAAAGCTCAAAACGCTCTAAAATTTTGTAGATTTGAATTTGTTTCGGATTTCGTGCTTCGGATTTTGTATTTAATACGTAATAAGGTGGTCCCGATGGATCACGTCCACGTCATTGGTCGACCCCTGGTCGAGCTTAAGCTCCAGGTCCCGAGAATCCATAGTGACAATACCGCAGCCAATGCCATGCCTATCGCTATCGACAATCTCCACGATTTCTCCGTGTTCAAATTCGCCCAGCACCTTGCGCACACCAACCGCCAACAGCGTATTGCCTTTTTTGATCGCTTCAATCGCGCCGTCATCTACCACGATCACACCGCTCTTTTCTTTGCACGATAGCATCCATCGTTCATGCGTAGTAATTTTATCCGCCTCGCGCTTTGCATAAAACCGAGTGGCCGGCACACGGCAACTCAAGAGATCATCGATCTCCACGCACATCTTCCCATTGGCAATGAACGTTTCCACGCCTCCGGCGATGGCGAGCTGCGCTCCCTTCAATTTTGTCAGCATGCCTCCCATGCTATTTGCCGACACGGTGTGCGAGCAATATTCAAAAAACTCTTTTGCCACGTCGGTCGTGTCGCACACTAAATGCCGGCGGCCGTTTTTCTCGCGTGGGTCTTGGGTGTACAGCCCAAATTGATCGGTAAGGTAAATAAGATATTGGGCCCTGACAACAATCGAGACAACTGCGGCCAACATGTCATTCTCACCAAACGCTTCCGGCTCCCCATTCGTAAGAGCGTCGTTCTCATTAATAATCGGGATAATTCCCGCCTCTGTGAGTTCAGTAAGCGATCGTTGGAAGGCATCAAAGAGTCCTCGTCGATGGAGGTCGGGCCGTGAAACAATTAACTGCGCCACGTCCAGCCCCTCATCGACGAAGGCCTTCCGATACGCCTCCATCAGTCGGACCTGCCCAACGGCAGCGAACGTTTTTTTATCGGTGAGTTTGAGCCCCGCCGTCCGCCCAATCGTGACCGCGCCAGAGCTTACAAAAAGCGGAGCATACCCTGCTCCGAGCAATTGTTTGGATTGACGCGCGTAACAATTAATCACGTCTTGACTTAATTGATCCTTTGAATCCATCAACACGTTCGTCCCTACCTTAATGACGATAATCGACATACAGCATTATGCGGTCAGCGCTTGGATCAGCGTCTCTTTTGATTGAACGCCCCGCCATTGAGCAGTAACAGCGCCCTCTTTAAAAACAAACATGGTCGGTATGCTCATCACGCGATATCGCCCAGCGATTTTCTGCTCTTGGTCCACATCGATCTTGACGACCTTGGCTTTGCCCGCCACCGCTTGCGCGATTTCGTCCAACACGGGCGCCATGATTTTGCACGGGCCGCACCAGGTGGCGTAGAATTCTACGAGAACGGGTATCGGGGAATTGAGCACCTCCTGTTGGAATTGTGCGCTCGTTATTGAAGAAATTGCCATAATAATTCCAGCGTTTATCCGCGTTTATGCCCGCGACATTCCGCTTCTAAAAATAAAGTGCTCTCCCAGTGTACAAGAAACAAGGCGGGAGATCAATTGGCCATTGTGCCGTACAGATGATGGAACAATGCTCATTATTTTGCTAGTCTATGGATAGCATTTCCCTATGTCTCAAGCACGCGAAAACCGTTGGCCAGCCGCTGGAGAATCGGGGCCAAAAGCAGAACAGCACGAACGAATACCTGCGCCACAATGGATGCAGGAATTGCTGTTGAACAAATCCCTGATCCCCTATTATGACTTTGGTACAGATCAAGAACAAACACTGCCGGCCGGTGTCTGTGCCCATCAGCTGATCGAAAAACAACGAGAGGTCCTTATCACTATTATCGGCAGTATCTTAGAGTGCTCCCGGACATTGGATCGGCAGACGGCAGCGCGCGCCGGCAATATTCTCCGGATTAATCGCATCGAGGACCTCAAAGATGTCTCCGTGACGATTGATGACGTGGTTGCTCTGCAGACAACGGATGCCCCGTGGCAGCAGCAAGCTCCGATCATCGCCCAACAGCTCCTGTCCCAGTGGTATCAGCGTTGTAATGCACAGCAGGGCGACATCACAGCATACATAGACTTTTTAACAAACCTTCACACGCATCTGGAGGGGTCGCTGGCAAAATTGCGGAAAACACTGCCCAAACCGATACGCACGGACGCTACAAGAATAGAACAGCCAGAATGGGAAACGCGGAAAAAATTTTTTGATGGCCTTCTTCCAGGAACCGAAATTAACATCGCTGGCGATCCGCCACTATACATGATCTACTCCGGCGTAGATGATCCCCAACATCCAACGACGATTGTTGGGACGTATTGGCCAGAGGAAACAGTGTCGCTTAAAGAGGGGGGCTGGGTCACATCAAAAATCCCCGACCATGTCCGTGATCCCGGAAAATTTATTTCAACCGCCTTTCAAACCCCGGCGCCAGAAGACTTCTCCACCATCCAACGGGAGCAGTGGAGCAGCCATTGGTTCGACACAACGGTGAACAACATTCGCATCCGGCTTGTGCGCACGATCGATGGGTATGCCATGCTTATTACCGACGCTACTGTCCCGGCCAAAAATCAAAAAGAAACAAAGGATTTCCTGAAACTGTTTCCGCAGGCGTACGAGAGTAAAAAAATCCTGGAAGATTTTGAGTTCCTTGTTGACATGGCGCACCAAGGCAGTGACATCCAGGGGATGCGAGAAGCGCTCGAAGACTGCATAACATACGCGGCAGAAGAAACGCGCATCCAAAAACTGAACTAGCGGCACCAAAAAGCATCTGCGTCCAGCACGCAAGATGCTTTTTGATTTGATGATACTGGACTCTATCGTGGCATCGGCGAACGATCAGAAGCCTCTAAGAACCCAAGGACGTGGGAACGATATTTATTGTAGAAGAATGCGGCCAGCAGCAAGATCACTCCAAGGCTTAAAAACGATGCGATCCGATATCCTTGGCTTAGTGAAAATGCGTCAAACAAGAACACTTTGAAGATTGCAATCGCAAAAAATGCGCTTGCCAAGATCCGAAGGTTCCGTTTTTTAAGAGCAATCCCGGGCACCACCAGCGCGATACCATAGAGGATGAACAAAAGCGACTTGAGGTAATCACGCGCGCTCCAAAGAGATCGTTCGCTCCCACGATCCACAGATCGCAACGTAAAGTAATTATCCACTTGCCGCAGGAAGAACCAAAGCAACGTACAATGGCTCACCACTTCCAGTGCGTCGGACGCGCTATTCTCCCAATCCAAGCGCGGGCCTTGGAATTTTTTATAGAGCCACGCGGACGCGCTCGTCGAAGCAACAGTCAACAGCGCCACCAACGTAAGTTCATTAAAGAAGAACTGCGTTGTTTCAAACCCGAAGATATCAATAAACAGTAACCGGAACACGCTCATCGTAAGCAATCCCAGCCCCCACATCCGCACACCAGTCATTTGTTGCATCAGCCCAACCGAGAGCACATACGTCCCCACAATCGCCCAGCTCATCGTTACCCAGTGCTGGTCAAATTGGACCGGGATCGCGATCGCGACAAAAAAGAGTGCTAGATGTTGGAGCGCCCGAACAACCAAACTGGCAACGGCGGCGGATGAGTGGGCAACGATCGCGGCCACCGCAAACACAGCGGAAAGTGCAAATGTCCAGGCGCCCGTCGCGGCAGGGTATACTTCTTCGATCATGGCATAACTCGCCGCGTAGTAGAGGAGTGCGCTGATGGCGATACTCAATGCCATTGCGCCATCAGCTTGCTTATCGTCGTGTGGCTGGAATGATTTGTAGGTAATCGCACTGGCAACCACCGTGATGGCATAGAGCGCAATGGTGACCATAGTCGGCCAAAACAAGGCAGTAGTATAGCGATCAAGCCAGGAGCCAATGAGCAATAAAGATCCAACGGTGGTCACGACAATCAATTCTTTCCAGCCATATCGCAGCATGACAAGATGCAGCCCCCACAGTACGGCTAACCCATAGAATAACGGGAAGTACAATAGATCCCCGCCGCTTAACAGCAGCGGGCTCAAATACGCGCCAACGCTGCCGATAATGGCGACCGCAATAGCGCGATGGATTGCCGAAAGCCCGAGCGTGATCGCTACGCAGGCGGAAAGCAGGATATACGCAATTTCAAGGCCGACAAGATGATAAAACCCATACGCCGCATAAAACGTGAGGTACAGGAGCGCACTGCCTCCGCCAATGAGGGCCTGGCCGTAATTCTTGTAGCGCGCAGACCAGTGCGAGCCCATTGCCATAAGGCAGAACGACCCCACCGCGCCCAATCCGACGCGCGCTACCGGCGGCACCCAGTTGTTATCAAAAGCGAATTTGAGAAATAGTCCTGCGCCAATCAACAACGCAACTAGCCCGATGTATACCAATCCCTTCACGCTAAACAACTCCTCCCACCAATTCCAGGAAGAAGCATGCTCTGGAGCCGCAGAAGCGGGAGGAATCGGCGGGGGTTCATTCCGCTCTTGTGGGTGGTGTGCGGGGGCATTCTGTGGGCGCGGGATCGGGATGGGAATGGCTGGCGTTGGCGTCGACGCTGCTGCCAGCGCTTCTTGGATCTGATCGAATTTCCATCCAGCGCCGAGTAACTCAGAGACGATTGTCTCTGTACTCACTTGAGTACGCATTCGTTCTTGAATGTATCGACGAAGCTCGGATGGGGTCATATATTGGGGGATAAATAAACCGTCCCGATGGTCATCGGGACGGTTTCGTATTGTTACACTTTGTCTGAACCTTGTTCAGGACCTTTTTGGTGAAGCATTGGAGCTGGCGTAAACTCGTCCTTCCATTCTTTTTCCTTTTCGCCCTTTGCCTCTGGAGGTTTCTCAGAACCTTTCTGCTCCATAAACTTCGCGGGTTCCACCGACTCCGCCCACGGTTTTGGCCCTTCTGGCATAGAAATAAAACATTAATAATAATTTGTTTTTGTTTTTTAATTACTCTCATTATAGCATAAATTTTTCCAAAAAGCAAGCCGCCCGGATTTCTCCGAGCGGTGTTGTTCACTGTTTCTTATTCACTGACCTACGAGCACCCGCTGGTGCTGCCGCATTCCATGCACTTGTAGCACGCGCCGTTTCTCACCATCATACTGCCGCATTCTGCGCAGAGCTCTGCGTCGCGCTGGTTCTGGAAGGTGAATATGAGCCCATTGCCGACCTTGACCGGCGCTTGCGTGGGTTGAGCGGTGGACGCCACCGGCGCAACCTCGGCCGAGGCGCTCACCATTGGCATAGGCGCGGCGGCAGACGGGTTCACTTCGCTGGGGGTTGGCAGCGTCTGCTGTTCATTTTTCTGCGCAATCATCGCATGCACATGCGCGGCCTCTTCGGGGCTTAAAAATTTTACCGCAAGCCACCGGAAGATGTAATCCATGATCGATTTAACCATGGGGATTTGCTTATTGCCAGTAAACCCACTTGGCTCAAACCGCATGTACGTGAATTTGTCTACCAACACTTGGAGCGGTACGCCATATTGCAGGTTCAAACTCACGCTCGTTGCAAACGCATCCATGATTCCCGAAATCGTTGATCCTTCTTTGCTCATCGTAATGAAGAGTTCCCCCGGCCGGCCGTCTTCGTAGAGCCCGACCGTGATGTACCCTTCATGCCCACTGATCGTGAACTTGTGTGTGAGCGCTTGGCGTTCATCCGGGAGTTTCTTGCGCTGCGGTTGGAACACCACCCATTGCTCTGCTTGTTTTGCGCCCTCTTTTTTACTGCCATCTTCTTTGCCGGTATTTAAGGGCTGCGTCCGCTTGCTACCATCGCGGTAGATCGCGAGTGCCTTAAGGCCCGCTTTCCAGCCTTGGATATAAGCATCCATGATCTCTTCAATGGTGGAATGCTCTGGCATGTTCACGGTCTTAGAAATTGCGCCGCTAATAAACGGCTGGGCAGCCGCCATCATGCGGATGTGCCCCAGGTGGTGAATGCTGCGGCTCCCATTCTTGGGCTTAAAGGCGCAATCAAAGACGGACAAATGTTCGGGCTTAAGCTCTGGCGCACCTTCAATCGTATCGTTATGATCGATGAATTCAATAATCGATCGGACTTGTTCTGGCGTGTAGCCAAGGTGCTTGAGCGCGTTGGGGACCGTACGGTTGACAATCTTCATGTATCCGCCGCCCACGAGTTTTTTGTATTTGACCAGCGCAATATCCGGCTCAATGCCGGTGGTATCGCAATCCATCATAAACGCGATCGTCCCAGTAGGCGCA
The DNA here is from genome assembly GCA_016215325.1 of Candidatus Uhrbacteria bacterium. Classification (GTDB taxonomy): domain Bacteria; phylum Patescibacteriota; class Patescibacteriia; order JACRJV01; family JACRJV01; genus JACRJV01. The sequence continues at coordinate 62,784 of JACRJV010000007.1, forward strand.
ATCACCGTGACTTGCCCGTTGCGCGAACCCCACCGCTCGGTAAAGTCAATCACATCATCCCACGCGCGCACGCTCTCGCGGCTCAAGTCTGATGGAATCAACGCATGATTGATCGCGTCTACTGCCTTGCGGTGCTGTCGCATGACGCGCATGTATGGTTCTTTATTCGCGGCGTATCCTTCAAATGTTCCCACATGTTTGGCCATCAATGCGGATTGACGGTTGGCAATGCCGGTCATGATCGCGGTCAGTGCCCCGCACCACGCGCGGCCCTCATCAGAATCATACGCAACTCCGCGTTCCATGAGCAACGCCCCGAGATTGGCGTACCCTAACCCCAATGGCCGGAATTTGTAGGAATTTTCCGCGATCTTTGGCGTGGGGTAGCTGGCATTGTCAACAATAATCTCTTGAGCGGTAATGAGAATCTCAATCGCATGCTTATAGAGCTCGGCGTCGAATGATCCGTCTCCGCGTTTGAACTTGAGCAAATTAATCGACGCAAGGTTGCAGGCGCTGTCATTCAGGTACATGTATTCCGAGCAAGGATTGGATGCATGGATTCGGTCGGTGTTAATGCTCGTGTGCCAATTGTTGATCGTGGTGTCATATTGCATGCCGGGATCCCCGCAAATATAGGTGGACTCGGCGATTTTCCATAACACTTCGCGCGCTTGGAATGTTTCCATCGCTGCCCCGCCCTTCACGGCTTTGGTCGACCATGTGCCATTTTGCTCCACGGCATTCATAAACTCGTCTGTGACGCGCACGCTATGATTGGCGTTCTGGAAGAACACAGAAGTATACGCCTCGCCGTCGATGGCTCCGTTATATCCCGAATCAATCAGTGACCATGCCTTCTTTTCTTCTTTGGATTTTGACTGAATAAAGTCCATGATGTCCGGGTGCCCGACATCCAAGATCACCATCTTTGCCGCGCGCCGTGTTTTGCCTCCGGATTTGATAACGCCGGCAAACGCATCAAATCCTTTCATAAAACTCACCGGCCCCGATGCCGTCCCGCCGCCGCTTAACTTTTCTTTGCTCGATCGAATCGTTGAAAAATTTGTTCCGGTCCCAGATCCGAATTTAAACAACATCCCTTCCGTCTTGGCCAAACTCAAAATCGAATCCATGGTGTCATCCACCGAGTTGATAAAGCAGGCAGAACACTGTGGGCGGGAATAGTCGTCTTCCGACATCTTTACCATCTGCTCTTGTTGGCTCCAATAATATCGCCCGGCGCCGGAGCCTGTATCATAACGATGCACGCCGCAGTTAAACCATACCGGCGAGTTGAAGCTCGCGTATTGGTTGATAAGGATCGAAGTTAATTCTGCATAAAACGTTTCCCCATCGTCATCGCTGGCAAAGTAGCGCGATCGCTTGCCCCAATCGGTAATCGTTCGACTCACGCGGTCAATAAGTTGTTTTGCCGATGTTTCCCGTTTGTTTTTCTCCAAATCCCCATAAAAATATTTACTGGCCACAATGTTAGTGGCATTCTGGCTCCAAAACGAGGGGACTTCCACATCATGCTGTTCAAAAATCGTTTTTCCGCTCATGTCGGTGATCGAAGCGGTACGCTTCTCCCAGGCAATAGAATCAAACGGGTGTTGGCCCAGACGAGTCAATACACGCTGGAATTGGAGCCCTGCAGGCAGCGATTCCGACACAAGCACTGCTTGCAAATCGTTAAACTCGGACGATGGTTTTGCGGCCATTGCCTCCTTTTGTTTGAGGCCAACGGAAGGGGAAGAAGGGGTCATAAAATAAGGTAAGTAGGGATTAGCTTGTGGCTTGTAGGCATCCTACCAGCTACAAGCTAATGCCTATTTCCTAACGAGCAGCCACTTTCTGTTTTTTCCCTATATTAAGCTCTAATAATGCCTTTTGGAACGCTCCTAAGTCCTGGAATGACTGGTAGACAGAAGCAAATCTCAGATACGCAACCGCATCAAAGCGTTTGAGCGCTTTCATGACAATTTCCCCGATAATTCTCGATTCTATTTCGCGCCGTGGGGGGGCGTCCTCTCGGGAAACGACTTTCGCTTTCACCGCAATATCGCGCTCGATGCGATGAATGAGACCGTTTACTTTTGCTGGCGTAGTTGGAAGTTTTTCGAGCGACCGCAGGATCCCGCCTTCCAATTTTTCTCGAGAATATTCTTCTTCGTGCCCATCGCGCTTCTTCACAATAATGTCCAGGAGTTCCATTTCTTCGTAGGTGCTAAAACGGAACATGCATCGCCGGCAATTTCGTCGCCGACGAATTGCCCGCCCGTCGTGGATTTCACGAGAGTCTAGCACGCGGGTATCAGCAGCAGCGCAGACAGGACACTTCATACGGTATGAGTACGAATCGATCCGAATCACGCCCAAATAAATCCTAATGACATTCACGCGAGATTTGGTTCTATTCGATGTTCAGATTCGGATCAGTTTGTACTACTCTCACTTATGCACACTACACTATATATAGTAGTGACAAATATTATTATACCACCACATAGAGAATGAGAAAATACTTTGTCAAGAGGTGCTTGTGGTGATATTTATTTGGTAATTCCACGTTCGGACATTCTGATTGAGAATTGAGCAATGGAGATGAGTGGATAGGCGCCACACCAAGAGACTCTTCGGGTCAACATTTCAGAATGACGATCAATCGTCGGTGTGCGTTGTAATTTTTTTTTTCTTGACAGCGCATCCCATCGACGGTGTATGTTTACCATAGGTGAACTCATTTATTTTTTACTCCATTTCTATGACAGAGGGGATGAATAATCTCGAAGCAGTGCCAACGGAAAAATTGAAGCAGGATCTCCAGCGAGTATTGGAAAAATTGGAGAGCTTTGCAAAAAGTTCGGTTCTAACGCAAATTACCCATTTTGATGAAGGACATGCTCTTTTGGAAAAGAGGGTCGAGTTAGTGGACAAGATGATTGAAGTAGAGAGCGACCCGGCTATTCGTGAGGGGTTGCTCACCCAAAAACGCATGCTTAATAATACGTTGAGTTGGAGCGTTATTGCTCAAAAAATTAAAGATGTGCTTTTCGAGTAATAAAACACCGCTTTCCGAGCTTTGAATTACGGAACTCCATTTTTGCCATCCTCGGGTCACTCCGCCCGCGGGCGGTGGCCAATCAGAGCCTGCCCCGCACATGATACGGGGTCGGGAATGACAAATGGTGGGTTTCGTAAATCACCGATGCGTTTGCAATATTTATTGGGATTTCTTCATTTCTTCTGTTCAAAAACCGCCCCGATGCACATCGGGGCGGTTTTACAATCTTTTTGGTGGACCCTACCGGGATCGAACCGGTTACCTCTTCCATGCCATGGAAGCGCTCTACCAAATGAGCTAAGGGCCCCTTTTTCTAATAACTTCGATAAATTGTTCCACGTGGAACAATTTGACGAGTTGTATGCTCTTATTTGATCAATTTTTGGACTGCTTGTTGCCATTTTTTGAACGCCTCTGTAGTCGCTGCACTCGCCGCCGTGATCCGCTGCTCGTATTCATTAAATGCAGCCCTGTGGGCTTCTGTAGTATCACATTGTTCAAACCGATCTTCAAACTCCTTCAAAATAGCTCGCTCCTTATCTGACACACCAAGGTAATCATCCCAGAGTTGCCTTATTTCGTCTTCTGGTGTGGGCATCTTGGGTTCAAAATCCATAGACTATGAATTTCTACAAATTGTTCCACATGCCTGCCTGCCTGCCGGTAGGCAGGGAACAATTTGCTGCGGGGTAGAAACAATTCCAAGATCATTTCGACTTCTTAAACATTTTTCTATGATTACTCACTATTCCCTACCCATCCCTCTAAGTGTTCTTGCCCAAAAGTCAACAAATCCGCTAACCGACAATGGGGGATATAGGTGGATAAGCTGTGGACTAACAATGGATAACCTTCCTACCTTCGCCATTGGACCTAGGCAGAATCTCCGCCAGAGGCGGATCAGCCCTTGGCTGAGAACCCTCTGATCAAGGCCTTGGACCTAGGCAGAATCGAACTGCCGCCTCCGCAATGCGAATGCGGCGTACTACCACTGTACTATAGGCCCAAGGCCTTGACCTGAATAATGCTCAATGCGAATGCGATGTTCTACCACTGGACCATAGGCCCGAAGGCCAAAGCTGGCAGGCGCGCTTTAAATTGTTCCACGTGGAACAATTTTTCATCCGATTTTGTAATCAATACGCATTTATAACACTTTTTATCTAAATTTGTCAATTTCATGTTATAATATATTATTTTCTGCCCTCACCAGGAGTTGAACCCAGATTTGTCCCTTAGGACGGGACCGTTCTATCCATTGAACTATGAGGGCTCTGCTACTGACTCGGGGAAAATTCTCTACAAGCAGTGATGCCAGGATATCATGATTACGATTGAATGAAAAGGGTTTTTGACAGACCGGGGTGTCATGGGTACAATGCTTGTGCTCTATCATTGGTTATTTTCATTCAAATCCTCTCTCCTATGGCCATTTTCCAGAAGAACGGGACGCCAATACCAGTCGGTTCAACGGATAGTATCGAGACGATCATTGCCCCAGGAGTACGCGTGGAGGGGGAGGTGGGGTCTCGGGGTAATATTACCGTTGAGGGCGAAGTATACGGGAGCATCAAAACAGATCAACACTTGCGGATCGGCTCCGGAGCAAAAATTTTTGCCAATGTAAAAGCGCAGTCCGCATTTGTGAGCGGAACGATCTCGGGCAACCTCAAGATTAAGGACCGCTTAGAACTCACGCAAAGCGCCACCATTGTCGGGGACGTTGAAACCAAAACAATTATTATTGCGGAAGGCGGCATGGTCCATGGAAAAGTAGAGATGTTGAGCGATGCAAAGGCGAAGGAGTTGCGCTCTCCATCAAAATCAGAAATGAAAAGCTCAAAAGAGGATGAGGAAGAAACGGCTTAACAATTGGCGTCGGCAATCACGGTATGTACAGCTATCTGTACGACACGTATCTCGCCAACCCCCGTTATCAGCGCATGCTGGCAGCGATTGAAACCCGCTTGAATGACTTAGAAATTCACGGCAATATTTGCCGAATCACGCCGCTGAAAAATCTTCGTGATGTCCTCGAACAAGAGCAGAGTCGAGGATCAACAACGATTGTCGCCGTGGGCGACGACTCGCTCGTGGAACGCCTCGTTGCACTGTTGGCAACCATGAACTCCCCCGTCATTCTTGGCATTATCCCTGTGGGAGGAGAGAGTCATGACATCGCGAAATTGCTTTCTATTCCTGCAGGAGTGGATGCGTGCAATATTCTTTCGTATCGGATGGTACGAATCCTACGATTAGGAAAAATTAATAATAGATTTTTTCTCGTGAATGTCCATTGCGAAGGCAAATTTTCTATCCAATGTGATGGAGCATTCACGGTTCAGCCAAGAGAAAACAAGACATTGAGTATCCGGGTACGCAATAACCCGTATGAAGATACCGGGACGGTGGTCCCGGCGCTTAAAATGACAATGCGGATCGAGGGGCGAGCGCTGCCTGCGTTGCATCCGGGCAGCGAAAGCGTCTTCTCAAACCACCGATTTGTCATTCGATCAAAAGAGCGCTTGGACTTGTATATTGATGAACATCGCGTGATTGCCTCCTCGCCTATTACGATTGAGGGGTCGAACAAAAAAATTCGCGTGATCACTGGGGCGTTACGGCCATCTATTCGATCAACGATTGCGCTCAACCAAAAGCTCATGGAGCGCAAACGCCCTAATGAAGTTTTTTGGTCATAAAACCCCCGATGGATTCCGGGGGTTTTTAATTTCTCGCCTCCTAAAACGAACCGGTGTCTGATATTGATGCGTGGTTGTTAATCAACGGCAGGAGTTGGTGCAATGCCCTTTGTAACAGGCACTGCTCCATCGTCGACGATCATTGCATCGGCGGTAATGTCAATAACGGAAGCGCGAGCGATGGTGCGATCAACAGATACGAGTGGAATGTACGGGAAGGGGCGCACTAAATATTCTGTGACTGTTTGAGTTTGAACATCAATACTCCAATCAACCACGCGCCCAATCACCTGGCCGGATTGTGTCTGGACCGGTAGATGTAGCAACTTGCTCTGGAGGATATTCATATCTCGCTTGTTTGTTTCTTGAGTACCGCTATCTGTTGGAGGTACAGCAGCGCGGTAGAAAGCGCCCAATAGAGCGTGAGCCCGGATGAAATCCGCATTCCAATGATCACGGTGACAATTGGGAAGACATACATCATCTGTTTATTCATGATAGACATCATCTGTTCATCTTTAGCGCCGTCACTGGGTTGTGTCCCAATCGGCGGCTTGGGCAGCGTCCTTGCTTGGAGGTATTGGAACACTCCCGCAATCGCGGCGATAATGATGCTGGGTTTTGAAAGGTCCACCCCCAAAAACCATGATGAAATTTGCGTGGGCGCGCTGACAAATGAATACAGCAGCGCCGACGAAGTCCCTTGGTTTGCAATCCCCTCGTTCAAGACTTGATATAACGCCCAAAGGATCGGTAGTTGGACCAGAACGGTCAGACACGAAGAAAATGGGTTAACTTTGTGGTGCTGATACAGCGTCATGAGCTCACGAGAAAATCTTTCCTTATCCCCCTTATGCTTCTCTTTGAGCGCAGCTATCGCTGGTTGCAATTTTTGCATTGAGCGTTGAGCCAGCAACGATTGTTGGGTTAAGGGGTACAACAGTGCGCGAATACCAATTGTAATAAGGACAATTCCCCACCCAATATTCCCTCCCGCAAAATTCGTGAGCGCGATGAGGAGATTGAAGAGTGGCTGATATAAAATGGCATTAAAAAAATTTTTCATAGAACTTCGTGGCTGGCTTCACTAGCTTACTGGATTTACTATTAATTATACGAGTGGGATGTCATCAACTCCTCCGCGGCTCAACGGCGTACAACGCGAGAGCCTGCGCGCTCCCAACAGGAGCCCCCGCACCACGCCAAAGCATTGAATGGATTGGAGGGTATAATCGGAACAGGATGGATAATACCGGCACATACGCGTTCCGGCGAACACAAACCGCCATCGATGGTCCCACGAGAGGAATCGCTGGTACCAACGCAATAGGTTCTGGGCAATTCTCGAAATCATACGCTGGCAGGGCGTCCAAAGGCGCGCGAAAGCAATGAGCCGCACTCTTCCAATACCTCTTGTTCGATGTTGGGAGCAGAGCGAAAGACAATAAGGAGGTCGTGGCCCACACGATCGCTGTGCTGGGCAACATGATTGGCACGGATGTATTCTCGAGTGATCCTTCGGAATCGATTCCGGCGAGTTGATTTTTTTGAAACCTTTGTCGAGATGACGATCGCGAGACGATCCGCTCCTAGCCGCGTACTACGCCAAAAAAGTCGGAGGTGTGCGCTGGTCATTCGCCCGGCGCTCCGATAGAGGGATTCGATTTCTCGAGATTGTTGAAGGCGCTGGAGCAGCATGGCTGATGTTATCGTCCCGAGACTGTTAGCGAGCGGCGTCCTTTTTGACGGCGGCGTGCGAGCACCGTGCGACCATTGCTGGTACGCATTCGGAGTCGAAACCCGTGCCTACGGGCGCGTCGTCGTTTTTTGGGTTGATAGGTGCGTTTGGGCATACGGGAGTTAATTAATTAATTAGTTTATTGATTTATTGAAAAACCCGGCAGCGGCGCAATGTAATAAACCAATAAATCAATAAACGAATAAATTATCAATGGCATTATGGTAGATACTTTATACTATTCGTGCTTTTTCGTCAAAAGATACGAATGTTATCCCCAACTCATCCACAGCTTATAAACAGTAGGAAGTTTCCCCTTATTCCATTGATTGTTGACATATCCACAAGTGTGCTATGATGACAATATCCTCAATTCAACTTCTCACACGATCATCGTAAATATGTTGACCGTGTTGTCCTTCTCCTTCATCACCACGGTAAACCCTTCCAAAATCGCCTAAGGAACCTGGTGGTGTTTTTCGTTGCACTTTTATGATGAATCATGCTCAATTGTGGCAAGCGGCATTAGCGGAACTAGAACTGCTTGTGAGCCGTGCCAATTTTAGTACCTGGTTTAAAGACACTTCTATTGCTTCGTACGAGGATGCACGGGTGGTGATTCGCGTTCCCAATGCCTTTACGCAAGCCTGGCTTGAAAAAAAGTATCACCCAGCGATTATCAAGGCAATTTCTAACATTACCCAAGAGCATGTTAAGGAAATCATCTATAAAATCGAGGTTGTCCGTGGAGGGGTCCACGAAACAGCAAGTATGGGGTTAGCGCCCAAAACTATTGCGGCGTTCCAACAACCTGCGCCGATTATTGGGTCATTAAGCAACTCGCGTTTTGAAAATTTGCCCAATGGAATCAATAAAAAATATACATTCGATAGCTATATTGTGGGCAAAGCCAATGAACTTGCCCACGCTGCCTGCCTTTCTGTGGCCACCAACCCTGGGAAAACATACAACCCACTCTTTATTTATGGTGGCGTCGGATTGGGGAAAACTCACCTTTTGCATGCATTAGGGAACAAGGCAGGTGAACAAAACCCGAACTTAAAAACACTCTATGTAACTTGTGAGCGTTTTACAAATGACTATATCCATTGTATCCGCAATGGTCGAGGGAAGGAATTTAATGACTTGTATCGTGGGCTCGATATCTTGATGGTTGATGATATTCAATTTTTAACCGGGAAAGAGGGGACTCAAGATGCGTTTTTCCACACGTTTAACGAACTTCACCGTGAAAATCGGCAAATTGTGATTAGTTCGGATCGCCCACCCAAAGCGATTGCTGCCTTGGAGGCGCGCCTCCTTTCTCGGTTTGAGTGGGGGATGATCGCCGATATCTCACAACCGGATCTGGAAACAAGGATTGCCATCCTCGAAACAAAGTGTTTGGAGCACGGTATTCGGTTGGACCACACAATCCTTACCTACATCTCCCAAACAATCCAAAATAATATTCGTGAGTTGGAGGGTGCCCTCAACCGGCTTGTGGCGTATCGCGACCTCAACCACACAGAGCTCAACATGGAGAATGTCCGGTCCATCCTCTCAAGCCTCACGTCAAACGCCCACCAACGGGTGGGGGGCACCGGGGCACAACCCTTGAATATACGTAATCTCATGTCTACAGTGGCAACATATTACGACCTGACAATGGATGATTTGCTTGGGAAGAGCCGCATGAAGAGGTTGGCGCTCCCGCGGCAAATCATGATGTACCTCATGCGCCAAGAGATAAAGAGCTCATTCCCGACCATTGGCCAAGAAGTGGGTGGACGGGATCACACCACCGCAATCCATGCTTTTGAAAAAATCAGTCGTGAGGTACAAGATAACGAAAAAATACGAACAGATATCGAACTAATAAAACAACGGCTTTACTCGTTGGCGCTATCGGGATAACTTGTGAATGGTGTTGTGGAAATACTGTGTGGATGATGGGGATAGTAACCCAACCATCCACACTTTTTTATTATCGCTATATGGTATCCACAAAAGTTTTATTATCCACACAACTATTCACAGGTGGTTATAAACAGATATAATACCTTTATAAAGCAATGGAATTAAGTTATCCACACATATCCACACCCCTACTACTATTATTGATTTACTATTTTAATTTAGTAAGATACGATCGGTGAGTATGGTTTATTAATGTATTTGTTTATTACTTTATTGTCGCCACACATCAATAAACTAATAAATCAATAATATACGAATATGAAATTCTCCATTCTTAAAGAACATCTTGCGACAGCGCTCTCCGTTGTCACATCCATCGCTTCAAAAAACCTTACATTGCCGATTTTACAAAATGTTCGGATCGCCGCGCAGCAAGGATCGTTGGAGTTTTCTACAACCAACCTTGAAATTGGTGTGCGGTTTTCAGTGCGCGGCAAAGTGGATGATGGTGGAGAGATAACCGTCCCCGCAAGAGTATTTTTGGAGATTGTGAACACCCTTCCCAACGAACGAATAGATTGTTGGACTGATGGGGCGACGCTCCACATTACCTGCGCGAACGCAAAAACTAGCTTACGGGGAGTTTTGGCGGAAGAGTTCCCTGTTATCCCCACGGTATCGAGTGGTGTGGAGGTGATTTGCGCACTTAAAGAACTTGTGGATGCGCTCGGGCAAGTGTTGTTTTCTGTTGCCAGCGACGAGTCGCGGCCGGAGATCCATGGGATTTTTGTCCGCGCAGAAGAATCAACAATAACACTTGCGTCCACCGACAGTTTCCGTTTAAGCGAACGCCACGTCGCATTAGTGTCAACGGTTTCACAAACACAAACACGCATAATCCCACAGCGGACATTCCAAGAACTTGAGCGCCTTGCGGGGCACGTGGGTGATGAAACGGTTTTGAAAATGGTGTTTGGTGAAAATCAATGCGCTATTCAATGTGGTGGCGGTGAAATTATTAGCCGCCTTATCGAAGGGCGTTACCCGGAGTATTCTCAAGTCATCCCTCAACAAACCACAACCACCACCACTGTTTCAACAAAAGAGTTTGTGGGCCTTGTGCGTGGGGCAAGTTTGTTCTGCCGCAGCGGTATGAATGATGTGCATTGTGAATTCTCCAGCAGCAAGCAAGAATTGCGCGTCAAAGCCGCAAACACACAGGTGGGCGAGTATGATGCGGCGATTAGTGCGCAGGTTGTGGGTAGTGATAACTCCATTACATTGAATTTCCGGTTCCTCTTGGACGGGCTTAACGCGACAAAGAGCGATATGGTCAAATTTGAAATGACGCAACAGAATAACCCGGTACTCTTACGCGGGGTGGATGCAAAACGGCAATACCTCCACCTTATTATGCCGATTAAGCAATAAAAATAAAAACACCGTCATTCTACCCCCGCCGTAGCGGTGTTCCGCACGCTGTGGGACTTGGCAAGAATCTGACGGTGTTTTTTAGAGTTTATTTTCTTAACAACTTCTCAATCATCGCGACGCGTTCGGGGGTTAGGAGATGGCGCGTAAAGGATTCCCCAGGCATCCGTACGAATATCCCGCGGCCTTCATGGAGTTTAGTGAAGATAATAGAGTTTTGTTCCGTTGCGTTGGTGCCGTGAAGAGGGATGAGGAATCGTTCTGTCCCGCTCCGGCCGTGATCGCGAAGGAGTCGGGTGATTGCGCGGAACTTTTCATTACTCGAGAGCGTATTGTTCTGTAGGATTTCCTGTGTCGCGTCATAGTCGGGGTGGTGGGCGCTGGCTGTGGTATCTGCGAGTTCTTCGAGCGTCCCTTTGCGTTGGGGCTCAAGGGGGAGGTTGTCCGGGGCGGTTATTTTTGTGGGTGGGGGGGCTTGGTGTTCAGAGGGGTGGGTGTGAGCGCCTTCGGATGGTGGAAGATTCTGCTGATGGTCTGCCGTGCGGCCGAGAGCAACAAGCTTTTGTACAATGTTTTTCCACTCTGTTTCGTTGGAAATAGCGGCACCCCATTGCTTGTGTCCGGGGTGGGTAATATCAATAGCCTTACAAAACTCTTCGTGGCCGATCATACGAGTGCCACCGCGGACAATGTTTTTCCCCTCAATCAGGTAGCGGAGATTCCCCTTAATGTTGTCCAGTTCACGGGGGCCGATATTATGCTCTGTTTGTAAATCCTTATCGAACAGTGTTTGCGCTAACCGGCGGGGAGAGGTCGCGCTGTAATGACCAGTGCTGGGGTCATGGAAAATTTGTTCTGCAGCGTTCGTATTGTCGCGCATCGCCTTCAACATGTCCTTGCGGATGTCATTAGTTCCCTCCTGGTATGGGTTTTGACGCATTCCCTCAAGAATGCGTTTTTCTCCCACCTCCCATGGTGACTGGTGGAGGCCCCCAGAACTTCCAACACGGAATGGTACTGTGCCCATCCGTCCATAAGCACGGCTGGCGGATATGCCAGAATAGGCTCGTGCAACACCCTCACGGGGAGGGGGGGGCGTTGCATTGCGGGATTCAAGGAATGGGTCTTGATGGAGTTGTTTGCTCCCACCAAGGGGGATGTCGGTTTTTTGGGGGACCGGTGGGGCCTCTTGTTGTATGGCGGGTGTTGCGGGTTGTTGTGTTGGGCGACGCTCAAGATTTGGGTGCTCGGTGAGTGGGATAATCTTATCAGTCGTAGAACCAGTCGGGAGTGCTGAATCACCACCACCATTGCCACCCTCTAACCCATGGGGAGTAAGAAATGTTTTCCACATTTTGTTGGGGGGTGTGGATGGGGGAGCAGCGGGTTGCCCCATAGCTGCTGTGGCAGGCGTTGGGGCGATTGGTACTTTAGCGGGGGCTGGAGTAATGGTGGGTTGGGTTTCTGGCAAGGGCACAGAACTTTCCACAGTCGATTTCCCGGTGGACTCGACCCGTGCCGCAGGGGCTGGAGTAGCTACTTTGGTTGCTGTATCAACATGCGCTGGCTCTGCCGGCTTCACGGTGGGATGGACCGCATCTTTTTGGTTGACCGCAGATGTTTTAGTTGAATTATTTTCCGCGGTCTGCTGGATCGGAGCCTTTGCAACTGCAGCGGGCTGCGGCGCGGGTTCGACCTTCGGCGTAACGGCGGCCCGTGGCGCTTGCGGGTCCGCAGGGGGGTGTTGTTGCGCTATGGCCGCAGCAGCGCCTGCGCCGGATGCGGGGGCTTGTGCTGTTGTAAACACCTCGTCCACAGTTTTCTGTTGTTCGATCGATTCAACCATGGTGGAATGAACGCTTTGGAATTGACTATTGCAATCAAACTTCCCGTGCAGCGGGTCGTTGAGCGCCACCGGAGCAATAGCATGGAGCTCGCCATCGGGCGTGCGGATGCCGACGATTTCAAACTTTTCGTGCTTGCTTTGCAGAATGTCATTGGGGTGGCGGACCTCGGTGCCGTCGTCCAATGTATAGAGCTCTCGGGTCTCGGCGTCTTGGTACACGGTGGTCGCTCGAAGCTCATAGGCAAGATCCGTTCCGTCTTTCACGGCCCACAGGCGATGCAAACGATCTCCTTGTATAGTGGAATCGAACGCAACATTTTTTATGGGTGCATCCACCGAAACAAATGGATCCTTCGGGTTGTCCAGTACGCTGTCCAGTGTTTTTTGGCTGTCGATTGGGGTGGGAGCAATACCATGGCCGTTCACTCCGACAAGGTGTGGGAGCATTATTGTGCGGCCACTCACCATCACAGGCCCGTCTTTAAATTCAAGGTGCATGCCGTTGTAGCGCCACAAGTGAACAAAGATTTTCATGTACGTCCCGGTATTCACCATCCCAATGTCACTCAACCCATGGATCTTGTTAAGGTAGAACCCTACGGGAGGCGGGACCTCAACATGCGGCGCAGGTTCCACCAGCACTGGTGCGTGGCGGACCACTTGCGGCGGCGGGTCCACATGATCGACAACATGGCCACCCACCCAGTCGTATCCGTTACCACCAACGAGATTTTGTACGGCGTACCCCGTCCCACGAACAAGATGTTTTACAGCGCGGCCCAGGAAAGGGGTTTGCTCAAGGCTGAATAAGGCGTTATCGCGGAAGCTGCGTAAGATTCCATACTGTTGCCATTCTTGGAGGGCGCGGTCGATAACAGTGCTGGGGTCCATCTCTGGCACCGCCATTGCTGCGCGGGCAATACCAACAACGCGCAAGGTGGTGAATAGGCCGCGCACGCGATGTCGCCAAGTTCGTTGTTCCCCTTCTTGTGAACCAGATATGTCGCGCAGCCAATCCCGTGTTCCGCCGACAATCGCTGCTCCATAGAAATACGCATCGTTTGTTAAGGTTTCTGCCGAGAATGCGTGTTTTGCTTTTTCAAGGGCGCTGCGTTTAATGTCTTCACTCGCTTTTTTCGCTGCCTCTTGCACACTCACACGCGTTCGTTCGTAATCGCGCTGCTCTTTAGTTTTGCGTGCCGCCCAACTCAAGAAGGCGGAGGAGATCCCGCGATACATGAGCGCCTTCATCGCCATGAGCTCCGGCGCCAAGAGGTCGCCCACGATTTCCGTGCTACTAGATTGGTTGACAATATAGTCCATCACCAGCCTCCATACTTCTTTCTCAAACCGTTGCCGTTCCCATTGGAAGGGCTCCTCCCCGGCTTGTTGGACCAATAGCTTTACCCTGCCTTTCATTTGTGCCTTGTAATCGTCGGCGATGATTTTGGATTCGTCGATGATATGGAGGATATTGTTTGTCTCTTCTTGGATCTTGGCATCACCCCAAGGCTCTTGGGTTGGCTGCTGCCCCTCATCTAGCCCCAACACCCCTTTGCGGAGGTTGAGCAGCGCTTCCAGCACAATCCCTTGTTGTTCTTTTGAGAGATTCCGATGATAGATGTATTCAGGGGCAGAAACCAAAATCCCCGTCCCGGTCATCCGGGTAAGCAGTAGCAGCGCCGCTTTTGTTACCATGTGGGTGGCAAGAAATTTCCCCACTTTATCCACAACACCGTCCTTCCCTGTAACTCCTGAAATAATTTCCTTGTCAATAAATTCCGCGGTTTTTTTGAAGGCGCGGGTGATCCACCAACTGTCATCCGTGGGCGGTGTGGCGTGCCGCTGTCGAGCGGCGGCGCGGCGCGCGGCTTCATCGGCGATGCGCTGGCGTTCCTCAGCGTCCACTTCGTTGAGAAGGCTTTCAAAATCCGCATCCTCGGCCGGGCGAGGGTCGCCGGCTCCAGGGTCGCCCGCCTCTGCCGCATCCACGGCACGTAAGGCATCGAGCTCTGCCCGGAGTCGCTGTTTTTCGGATTCCTTTTCTTGGAGAAGTGTTGCTAATTCGTCGCGCTCTTTTTGGATCGCATCCCTCTCTTTCTGGAGGCGATCGAACTCTTTTCTGATATCAGAAACATCAGCGACGAGTGTTGTCACTTGCTCCTTGAGCAGCTCTAATTCTGATTTGGGACCGGCTTCCATTGCCATATTATATTCCTTTGAGCAATGCCTTGAATCCTTCTGGGGTGAAGGGCTGCACAGTCCCTTCTTCATCGACGATTAAGCCATTGCTGCGTATGCGAACTCGTTTTTTCGATGAGACTTCACCCACCATGCAAAAAAGCTCCCACGCATATTCGTTCTGGTCCGCGGGGCGGGTAACATGGGGGAGGAGCTGAACATCCTTGACGGGGATGCCGAGTTGGTCCGCGATCACACGATCCATTGAGCCGTCGCTGTTGTCTTTTGTTGCGTCGGCTCCCGTTGGCGCAAGGAGGTCTGCGGCCTCTTGCGGATCCATCGGGGCGCCAATCGTTTCCTCCGGCGGCGTGTCATCCCCTGATGTCGGCGGCATGGTCGAGCCAGGATCTTCTGATCCGATGACTTCATCGGGCTGCTCATCCCCCTGTTGTTCTTTTAAGGCAAGAATAGAATCAGCGGTAAAGGGGGTAGGGCCGCTTTCGAGCTCATTCATTTCGTCGCCGTGCACGATGGTATGGATCGTTGCTTGTTGGAGATCGACGAGGATCTCAAAGTCCCCAATCTTCAGGCGCGCGTCCATCTGTTCGGCCGAAAGCGCCCCGTCGGGGAGAGTGCCGGTGGGGATAAACTCTACGACCTTCACTGTTTGATCGGGTAGCTGTATGAGTACCTGCGAGATCATTGCATCAAGGTGTTTCTTTGCTTGCTCAAACACCAAGGCATCTCGTTCTTTATCTGTGAGGAATTGCTGGTACCCATCCGCAGTGAGGGGGTATGAACCGCGGTAGAGCATTCCTTCGGCCTGGAAACAATCTGCGCTAAAGATGCGGATTGGGGTACCATCGATTCTAAATCCCCGGCCCCAGTGCGTGACACCATCCCCATCCATCTCCGAAGCGCCGTCGTCGCTTACCACAACGCCGTCCGGCTCTACACCAAGCTGCGCTCCAACCGTTCTCTTTATGCGGTCAATATCCTCTGCGCCCGTATGCGCAGGGGAGAGGTTCTCAAGGTCCCATGGCTCTGTCTTGGGGGGTTCTGGCTTCGGTGGCTCGGGGGGTTTGGGCGCGTCCTTCACATGGATGACAATCGTCGATGTGTTATCGCCCTTGGCGCGTGGATGAGGTGCGGTTTTTGAATTATCCCATTGATCGGTAATCCGTTCACGACTTCGGAATATGGATGCCTCGACAATATTCTTTGAGATTGTTGTGGCGCTTTCCTTTTTCATGAGTTGATGTAGGAGCTCGGTGTCAGTGAGGTTGTCATGCACGCCATCCGAAGTAATGAGCAGCTTGTCACCCGTGTTGATCTTCACTTCATATACGGTAGGCCTTGGCGTTCGTGCACCGCCAAGGCCACTCGTTTCATTGCGGGTAAACCAATAATCAACCATCGCGTCGAGCACATCCTTTTTTGTCGGATCAAACGGATCGTCGCTGCCAAACAAAGGCGTAAAGGCTTCGCGATATTTTTCTTTTTGGGCGTCTGTCAGCGGCGGCCTCCCGCTATACACAAAGTGTCCGATCGGCACCATGTCGATCGTAAGGTCAGAGAAGAGACTTTGAATTTTCCACGCCACTTCCTCTGTTTGCCCTGATCGCGGGTTCCCATCATCCAGCGTGAGGGGCACAAGGTTGTTGGCCGCACTGTCTAATTTATAGACACGGCTATCACCGACGTGGGCGACAACCGCATGACGCGTTCCGTCAGGGTTAGGCCACAACTTTACAAGAGCAAGCGTTGTGCGGGCGTCGGGCTTGCTTATTGCGGTTGCATGCTTCTGTAATGCAGTGGAGCACTCTACGATCATTGTTGAAAGTTTTTGCGCCACCTCGTTGGCTGTTGTGCATGCGGCGAGTTCGTTTGCGTGGCGCTCGAAATATTGTTTGGCAAATTGTGCGGCTTCCCTACCGCCATCATGCCCGCCCATGCCATCAATCACCGCAAACAATCCTGCCCCAACGTCGACCAGAGTCGCGTCTTGGTTCGGTTTTTTTCCGTCGCCTTCAATACTTAATTCGTTTGCTTCCACAAAGTACGGCGCTTCTGGTTTCTCCGATTCTTTTGGTGGCTCGGGTGTGGTCGCGACAAGATTGTGTTCTTCAAACCACATCAACCCCACCGGACTGTTTATTTGATATTCAAAGGATCCATCCGTTTTCTGCCGTGCGCCCCCAATCGTTTGTTTGGAGAAGAGTACCTCCCCGCGGTCAAGGATATCCACGATACCTCCCACGGTAAACACCGGTTGTTTTTCTGGTTCCGGCGGCATGGATTTGCCCTCGAGCGCAGCGATGCGCTTACGGACTTCTTGCAATGCTGCTTCGGTCGAGGCGAGGCGCTTGCCGGCTGCGTCAACATCCTTTTGGATCTGCTGCCCCCGCTGGGCGGCCCGTTGATCTCTTATTTTTAAATCACCGATTTCGTTGTCCAGCTCTTTTATCTTTGCTTGCTTTTGCGCGATTTGCCGCGCGCGATCTTCTTTCTCAGCCTTGCGCTTGGCAGCCTCTGGGTCTTCGGCGGACGGCTCTGGAACCTTGGGCGCTGGAGCGGGGTCTAGCGCAGGAGTCACCCCCTGTTTTTTAAGTGTCGCGAGCACATCCCCGATTCTATCATGTGCAAGAAGAGCTTTCCGTCGCGATTCCCCAGAAAGAGTGTTTAAGCGGCCCTCGATATCGCGGTTGCGATTGAGCAATGTTTGCATCCTCTGTGCGAGAACTTCTTTTGGCAGCGGCGCGGCCCCTCCCGATTCTAGTTCAGTGATTTTTTTGTCAAAACTGCTCGTGTCCGGGTGCCGTGTGCCAAGATCCTCTCCGCAAATCCATGTATCACGATTCTGCAAAACAGTAAGCAGCTCCTTTTGTTTTGGAGATAGGCCGCGTTCCGCCGGCGGTGTTACTTCCGCTGGGTCGCTCGCTAATAATTCGTCGAGGTCCTTGTCAGTAGCTTCGGGCATACGATGGGATTAGCGTGGTTGGGCTTGTGCACGCTGGGGCAAGATTTTTTCGTCGCGGAATCTTTTGCGGAACGTGAACCAGTCTTTTCGATCTTCGGTGGCAGGGCCGAACTTTGCCTCAAACTTAGCTTTAAAGGCTTCAAACAGGCGGCTCTCGGCATCAGTAAATGTTTTTTCAAACTCCGTTAGGCCTTCTGCAGTCCGTTCCTTGATGTACGCCGGCGGGTTCCACTGGCGCAGCGTTGACTCTGGGTATTCTTTATCATGCGGCTCCCCGGCTTTACTCACCAGGACTCTCCCAGGCTCCGATCCAACGCCCTTTACCATCCAATCTTCACTCCATTTCCCATCCCTCCAAATCCGAACCGTTTCAGCGCGATCCTTGTGCGTTGTGTCAAATGCTGGGAAGAGCTCTTGGAGTTCCCAACCCGAAACATCCGTCTTGCCTTGGGAGGGGTTGGCGGGGTTGCGGATATCTACAACCCACTTTTTTGTTGATCGATCAAATCGCGCTTTTTCAACAGACCACACTTCTAACTGTCCTGCATCGGTGAGCCACACCACAGAGCCGCCTTTCTTGAAGTTGCGGTTCACGCGTTGGAATTCCCACGCGTCCATTGGAGTCCTGTCCATTCCGCCCTCGGGGTTATGGCGTTGGCTAAGAACGGTCTTCTGGTCGGCTTGCAGTCCCGCATATGTTGACCGTTCGGCGTGCCGATCTGCCCCCTCGCCCACAAGGATGAGGACTTCTTCGCCGGGGGCATAATTCAACTCTGGCGGCTCCTCTTTTTCGACATCGGGTTCTGGCTCTGCTGCCGGTTTGGCGGCGGGCCCCGGTTGAGCAGCCGGTGTGGCCTTGCCGGCATCGGCCGGGGGTTTGGGGGCACTCAGGGCTTTGAGGTCCGCTTCCAGCCCAGCATCCTTGAAGTACCTATTAATAGCGGAGGTGATGAGGCTCAATTGTTCCCAGCACTCTTCACTGCGGAGGGTGTGCTCTTTTTCATCCGGTGCTCCGGCGACATCAACGCCAGTGATCGATGTTTCGGCTTGCGTCCAAGCAGAGTCCATCATACACTGTGCTGCTTCTATAACATCTCCAGTTTTCCCCTCCATGAGGAGTTTGAACTGGGCCGGCTTCATGTTGCCTTTGATCTGCTCCAATGTAATAGATAACCCTTTGAGCGGGCCTTTCTTTGCGGCGATAAAGATGTCACCACCCTTTTTGGCCGCAGCCAGTCGGAAGCGATCGCTTACAAACCGAACACAGGCGGCGATTTGTTCTGCAATAAGTTCTGCCACCTTGTTGCCAAAGACGACCGTATCAAATTTTCCGCCTCCTCTGGGAATGTTCACCGCGGTTTTATCGTTTACTAAATTCGTAAGCCATTCTGGCAGATTGAGGTCGAACGTTGCTTCGTCTTCATCCTCTGTATCGGGGTCGGCGGGCCCTGGTTCCGGGGGGGTTGGTCCGCTGGTTGGGGCTGGCCCAGGAGTTGGGGGCTTGGTCTTTAACTCCGGCACCCCAACGGGATGCGGGGCATACTCTTCCACGTCCTTTTTGTATCCGAGAGTCTCTCGCAGTGCTCGGGTAAGGATGATTTGTTTAATCCGGTCTTTGACGTTGCGTTGGAATTTTCGGGCTGCGATCGCCTTCTCTTGCTCAACAACCGTTGCCGCTTTGTTGCCCTCTGCGATGTTTTGCAACACTTTGCCAGGGATTTGATTTTGATCATGGAGCCATTGTGGGAGCGCCTCATTCAATGGTATGGAGAACGATTCGGTTGCCCCATCCATATGCTCGCATTCAAGGGCGAGGACATTGCTCGCAACAGTCGCAGAACGGAAATAGAAGGTGAGATTGTCGGCATCAAGCACGAAGGGCTGGATCGCATTTTTAAATTTTTCTGCTTCCGCCGCATCATCTTGTAAGGTTTTGATGAGTGCTGGCGAAAGAGCGGTATGGAGCTTGATCGCTTTTTTGCGCCCCACATCAATGAAGACATCTGTTTGCCCTGCTTTGCGCGGCAGTTGCAATTCGAATTTTGGGAACACTGGGCTCGTTGGGACGTCAATAGTTTCCATTGCGTACGCAGGCACGCTATAGCCCACCTCTTGCACGGCCTTGGTGATGAGGAACCGCTGGACAATCTCTTTGAGATCATCGCGGAGCCTGCGCGCTTGCCGCGCTACTTTGGCTTCTGGTGCCCCCTTCTTTTTTGCCTCGATCTCTTGGAGCTCTTTGCGTGGTTTTTTGAGTTTGAGCAGATCCAGCATCGAGCTGGGGACCGGCGCGTTCAAGGGGATTTCGATTGCATCGCTGCTGGCTTGATTGCGGTACTGGACCTTGAGTGTTCTGGCGTCTGTGGCCACGGGGCCAAAATCGCATTCCGCATCCGTTGCATCCACGATCATTTGGAGGGCTGGCGTGATATCCTTGATAAATTTAACAACCTTGGGACTGTTTTTGCCCCAACCGTGGAGCGATTTGGGGATGGGGACGGTTTTCTTGTAACGCTGGACATCCTTCTCTCCTTTTTTTTGCGAAACAATCTCCACTTCGTTTGTGCGGAAGTCATCGGGGAGGTTGATCTCGAATTGAACGTAGTCGGGGACTGTCGGGGCCTCGTTTCTGCGAGGCCGCGTGGGATCTGGCCGCGCCGGCAGGATGCCTGCTGCCCGTAGGGCATCTCGAAGAATGTTGTGGAGACCCTTGTCTTCTTTTATGATTTCCTGGTGGATCCCTTTAATGTCCGCATCGTCGGTTTTTGAGTACGTAATAAGCCGAGCGACCGCAGCGGCCACATCGGCTTTTTGAGAATCAGAAACATGAGTTTCGATAAAAGTTTTTGCCAGTTGTTCGGCGTCTGTTCCTCCTTCGAAGAGTTTCATAAGGGAACGATAAGCCAATGGCCGAACTATACACTATTTTTCGATTTTTGTCCACTTTTTTATAAAAACTTTTTTAGAAGTATAATAAAACCCGCATTATTGCGGGGGGGACTACATAGCAAGGATATAAAAGGGAATTGGGCAATCAGGGTATTAAGAGGATAATAAGGGAAGCCAACGGAGTACGTGCGTCACATCGGTCCCCTTTATGTCCTCGGCACCTGCACCGAAGCCGTCGGCGGGTTCGGCAGCTCATCCGCGATTGCCTGGAGTCCCTTGAGTGTGCGGTTACGGATGTTGGCAACTTCCTCATCGTGGAATTGTGTTGCTTCTTTGAGTTGGTCGATAAAGCGCTGATCTTCGGGGCGCTTGAGCGATTCCTCCAAATTGGTGTGGAGCATTTGTTCCAACAGGGCGATAAAGCGATTGAGTTGTTCCATGGTCATCAAGGGCAGCAACTCAACCCAAGCGCGCTTCTGGTCGTCTTCAAAAGGGGACACGTTCAAGAGCCGCATTACATGCAGGTACTTGTGTTGGAGATAGTCTTGCACGTCGGCGTCGGTTGGTTGTATTGGTGGGTTTGCCATACGTTCCTCCCCGCGAGGCCCGTTTTAGCGAGACTCTTGGTCGTAGAATATAACCCCAGTATACTCTCATTCCAAAGTAAACGAAATGTTGTTTACGCTAGAGACATTTTCAACGTCGTCATGCGCC
>JACRJV010000008.1 GCA_016215325.1 Candidatus Uhrbacteria bacterium
GCCTTGCGGCACACTGGACTTTTCTTGCAATGTATGCTAGAGTATACTGTTAATGATTACGAATCAGTATCCGAATTAATCCTAATGTATCCTAATCATCCCGAAACACAACCTCATTGATATCGATTCGGTGTAGATCCGGGTCGGTTGGGATTGATTGGGATAGTGATTGGTACGCTATGCGCACTCCCCGCGGTTACGCCTCGATTATTGTCACCATTCTGGTGCTTGCCACATCAGCGTATTTTGGCACGATCGGACAAAAGTCTGTCTTTACTCCAGAGACATCGCGCTCGCAGTTAAAAGAACCAACTGGGCCAACCACTCCCCCGACCGAGCAGTCCAACACTGTACAAGTCGTTGTGCCCGCAACAATTCCGACCGAACCCAATCAAGAACCGCAAGAGATAGACACATCTGTTCTCCCGCAACGCAAAGGTGCTGGAGGAGAATACATCGTCAAACGCGTGATTGACGGGGATACCATTGAATTAGAAGATGGCCGCAAAATTCGACTGATCGGCGTAGACACCCCCGAAACGGTTGACCCGCGCAAAGAAGTACAGTGCTTTGGTCCAGAAGCCAAAGAGTTCACCAGCAACCTGCTTACCGGGCAGTGGGTGCGTCTCGAAACCGATGTAAGCACCACAGACAAATATGGTCGTACCCTCGCCTATCTTTGGCGCGATCAAGTGATGGTCAATGACTTGCTTATAAAAGAAGGATTTGCGCGCCTGCTTACGATCCCGCCGGAT
The DNA here is from genome assembly GCA_016215325.1 of Candidatus Uhrbacteria bacterium. Classification (GTDB taxonomy): domain Bacteria; phylum Patescibacteriota; class Patescibacteriia; order JACRJV01; family JACRJV01; genus JACRJV01. Next base: position 756 of record JACRJV010000008.1, read on the forward strand.
GTCAAATACGTGGAACAGTTTAAGCAGTCCCAAGAATCTGCGCGTGTGCAGCAGAAAGGGTTGTGGGGAGAATGCACGGACGAATAATTTCAATTCCCAATAACATGTCCAAAACGGATGAAGCCGTTTGTTGGGAATGGGATATTGAACATTGGGAATTTTTAGTATCCGTACTGGTCCACGATCTTGCCGGTCGAATCTCGTAATATCACCACGTCATGGTCCGCAGCCAAGAACTGTCCAATACTGCCAGTGAGACCCAAGAAGAGCCTCCATTCTTTTTGGAAAAATTCCGGCTCAAAACGATGATCGCGCCGGCAGCCCGCATAATTAAAGTGCTCCTGGGCAAACGTAAGGCACTCTTGCCCCAACCGATTTTGTTCTGTAATTTCTAATGCTTCCGGAGGCGTGCAGGATTGGAGGCCAGAAAGATAATTCTGGCAGGCCCTAGCGAGATTGCGCGTGATAGATTCTGATGGCACAGGGCAACTCTGACCTAACGAGGGAACAAACGGCTTGATACGCTCAAGGTATCCAATACAGGTATTGGAGCGAAAATTTTTGCCTACAGGGCTGCGGCCGGCGTTTAATACCACTCGCCCCCCGGGCGGCACGATCAGGCTTTGGACAAAAGTATTGTCGTTGGAATAATCATCAACCGCCAGCTCGATAGGATAACGTGAGTGCCGTTCGTTTTCGACCGTCCAGCCGGCAAAGTTCACGGATGCTGTGCCGCTCACAACCACCGTAACATATTCGGTCGCCGGGTCTTCGGTGCCCGCATTCACGGACTCAATTTTTGCTGTGCCGCTTACGGCAGAGCCCTGGACGCGGAACGCCCGGGCTGCGGGCGTGCGGTCCACCACTCCATCCGCATTCTTGGCTCGGACAAAGAAGACATATTCCTGCGGCAGCAGCGGCAAGGCGACGCGCCGCTCTACACTCGTACCCATGTCGGCCCAGTTATTCTCATATCCTTCAATTTTTGTTTCAAATGTGACAGCAGTACTGCCCCCGGCATTACCGCGGTAGCCAAAAATAATATCGGTGGATTCAATCGTGCTGCCGGCTGCGGGGCCAATAGTGATCGTTGTGTCAGGACCTTGAGGAATCGGTGATGTAATAGGTGTCCCGGTGGCGATTTCCGCAAGCGCTGGGTCCGACACCCTGACGAGATTGCTCATCCGCAATCCGCTGTCCGTGATCAAGCTGGGACGCGTCACCCAATGGCGCTGCCCGGCCACCATCACATACACGCGGCTGTCGCTGCCCTTGATCAGCGTGTTATCCGGGTGCCCACCGTTGGCGGTAACCGCATCGCCGCGCGGATAGCCGATAAGCTCGGTATCGCTCACGCGCCGGATCATGTTCCAGCGATATCCCAGGGATCGGAAGTCTTGCTCGCTTTGGATCCACAACCGCTGCCCATTGGAGACCGCATATACCCGCGGGCCGCTGCCCTTAATAAGCGCGCCGTCTTCGACGGCTGCAAACGATGCTCTTGGCATCAATATCGCAACGAGTAGCCCAACGATGCTCGAAAGAATGAATCCAGCGCGAATCATACATCGATTACCCCCTCACGATTTTATCGACAATCTCCAGGAGTATCTTTTTTTGCTCTAGCTCCAGGACCGCCGGTGATTGTCGCGCATCCTCGGAAAGTTGACTAACCCGCTGCTGGAGGCCTTCGACTTCTGCTTTGAGTTTTGCCGCATACTCAGCCGCTCGCACAGGATCCTCACCTTGCTTTTTAGGAATAAGCCGAGCATCCGGGCCCTGCCCCTGAACGGCATACTTCGCAGTAAAGATGTTTTGCATTCGAGTGCGGAAAAATTCTTTTGCTTCCGCCTCTTCCTGTTGTGGGGACTTCTTCCCCATCAATCGATCCATGAATCCCATACCGTAGAAGTTAGGAGATAATTATTTTTAAAAACGCTCCGACCCCATAAGCAGCCACTGCGGCAATAGCGCCCACCAACAACATTTGCAAGCCCGACCGCCACCATTCGACGGTTGTTACCAGCGATCGTAATGCACCGACGGTGAACAGCGCAAAGGCGGTTGCCGCAATCGAGACCGGAAAGTACCACGCAGGATCTATGGGGAATACGTATGGCAGCAACGGCAGCAAGCCGGCAATGTTAAACGCAATAAACGTCGTAATGCCGCTTTTAGCCGGAGACTCGCTCTCATTGGGGTGCACGCCAAACTCCCACAACATCATGTCATCCACCCAACGTTGCTTATCGCTGGTAATATGATCGACAATGCTGTCCAATAACTTCCCCGTAAACCCACGCGCTTTGTAAATATCGTGCACTTCTTGCCGTTCATCGTCTGGGATGTACAATACCTCCCATTCTTCCTTTTTACGGGCCGCTTTTTCGTATTGAAGTCGCGATTGCGCGCCCAGATAATTGGACATACCCATCGAGAACCCATCGGCAACAAGATTAGCAAACCCCATGATGAGTACAATAGATCGGCTTAAATCAGCGCCCGCAACACCGGCAATCACGGCAAACGTCGTGATGATACCATCGTTGGCGCCATACACGATATTCTCTAATACTTTTCCAGCGCCTTCTTTGAGCACCGGACGCCCCTCTATGCGATCACGATGCTCCTGCGCATGCTCCTGCCGAGCGATCGCAATCTTGTTGGCAAGTCCTTTGTCCATACCCCTCTACTGTGCCATACCACGCTTGAAAACGCAATGAATTTCCGGTATAGTCAAGGTCATCATTCCGATGGAGACATTAATACACCCCATGGGGCGGGAAACTAAAACAGCAGCTTGTATCCATCGCTGCGGGATCGTCTAACGGTAGGACAACGGATTCTGGCTCCGTTTATCCTGGTTCGAATCCAGGTCCCGCAGCTCTGGATAGAAGAAGTCGGAATCCCGCAGCTCTGGGTAGCACTCTTTGGACAAAATCCTGCAAAATTGATACAGTATTCAATAACAACCCTCGGTATTTCTCGAGGGATATTCTGTTCACTCTTAATCGCTTTTATGGCCAGTCACACCTTGTTCGATGATGCTAAGGCGCGCCTCAAAGAAGCGCTCCAGTACGCAAACATTTCCGAAGATGTGATCGAGCGGCTCAAAGCCCCAAAATCAACGTTGATCGTATCCATACCCGTGCGCATGGATAACGGCGAGCTCAAAGTCTTTACCGGGTACCGCGTCCGATACGATGATACGCGAGGACCCACCAAGGGGGGGATCCGATACCACCCGAATGTGAGCCTTGAAGAAGTCGAATCCCTTGCCTTTTGGATGACCTTCAAGTGCGCCGTGGCAAACCTCCCCTTTGGCGGGGGGAAAGGGGGCATTATCGTTGACCCCAAATCTCTTTCGCGATTTGAACTCGAACGGTTGAGTCGCGGGTACATTGATGCGATTGCGGACTTTATCGGGCCGGACATTGATATCCCCGCTCCCGATGTCTACACCAACCAGATGATCATGGGCTGGATGTTCGATCAATACAATATTATCCAGCGCAGACAAGTCCCGGCCGTCATTACCGGCAAACCCTTGAGCATGGGCGGTTCCCTTGGGCGCGACGCCGCCACGGGATTGGGCGGGTACTTTGTGATTAAAACATTGCTCCCCAAGCTCAAGCTCGGCAACAAAAAACTCACTGTAGCGGTCCAAGGATTTGGCAACGTGGGCGCGCATATTGCCGAAATCTTGGCAGAACATGGATTCTCGGTGGTGGCGGTCTCCGATTCCAAGGGGGGGATTTATTCCCCCAAAGGACTTGATATCAAGAGCGTTCGTCAGTACAAAGAATCCACAAAGGACTTAAAAGCGGTCTACTGCCAAGGCACGGTCTGCAATGTCTTGCCGGCAAAAACGGTGACGAACGAACAACTCCTCACCTTGCCGGTAGACATCTTGATCCCGGCCGCACTCGAAAACCAAATCACTGCAAACAATGCAAAGAAGATCAAGGCCAAACTCGTTGTGGAGGTTGCCAATGGCCCGACCACCCCCGAAGCGGATGTGATCCTCAATCGACGCAAGATCCAGGTTATCCCTGATATTCTTGCCAATGCCGGCGGGGTCACCGTGAGTTACTTTGAATGGGTGCAAAACCGTTTAGGCATGTATTGGACTCTGGATCAAGTCAACACAAAATTAGAAGAAATGATGACCCAGGAGTCAGAACAAGTGTTCAGGATTACAAAACAACATTCGATCTCGTTGCGGACTGCCGCCTATGTCCATGCGCTCAACCGCATTGCCGAAGCCATTCACGCTCGGGGGACAAAAGATTATTACTTAAACGGATCGCAAAAAGGGTGAGGATTTCGCCACCGACACCGCCATCATGGTACAAGGATCAAGATCTTATTTCTGAAAAATTATGAAAATTCTTTCCACCGCGTTAACATTCGATGACATCCTTTTGGTTCCGCAAGAATCAGAAGTGCGTCCATCAACGGTGGAAGTGCGCACTACTCTCACCCGCCAAGTTGCTCTTGAAATCCCGATCCTCACCGCGGCAATGGATACGGTAACAGACGCCCGTATGGCAGCAGCGATCTCGCAAGAAGGCGGTTTAGGGATCATCCACCGAAACTGTACCATCGAACAACAAGTGAGCATGGTCAAATCGGCAAAAAAACTCGGCGCAAAAAAGGTAGGTGCCGCAGTGGGCCCCCATGACCACGATCGCGCTATTGCCCTCGACCGGACGGGAGTGACCGTGATTGCCGTTGACTGCGCGTCGGCACACAAACCATCGATTGCGAAGAATGCGCGTGCCATCAAGAAGGCTGTGAAAGCAGAATTGATTGTGGGAAATATTGCAACTGCCGCTGCAGCGCGATCACTGCTGGGCATTGCCGACGCCCTCAAGGTAGGAGTGGGTCCGGGATCGATCTGCACAACGCGCATTGTGGCCGGCATCGGCGTCCCACAACTGTCGGCAATCATGGATGTGGCACCCGTCGCAAAAAAACGCGGCATCCCCGTGATCGCCGACGGCGGCATCCGGTATTCCGGAGATATTGCCAAGGCACTCGCCGCCGGCGCATCGGCAGTGATGCTGGGCTCCTTAGTCGCGGGCACGGACCAAGCGCCCGGTAATGTTGTGACCATCAAAGGCAAGAAGTATAAACGCTTCCGTGGCATGGGATCGCTGGGCGCCATGAGCAGCCTCTCCGCGGACCGATACCAGCAGCAGGACGCTCGCAAATACGTTCCAGAAGGAGTCGAGGCGATCGTGGAATACAAAGGCGATCTCCATGAAGTCGTCTTCCAGCTCATCGGGGGGTTGCGTGCCGGCATGGGCTATGTGGGTGCAAAAACAATTGCCGAGCTCCAGCACAAGGCCGTTGCCATCCGCATTACCGAGGCCGGCAAACGCGAAAGCCACCCGCATTCGATCCTTATCGAAAAGCAAGCGCCAAACTACCATGCTTAAATTTTCAATTTTCAAGTATTAATTTGCAATGTCACAATCACTATTCATTGAAAATTGAAAAAATTAAACTGAAAATTTTGTGACTATGCCCTTCCAACGCGCCCTTGACCCCACAAAACGCATCCCTCTTGCCGAACTCCATAGCCACCTTGGAGGGGCCGTTGATTCAGCCATCCTATGGACGCTCGCCCACCAGCAAGGAATTAAACTGCCCACAAAAAATTATTGGGAATTCGACCGGATGGTCACCATCTCAACGGACCGAAAAAAATTGGAAGGAGTCACAGCGCTGGATAAAGAAAAATACCACTGGACCGAGCTCATCCAGTCATCGCCGCTGGCCATGGAACCCACCGTCCATGAGACGATTGGTGGCGCCTACCGCGCCAATCATGTCGTGGTGCACGAGATCCGTTATAACCCGATGAAACGCAACCGTGGCGGCGAACGAGATCTGGACCACATTATTCTCTCATCCATCCGCGGGATGGAGCAAGCAACGCTCGAATACGAAGAAGTGCGTGCTGGGATTATCCTCTTGCTCGACCGGACATTCCCCTTTAAACTCAACGAAATTATTTACCAAAAAACGCTCAAATACCAACACCGCGGCGTGGTGGGCATAGATATCGCGGGCCCCCAGCACCCCGACTTCCGCATGCAGGAGTACGCCGACCTTTTCCAGGACGCAAAGCGGCATGGGCTCGGGGTCACCATCCACACGGGGGAAGAAGGCGACCTTTCCGAAATGAAATTTGTCGTCGAGAAGATTCAACCACAACGGATCGGCCATGGATTTTTGGCGGCGCATGACCGGGCGCTCCTGCGGTCGTTGGTTGAGCAGGGCATCGTATTAGAGCTTTGCCCGACATCGAATCTCAATATCGGTACCATTGCGAGCGTGAGCAAACTTAAAAAAATGTACCGTGCACTCTACGAGGCTCGGGTTGAACTCACGATCAACACGGATGGCCCCGAAATGTACGGCACCACACTCTGGAAAGAATTTAATTTTCTCCGAGAAAACGGGGTGTTTACCGAAGAGGAACTTTCGGAACTGCGCAGCAATGCGATGAAAGCGACGTTTGTCCCCGCCAATGGCAGTGTGGGATTAATTTGAGATGAGTTCTAGGAATGAGAGAGGTCGGCAACAAACGCTTCGAGCGGCTGAGCGGACGGTGCGGGCAACTCCAAAAGCGATTCCGCGACTGCCATGAATAGTGGCAACATGAGATCAGCGGAAGAAGCGATCATTGCTCGCCGCCGGATAAAGATGTCGAGTGTTCGGAGAATTTGCGCAACGGATTTGCTGTGGGCGTACTGGCCCACGGCTTTTTTGCGTAACGGAGTAACACCATCGAGTACAACTTGTTGTGCGGCCAGTAACGCTTGACGAAAGAATTCGATCATTCCATCCAACAAGCGGACTGGGTCCCCCCCGTCTTCCTGGTATTGCTGGAGCTGCCGGATCGCGGCGCTGGCTTGAGCGCCCGCCATATGCTGCGCGAGGGAGAGAATATCCGATTCAATCACACGGCCGACCACAAGCTGTGCGATATCCATGGTAATGGAACCGTTCGTTTCTAACGAGAGCACCTGCCCCAGCAATGACTCTGCATCCCGTAATCCCCCATCGGATTGATCCGCAATGGCCTGCAGCACCTCGAGATCGACCTGTCGGTGTTCCAGCGTAGCGATGTGCTGAAGGCGCTCTACGATGTCAACCGATGCAATCCGCCCAAAATGGAATCGCTGGCAGCGCGAAAGGATCGTGGCGGGGAACTTATGAATTTCGGTTGTCGCCAGAATAAATACCACATGCTCTGGCGGTTCTTCAAGGGTTTTAAGGAGTGCATTAAACGCCGATAGCGATAGCATGTGCGCCTCATCGATAATAAAAATTTTTTTCTTCCCACCGGCGGAAGCGACCCGAGCGGCGGCAATAATATTATCGCGCACATGGTCAACCCCGGTATTGCTTGCCGCGTCCACTTCAATCAAATCGAGGCAGCTGCCCGAGAGCATGCTTTGACAGGACGAGCATGTATTGCATGGCTCCGCAGAATCGTTGGAACGATTCAAACAATTGAGAGAGCGCGCAACAATACGGGCGATGCTGGTTTTGCCCACACCGCGAGGGCCCGAAAAACAATAGGCATGGCCAATGTGCCCCGTCACAATTTCATTCATGAGCGTTTGCACCACGGCGCGTTGATTGGTGACGTGGGCAAATGTGAGCGGACGATATTTTCGATACAGGACAGACATGGGATCACTGTTAAAAACTTGGCAACAACGATGAGATGTCGTTATTCAATGGATCGATCGGATCCAGAGGAGTATTGGCCGCAATGGGGGGAGTCGTCGGAGATGAGGAAATCGAAGCGATCGAAGGTTTGATAATGTTTTCCACAGCCGCCCAGGGGCTCATTCCACCGCGTGGCACCAACAAGACTACCTCATCCCCTGGTTGACCATGGTAATACGTAATGGAGGCGCCGAGGACATGGTAGGATCGTCCGGCGCTCACAACCGCGAAGCCTCCATCAGCAGCATCGGGCTCCAGGACACCAACGCGCCGTTCTCGTTCCACCGGGCCAATTTGCTTATACACAAATTGACCATTCCCCCGAATGATGAGTTTGAGCCGGTCGCCATCCACGAGTTTTGACTTAGAAGCATAATTGGGCGGGACGGGATATTGTTTTGTATCATCCCCCAACATCGCGTAGCCATTAAACACTCCTTCTACAATGCGGTCGCTGCTTTGTTCTGGCATGCCAGCGTTGACCTCCGGCGGGAGCGGGGAGGCATGCGTCGGTTCGGCTTGTTCTGACTTTGCCAACGCGTCGCGCACTTGGACAATAAGAGCGCTCGCATTATCCAAGAGTTCCCGATATTTTTGGAACTCATGATGATGCGAGCAGCTCGATGGATTCACGGGCGTTGCTGGGCTGGAAACGTTCTCTTGGGTGGGTATTTGATATTGGTCCATATTTTGTTTATTAATTTATTGTATTGGTTTGTTGATTTATTGTTTTGTGAGTTTTAGTATAGAACAGTGCTGCCGTCTACGTCAACAATCTAGAGTTTCCAGTCGACGGCCTCTTCGGCGGGTGGTTCTACTGGTTCGGTCTTCATGGTCCGTTCAAGGATTTCTTGCTCAACAATACGGCGATCTCGGCCGTATTTCAATCGGCTCAACTGACGTGCAGCTTCGGCAAATTCGCTATTGCCCGGCCCCAACGATAAACTCTTCATTGTAAACGGGCGCGACCCTTGGTTGCGGATCAAGAGTTTGACGTAGGCGTGGTACGCTTCCACATTGATCATGTCGTACTTATTAAATGTGGGCGCGAATTCTTTTTCTAAAATTTCGGCATCTTCAATGCCAATGCGGAAACTCATCATGGTGCCAGCATTGCCCAACACCGCGTCGCGGATTTTTGTCTCTTGGCGTTCCACAAGTTGCCCCATGTATTGATGGGCGATAACAAGATTTAAGCGGTATTTGCGGGCTTCCGAAAGAATCGTCGCGATGGAGTCGGTGATGAAATTTTGAAACTCATCAATATACAAATAAAAGTCATGGTGATCCCGTTGAGGGACATCGGTGCGCGAAAGGGCCGCCATCAAAATTTTACCCACCATGATCATGCCGATTAAGTATGCGTTAATATCCCCAAGCCGCCCTTTGCTCAAATTCACCAAGAAGATCTTCTTTTGGTCCATGAGATCGCGGATGTTAAACGCGCTATTCTGCTGGGCAATAATCGGGCGCATCATGTCATTGGCCACAAACTGCGTGAGTTTGGACGTAATATAGGGCACCATGTTTTGCAGCGACGCTTCCCCGCCGGCCTTTTCCGCCTCTTTGGTCCAAAAGTCTTTTACGACCGGATTGGCACAGTGGTCGAGTTTATATCGCCGGAAATTTTTGTCGGCAAGCACCTTGGGGATCTCCATGAGTGTGGAACCGCTTTCGGGGTCTTCCATCACCAGAAGCATTGCATTGCGCATGTATTGCTCAAACATCGGCCCTCCGGTCTGCCGCAGGTCGTACAACTTATCGAATATCTTAATCATCTCATTAATGACAAATGTTTTCTGCTCCGGATAGCGTGCATCAAACTCCAGCAAATTGAGTCCCATGGGCCGCTCCACATCGCTGGGATTAAAATACACCACATCCTCTGCGCGCTCTGGCGGGATGCGTTCCAAAATATCCTCCACCAGCTCCCCATGCGGATCGATGATCCCGACCCCGCTGCCATTGGCCGCATCTTGGATGGCCATGCGAGTCATGAGCACGGATTTCCCCACACCAGACCGACCGATGATATACACGTGCCGGCGCCGGTCGTCGGGCAAAATCCGAATAGTCTTGCGAATCCCGCGAAAATCCGACTCTCCTAATACGATGCCTTCGGTGGGCAACTCTACCGGAGGTGGCGCCTTCTTGGCCGCAAGCCAGCGGATATTGGGCGTATCGGTATCCGGCAGCGGGAAATGCACAATGCTCGAAAATTCTTCGCTATTCAAAATCGCGCTTTGGTGCGGATTGTGCGTGCGGTAAATAAAGTCGCGAACGAACGCTTCCAATCGGAAGGGTTTTTTGAGCTGCAGGGCATTCCCATATTCAAAAATCGTATACTGGGAGAATGCACTCATCATGTTTTCGAGTTGGCCCTGGGCTCGCATGACCGTAGGGGCGCTCACCAGTAAGCGAATGGTTGTCGAGATACCGACTTTTGAAATTTTCTCTTCGATGTTCTTGACCACCTCTTCTTCCTTGGGCGAAAGCCGGCTGGCTTCATGATTGTTTACCTCATCTTTTTTCTGGGTGAATACTTTAAAAACGCCCATCAGCTCGAACACCACGCGCAAGAAAATCGATCGCTGGGACAACCGCACCGCCTCCGCCAAATGCGTCCCCTTCTGCATCTGGTGGATGAGTCGCTTACCCTTCCGACGCCAAGAACGATTGGCGGCAGTAAAGACGAGCTGGACCACTGCTCCTTCATTTTCTTCAACGCGGCTTAACACGTTCGTGATTGCGTTAAGCGGATCCGAGTCCAATGTCCGGTACGATTTGAGCGGGAAAAACGGTTCCCGTTTGAGTTTAAGGTACCCCGCAGCAACCACACCCCGGGCCTGAAACATATTGTAATCGGGGATGACTTCGACATTGGCTTCGGAATATTGGGCGTGAATATGCTCAGTCACGACTTCGGCCAATTGGATCGGGACCGCAACATAAAATGAAATTAATTTTTGATGCGCGACAATTTCAAACGAAAATGGCTTGGTGAGCCTCCACCAACGCGCGGGCCGCGTAAGCGAAACGAGCGTTGCCATGAGCGTCTCGGCCACCGCTATACGTTCCCGCAGCTTGTCGTGCGTCATTTCTTGGGGCTGATCGCTGGCTGCCTCCTTCGGCATTGTCACCAACATCACGACCATGTGGAATGCCTGTCGGCGCTCCAAGCGGCCAATGATAATCGATTGGAGAATAATGGCCGCAATAACCAAAATAATCAACGTGATGAGCACGAGTCCTGCAAACACAAACGTGCCGCTGTCCGCTGAAGGGAATATCGGTTGTTGCCCCGAGGAGGCGAATGTCCATTGCAATAAAACAGCGAACATGATGGTATCGTCATGGATCACTACTCTCGTCGTCGAAGCTCGAGCAGCTGATCCGTTTTGATCTTTGCTTCTTGTTCTAAGAAGAAGCGGTTGGCGCCGGGGATCATCCCCAACCATTTCCGGATGAGCTCTGCGATTTGGCGGGCTACGGCGCGCGAATGTTCGAGTAGCACTTGGATGGCGGCGGCAATGCGTTCGCCCTCTTTCCGGAATGCAACCTGGATCGGCGGTGGCAAGGCGCTAAAGTCTTGTTCCAATCCTTCCGAAAGAATCGCTTCAATCTGCTGGAGTTCTTCGGCCGCACCGGCCGGCAGGGGCGCACTCTGGGGTTGTGCTGTGGGATGGGCAGGAAGGCCCACCGGCGAGGGTGCCGGAGTTTCGGCCGTGCCACCGCCAGAACCCTCCTGTTGCTCGACTTGCGCTTCGCCCGGCGCGACAGGGCTCGGGCGAAGTTCTCCCCCATGGTCAAGGCGCGCCTGTTCCGACGTACTGGCTCCCGGGGGAGGAAAAATTTTCTCTGAAGGATCGGAGACCCGCGAAAACGCATCGGCCATACTGGAAGTATGCACAGATTAATACTGATATTATACCATTTTCTCCTGTCTGGAGTCTATGATATACTCACGGAGACAAGAATCCATAACTATGTCCCTTAAGCTCTACAACACCCTCACCCGCAAAAAGGAGGTCTTCCGACCTCACAAAGGAAACACCGTAACCCTGTATACGTGTGGACCGACGGTCTACAATTTTGTCCATATTGGCAATTTGCGAACCTACGTGTTCGAAGATTTTCTCAAACGCACGCTGCTTGCACAAGGATGGCGCGTAACACACGTCATGAACATCACGGACGTTGGGCACCTTACCGATGATGCGGACGACGGGGAAGATAAAGTGGAACGCGCTGCGGCCAAACAGCAGATGTCCGCCTGGCAACTTTCCGCCTTTTACACCAAGGCGTTTGAGCACGATATTGCTCAATTAAATATTACCCCCCCAATGGTGTGGTGCAAGGCAACCGATTACATCCAGGAACAGGTCAAACTCATTCAAACACTCGAGAAAAAAGGGGTTGCATACCGTTTAGAGGATGGCATCTATTTTGACACCTCACAATTCCCTTCGTACGGGCGACTCGCACGCCTGGATATGAAGGGGCTCAAAGCCGGGGCGCGCATCGAAGTCGCCCAAGGCAAACGCAACCCAACGGACTTTGCGCTCTGGAAGTTGAGCACCCCGCAGGGTACTCATCCCGAGCCGATCGGGAAATCTCATCCAAAAACAAAGCGTCAAATGGAGTGGCCCTCCCCCTGGGGGGTTGGGTTCCCCGGCTGGCATATTGAGTGCTCTGCCATGAGCATGGCGTTGTTAAAACTCCCCATCGATATCCATTGCGGCGGCATTGATCATATCCCGGTTCACCATACGAATGAGATTGCCCAGAGCGAGGCAGCAACCGGAAAACAATTTGTACGCGTTTGGATGCATGGAGCATTCCTCACCATCAAAAAAGGGAAAATGGCAAAAAGCGAAGGCAATTTTCTGACGCTCTCCACACTGCAAGACCAAGGATTTGATCCATTGAGCTATCGCTACCTCCTGACGACCGCCCACTATCGTAAGGCGCTTGATTTTAGCAACCAAAGTTTAGAGGCCGCGCAGGAATCATACCGCCACCTCAAAAACAGTTTGCGGCAGCGCGGGATATTTAAAACCAAGACCACCAAGCGGCCATCGTCCAAAGCAAAAAAACAATGGATGGCCTTTTTGAACGCAATCAACGATGATTTGAATATCCCCGAGGCAATGGCCGTTGTTTGGCAGAGCGTTCGCATGACCGCAATCGATCTACCATCTCTCAAATGGTTGATCGAAGAAATGGATCACATTCTGGGACTGGACTTGACCAAACCCGACCACGAGGCAATCCCGGAAGATATCCAACAGATGGTCGCCCGGCGCGAACAAGCGCGGCGTGACAAGCAATGGACACGGGCGGATGAGCTGCGCCGGCTCATTGAACATTCCGGATATCGTATCGAAGATAGCAGTACCGGCGCACGGGTGACGTTCACTGGTCGCCCGCACTCAACAGCATGAGCGCTTGCCTCTTGAATGACGAGAACTGCCCGTCGATAATCGAAATCCGGATATCGCTCATCAGCTGATTGAAGAATCGGACGTTGTGGAATGTTGCAATCTCGGCCGCCCGAGGCTGTTTTGTTTTAAAGAGTTCCCGGATTTGGCTGCGCGATAGCGCCTGCTCGCCCGTACAGCACCAGCCGTGGCAGTCCTGTTCAATCCGCCGCGCATCCTGCTGGTAGACACCCTTGGTAACATCCAGGCGGCCACGGCGCGTCCAGATCCACCCATGGCGGGCTTCGCGCGTGGGGACAACGCAATCAAACGTATCGATCCCCTGTTCTACGCACTGCAATAAATCTTCGATGCGACCAATCCCGAGCAAATGCCGGGGGCGCTCTTCATCTAACAGGGGAACAACCCAGTTCAGTTCTTGATACGTTTTGCGTTTGGTGTCGCCGTAGGAATCGCCGAACGACCCTCCGATCGCAACGCCTTCAAATGGCAAATCCCGAATCGCCTTGGCACTGAACTGCCGCAGGTCTTGGAAACGACCCCCCTGGATAATCCCATAGAGGAGCTGCGTTCCGTGATCCACATCCACGCAACGCTTTGCCCAGCGATGGGTCCGCTCCATTGCAGCCTTGGAATACTCGTAATTTGCCAGCGGGGATGAACATTCATCAAAGGCAAAGATGATATCGGCCCCCAATTGCCGCTGAATCCGCATCGATGTTTCAGCGTCAAGATACGACTCCCGATCGTCCACGGTAAAATACACGCCGTCCTCGGCGATCTGATTCAGCCGAGGGCGCTTGGGTCGGCTTACAACGGACTTCAACAATTTCCCGACTCCTTCTTCGCGTGCAGCGCCCAAGCTAAATACCTGGAATCCACCCGAATCCGTCATAATCGGATGATTCCAATCCATGTCGATATGCAGCCCTTGATAGCGCTCAAGCCCCTCATCACCCAGTTCTTGCCAGCGATGATAGGTATTGACCATTAATACTGAGGTTTTCGCATCTTCTAATTGCGGCGTGGTCATGCACCGAACCACGCCATTGGTACCGACAATCGCGTATGCTGGCGTAGGTAGTTCCCCGTGGGCAGTATGAATAATTCCCGCGCGAGCGCGGGAATGAGGGTCTTTTTGGACAATATCAAATGCGGGCATACTCCTTATTTCACCACCACTGCGCCCGACACCGTATTCAATGTCACTGTTCGTTGATAGCTACTTCCCGTGGGGCCGTACCCGAACGTCCAGGTGATTGTTTTGGCTTGCCACGGCCCGCAGTTTGTTTTATCGCTGCCCTCCGCAGGATCATAAACACAAATCCCATCTTTCGGAGGCACGAATTCCACCTGCACGCCTCTCCCTGTCGTCATCAGAATCGAGTCAGTAAACACCACCGCCTCAACCGACGCAAGATCAGTGGAATCTTTTAACGGCGTTGAGGTCGTGCAAGGCGACTGGACGCTTCCACCGAGCAACACAGGCGTTACGCAGTTTGGTGTCAAATCTGCATAGCGATCGTATCCCGCGCCATCGCTGCGGACGACAACGCCGTACCCTCCACAAGGAGTTTTCGTCTGATGCGCCGGGTCGTTGTTACACGCATGTTGAGTGCCGCTGCCATCGAACGGAGTTCCAGAACGGGTCATGCTTTCGGTCGTTCTCAAAAACCCGGCAAAATTTTCAGCCGCTAACCGCACGGCAGTGGACTGTTTAACGCTCGTAAAGATCACAACGCCAATGCTCGCCAAAATTCCACTCACAGCAATCACCACCATGAGCTCCAACAATGTGAATCCCCTTGCGTTTGTCTTTGGCAAGGCAGGGAAATGGGAAATTTTTTTCATACCCCCAAGAATGACAACATTGCCTCTTGCCCATAATATACCACGAGCGTTCCAACAATAAGGAAAGGGCCCAACGGGATAGCGCTTTTAAGAGTCTTACCGCCGCCCAGCAGCAACACGCTCGCAACAATGGCGCCCAGGATATAGGAGATCAGCAGGGCCAATAATACCCCCGGCACTCCAAGCAACACGCCCATCAATGCACCCAGCCGAATATCTCCGTCGCCGATCCATCGCCCATGCGAAACGACCCACTGAACGGCAAAAAAGGCAACCCCGATAGTCGCTCCCCAGAGCATATCGATCACCACACTACTCAAAGGGCTCTCCAGCCAGAGTCGTGAACAAACCACGATCGCAATGGCTGGCAGTGTGAGCAGGTCCGGCAACACCCCATATTGGAAGTCCATCACAAACAGAGCAATCAACAATGAGAGGATCACCGCCTGTGCGATCCCTCCGGCTATCGACACCCCCTGTGCAATTTGATTGCCCACGAAAACAAATGCTACCGCTGTTGACAGTTCTACCAGCGGATACTGCCAAGAAATTGACTGATGGCAGTTACCACATTTGCCCTTGAGAATAAAAAAACTCACCACCGGGATGAGGTCAAATGCCCTCAATGTTTTATGGCAATGCGGGCACATGGATCGGCCGCCGATCCCCCGCCCGGTGGCAACGCGCCATATTGCTGCATTCATAAAACTACCAATCGATAGTCCGAGCAGCAATGCCAAGGGGTAAATCAACATTCTCCAATCCACAAGCTACGAATCAATTATTGTAATCCGTCTTTTGTAAGCGCTTTTATGCAGGGGTACCTCGAGCATTGGAGCGCGCCAGTCGGGCCCTCAAGACGGAAACGGATCTGATAATTCTTGCCGTCATCGGATACCGCGTAACTGTATTCGCACGCACTCGAAGGGTCATCGGCACATCCAGCCCCCACAGCGGAATTGATCCATTGCGGGTCGCGAGGGAGTTGCTCGAGCAGCACCCCCCCGTCACACGCTGTGGAAGGCAACGCGAACAATGGTTGTGCTTGATTATTAAAGCAGAGCTTTAAAAATGGACCCTGGCCCAAGACAGCATATTCGCCCGCCGGCAATCCAGTCGCAGGATAACGAGCGCTCCTGTGGAACCCGATCTCCAACATGTTCTGCAGCAACGATACGTCAGCAACACGGACCGCATCGCGTGTCTTCCGTGCGGTTACCACCAATACAACACTAGAAATGACAATCACCAGTGTGACAAACGCAAAAATCAGAATTTTTTGGAACAATGTCATAGGGGGACATTTGAATATATTCTATCAAAAATACACCCTGAAATAAATACTCTGTTAGAGAATGCCATTCGGCGAGGGATGGGCTGGGACGTGCTTGCCAATAGGGTTCAATATCCGCGGTTGATCTACTCTCTGTTGATCGATCAACGGGCGGAAATACTCAATGGTTTTGCGCATCCCCTCGTTTACACTTACTTGCGGATTCCAGTGAAGTCGCTCCGATGCCAATCGAATATCCGGACGTCGCTGCCGAGGGTCATCCGGTGGCAATGGTAAAAATGTGATCGAACTGCGAGAACCGACGAGCTTCCGAATAAGCTGGGCGTACGCAAGCATGGTCATTTCTTCTGGATTGCCGAGGTTAACAGGGCCATAAAATCCTTCAGCCGCCATCAAGGCAAGCAGTCCGCGAATCAAATCCGTGACATATTGGAAACTCCGGGTTTGGGACCCATCACCGAACACTGTGATCTCTTTGTTCTGGAGAGCTTGGACAATAAAATTCGATACAACGCGCCCGTCATTGATTGCCATGCGCGGACCATAGGTGTTAAAAATACGGGCGATACGGACATCCACGCCATACTGACGGCGATAATCCATACAAATGGTTTCGGCACAGCGTTTGCCTTCGTCGTAGCAGGCACGCGATGAAAGCACGTTCACGTTGCCGCGATACTCCTCTGTCTGGGGATGGACGGTCGGATCACCATACACTTCGGATGTTGACGCGTGAACCACGCGCGCCCCGACCCGCCGGGCAAGTTCCAGGACATTGATCATCCCTTGGACGTTTGTTTTGATGGTCTGCACGGGATCAATTTGATAGTAGTAGGGAGAAGCGGGACAAGCAAGATGATAGATCTCATCTACTTCAAACGAAAGTGGATCGTTCACATCTTGCCGGACGAGCTCGAAGCGCTCGCTGCCAAGCAGATGGCGAATGTTGGATTTTGACCCCGTAAAAAAGTTATCAAGGCAAATTACTTCATGCCCCGCTGAATGGAGCGCATCGCAAAGATGCGAGCCAATAAAGCCCGCGCCGCCGGTGACGAGGAATGTTTTTTTGTCGACACTCATACGCCTACAGCGTACAGCATTCACTCGGGAACGCCAAGACCCATTACGATTGCTTAGCCCTATTATTAGGATTATAATGGCCCTACGTTACTATTGGTTCTCGAGAGGGTATGGACAGAGTAATGCCTATCTATGTAACCCAGCCGGGGATGCCTCCGATGGAGGAATTTACTGCTCTCTTGAAGCAAATTTGGGAAAGTAAAATTCTCACAAACAATGGCCCATTCCACCAACAGTTTGAAAAGGAGCTTGCTGATTACCTTGGAGTTAAATACATTTCGTTGTTTGCCAACGGCACACTGGCTCTCATTACCGCATTACAAACGTTGCGAATCACGGGGGAAGTAATCACGACGCCCTATAGTTTTGTCGCCACAACACATGCACTATGGTGGAATAATATCAAGCCAGTGTTCGCAGATATTGAATCAGATTATTTTAATCTGGATCCCGAAAAGGTAGAAGCAGCTATTACGCCACAAACTACTGCTATTCTACCCGTGCATGTTTACGGCAATCCATGCAAAATGGAGCGTTTCCAGAAAATCGCCAAAACGCATAACCTAAAGTTAATCTTTGATGCCGCACAAGCATTTGGAGTTAAGATCAACGAAAATTCTGTTCTGAATTTTGGCGATCTTTCGATATTAAGTTTCCACGCGACAAAGGTATTCAATACCTTTGAGGGTGGCGCGATTGTCTGCCACGACCAAAAAATGAAGGAACGGATCGACTTATTGAAAAATTTTGGCTATGCCGGTGAAACCACGGTTATTGAACCGGGCATTAATGCAAAAATGAACGAAATCCAGGCAGCGTTTGGATTATTACAACTCAAACATGTCGATCAATTTGTTGCTCAACGCAAAACGATCACTGAACTTTATCGAACACAGTTAATCGATGTCCCGGGAATCAGCTTCTTCAAAGACATGCCGGGGGTGGACCAAAATTATTCGTACTTCCCCATCCTTATTGATGCTGGGGCATATGGCAAAACAAGAGATGAAGTATACAACCTGCTCAAGCAACATAACATTTATGCACGGCGCTATTTCTATCCGTTAATAACTCAATTCCCAACGTATAAAGAAATTCTCACCGCAAACCCAAAAGACCTCCCATTCGCAGAAAAAATTACCGAGCAGGTGCTGTGTCTACCGATTTATCCCAACCTCGCCAAAGACGAAGTTATTCTAATATGTGAATTAATCAGAAACAACGTAAGATCATGATGTGATAACCGAAATGCAGAATATGAACGTAATAAAAAAAATAAATAACCGAATCCTAACGAAGATAGAATGTCTTATTTATCGATTTGGTAAAACAAAAAAATGTTATGTTTGTCAGCGTCCCTTGTGGGGATTCACTAAATACCGTGAAGAGTCAACAACGTTGCCTCTGCTGAGTATGCTGGACATCATTGGAAGTGACCCGAATAACTTTGGTTGCATGCATTGCAATTCACACGATCGAGAAAGACACCTGTTCATGTTTTTTGATAGATTGAACATATGGGAGAAAATGAAAAATGTGGCAATACTCCATTTTGCCCCGGAGAAAAATTTATCCGAAAAAATCAGTAAACAAGAACCTTTACAATATGTTTGCGCTGATCTCTATCCTAAAGACCAACTCACACAAAAAATTGATCTCACCAGGGTACCCTACAGTAACGATGTATTCGATATAGTGATCGCAAATCACGTACTTGAACACATCCCTAATTATCTGGAAGCACTCAACGAAATCTACCGAGTGTTAAAACCAAATGGTGCTGCGGTATTACAAACACCATACACAAAATTACTGGAACACAATTTTGAGTTAAGCTGCATAAACACGAGCGCCCTTAGATCGTATTATTATGGACAGTCTGATCATGTCCGTATCTTCAGCAGATCGCATCTCTTTGGGGACATCGAAGGGGCGGGTTTTGTATTAAAAATCAAAAAGAACGATGATTTATTTTCTGAAGAGTTGGCGCGTTATTATGGGGTCAACAAAAACGAGGATCTCATCTTGGCATACAAGCCGCAAGAGTCAACGAGGTGATGCTATGCGGCTTGGAATCATGCAGCCTTACTTTTTCCCGTACATCGGTTATTTCCAACTCATGAATCTTGTGGACGAATTCGTCATCTATGACAATATTAAATACACAAAAGAAAGTTGGATCAACAGAAATCGGATCCTGGTAAACGGGGAAGCCTCTTATATAAGCATCCCGCTAAAAAAAGATTCTGATCATAGAGATATTTACCAAAGAAGACTGGCAGATAATTGGCCAACAGAACGGAGGAAGCTCATAAACAGAATTTTTGCTTGTTACAAAAAGGCACCACAGTTCGATACTGTTTATCCGATCATCGAACAATCGCTTTCCTCCACTGCAATGAATGTATTTGACTTTATTTTGAGAACCCTCGAAACGACTAAGAATTATTTGGGAATTGAGACGCCACTTTTGATATCATCAACCATACCGATTAACCATCAACTCAATGGGGAGGACAAAATTCTGGAAATCTGCCGGGCGAGGAAGGCAACGGTTTATATTAATCCGAGTGGTGGAGTCGCTCTCTATGACAAGGAGCACTTTTTTAAGAACGGTGTCGATTTAATTTTTTTAAAAACAAACGATTTTAATTATCCCCAATTTGACAACATATTTTTGCCGTCTTTATCAATTATTGACGTCATGATGTTTAACGCAAAGGATGCTATCCATACATTCCTTGATTCGTATTACACTTTTCCCTGAAGAAATAGAAAATATGTTTATATGGAAAAAATTGGGAAGGGTGTTCAACCCCCAAGACGTTGTTGGGAGACCCTGGATGAGAGAATTTGCCCAAGCGCCTTCCACCCTTATTAAGGGTGCTACTGTTCGAGTTTACTTTGCCTGCAGGCCACCTCGTGATGACGACGGAAATTACATTAGCTTTTCCGCATTTATCGACATTAATAGGTCTAATCTACTTGAAATTGTTAGAATCAGTGAACGACCTATACTGGAACTCGGTGAGCCGGGAACATTTGACGAGTTCGGCACATATTTTACTTCAGTCACCAGAAAGGAAGACGATGTACTTGCCTATTACGCTGGCTACACGAGAAGTAAGTCAGTGCCCTTTACTATCTCAATCGGAGCGGCAATCAGCCATGATGACGGGGAAACTTTTACTAAACTTGGGAATGGCCCTATCTTGCCCTGTAGCGTTAACGAACCATTTTTCTTAACTGTTCCGCGGATCAAACGTTTTAACAATCACTGGTTTCTATGGTATAGCGCTGGAAAAAAATGGCTAGCTCATAATGGAAGACTTGAACCGGTTTATCAAATCCGAATGGCAACTTCTAATGATGCCTTACATTGGACTAAATTAGATAAAAATATTATTCCGATTAAGTTAGAGGATAACGAGTGTCAGGCCTGCCCCGATGTAATTTTCTACAAAAATAAATATCATATGCTCTTCTGCTATAGATACAGCACAAACTTCCGAGGAAAGGATTTTGGTTACCGTATCGGATATGCTTGGTCCGATAATCTTCTTAATTGGACCCGTGATGACTCACAAGCTGGCATTGATATATCAGAACAAGGGTGGGATTCCGAGATGGTTTCATTTCCTCACGTTTTTGAACTCGATGATAATTTGTACATGCTATATTTAGGTAATCAGTTTGGCCGATACGGCTTTGGTTTGGCAAAACTTGAAAGCTACCAGGACTAATATCTATCACGCCCATGAAGTGGAAAAAGCTTGGGAAAATATTCGACCCGATTGAGCATACGTTACCACACAACTGCATCGAATATGCGCAATCGCCACAGGCACTCGTCTTTAATGGGTTTGTTCGGATGTACTTCTCGACGAGGGAACGTGATGCAGAAGGAAATTTTTTGAGTCATGTCGCTTTCGTTAATTTTGATAAAAATTTTCGTAAGATTCTTAACGTTTCTTCTCATACCGTGATTACTTTAGGCAGTTTGGGTTGCTACGATGAACACGGCATCTTCCCATTCAATGTATTGCGTGTTGATAACAAGATTTTCGGATACATTAGCGGGTGGAGTCGTCGCGTGTCGGTTCCCGTTGAAACCTCAATTGGGCTAGCAATCAGTAAAGATGACGGCCTCACATTTCAAAGGATCGGCCCCGGACCGGTTCTATCATCAACGTTACATGAGCCTTTTCTAGTCGGTGATCCTTTTGTCGCGAAATTCGGTGACACTTATCATATGTGGTACATTTACGGTACTCGGTGGATAAATTCCGCTCTAGGAAAATCCCATGAAAGAGTCTATAAAATAGGGCACGCGGCATCAAAAGACGGCGTATCGTGGGAAAAAGATGGTACCCAACTTATCCCAGATAAACTGAATGTCGACGAGTGCCAAGCTCTCCCAACAGTAATTAAATATGGCGGTATTTACCATATGTTCTTTTGCTACAGACCTGCAACCGGCTTTCGAACGAACCGTGATAGTGGATATCGTATCGGTTATGCATATGGCAAAGATCTTCAAAACTGGAAAAGGGAGGATGAACGGGTTGGAATTGATGTATCTGAAAACGGATGGGATTCGAATATGCTCTGTTACCCACATCTATTCCATTGTGATGGCAGAGTATACATGCTATATAATGGAAATGAATTCGGACGTTATGGTTTTGGTCTCGCCATCCTAGAAGACTCCGACAATTAATTATATTCGTACTTTTTTCATATTACATTTATGTTGGACAAGTCAAAAGAAAAAAAATTACTTGAAAGCTACGTCCCAAAATATATAACCTCTAACGACTCGAGCCAGCAACGGCTAATGCGTGAGCTTGCAATCCGAACATTCAAACCCTATTTGCATGGAGGGAGGTCGATGGAATTGGGATGTGAAATTGGTTATATGTCTGAACTAATAGCCCGTATAGTTGATCATCTCGACATTGTCGAGGGCTCAGAGGAATTTATTGAGCGGGCAAAAAAGCGGGCTATCCCTAATGCGAGTTATTACTATAGTCTGTTCGAGGATTTCCAGCCTGAACCGGCTTATGATTCTGTTTTCGCCTCGCACGTGCTCGAACATCTATATAACGTTCCTCTGGTCTTAGAGATGGTCAAGAAAGCACTGAAACCACAAGGTGTTTTTCTCGTTACAGTACCAAATGCTCGCGCTTTATCTAGACAACTTGCTCGGCATATGGGTCTAATCACTAATCTTTCTGATCTCACTCCTAATGATCTAAAAGGTGGCCATCGTCGGGTGTATGACCTAGTGAGTCTTAAACGGGAACTCGAATATTGTGGATTTGAAATTATTACGCACGGAGGCATTCTATTCAAATATTTAGCGGATTTCCAAATGGACCAACTAATAGATCTAGGCATTCTCGGTAAAGAGCAATGCGATGGCCTGTTTAGTCTTGGCCAAGAATACCCTGACATGTGCGCTGATATCTACGCAGTTGCTCGTTTGAAAAAATAGCTTAAAACCACTCAATTGTAAGATTCTCTTGTATATTATGTCGGGGGTTGAATATAAAATAAAATGCGCTAACAAATCTACTATTTTTGATCATTTAAAAGAATGCAATGACGACTTTGTCCCTCCTCTATATCAGCGTGTTCATCTTGGACGATATGCAAATAAAATCCATCGAAATTCAGTTACCTTTGAGGCATGGGCAAAGAATCGTTTAGTGGGTTTGTTGGCGGCCTACTTCAACGATTCAGAGGACCAGATCGGATTTATCACCAGTGTAAGCGTCACCGCCGATTATAGTGGCCAAGGCATCGCATCAAAATTGGCCAACTCGTGTATCACTCACGCGAAACAAATTCATTTTAAGAAACTGCGCCTGGAGGTTCATAAGAATAATTTTACTGCCATCCATTTGTATCGTAAAGTCGGTTTTGTCGAGCTTGAAACAAAGTATGATTCACTGTTTATGGAATTGGATATCCCACCAGTATGAGCGGAAAACCCTTGGTCAGTATTGTTTGCGCAACCTACAATCATGAGCTGTATATCGCACAGGCGATCGAAAGTTTCCTCATGCAAAAAACTGCATTTGAAGTGGAAATTATCATCGGTGAAGACTGCAGTGCTGACAAAACGAAAGAGATCTGCATATTCTATAAAAAGAAACATCTGGATAAAATTAAACTACTCCTTCAAGAAAAAAATATTGGCGCAATGCAAAATCATGTTTCGGCATTACGCGCAAGCGAAGGAAAATATATCGCCAACTGCGATGGCGACGATTACTGGACCGATTCGTACAAACTGCAAAAACAAGTGGACTATATGGAACGTCATCCAGAATGCAGCCTGTGTTTCCATGCGGTAGAGATTGTAAAAGGAAAAACGAAAACAGGAAAAATAATAAGAGCCGCTTCCCAAGACAAGATATTCCCCAGTAATCAGCTGTTTGGTTTAGGCCCCGAAGCACCTACTTCATCATTGTTATTCAAAAAAAAATCCATCGAGAACCTGCCGCAATGGCTCCTTGATGCGCCAGTTGGCGACATACCCCTTAAGTTAACGCTGGCTCAACACGGCACCGTAGCATACATCAACGAAGTAATGTCGATCCGACGGGTCGGCGTCCCTAGCTCATTCAGTGATCGGATGTATGATTATCGGTCTCGGAGACTTCTCTACCCACAAATGATAAAGATGTTGGATAATTTTAATCAAAGCACCAACTTCCAATTTTCGAATGATATCCTTGCGGAACGAATGCACTATGAACTAATCACTTTAGTCTTTCAAGATAAAACTGACATAGCAGCCATACGTCGGCTTGCTCGATCAAGCAAGTATTATGATTGTATTAGAAGACTTTCCATAAAAAAGAAAATGAGATTCTACTTAATCTATTTATTCCCTAGTATCTACAAAAGAATATGCTCCTCTCGGATAGGCTGGGCTGTTAAGAATTCGATTTTTTCAAAAAATATATAACCATTATTTTTTGCCGCGGTCATGATATTTCTACTCCTCCTATCGGACATCCTTACACTCGCTGTAGCATTCTCTGTTAGCTACATTTTGCGTACCACCGGTCTCTTCTCTTTGTATTTGCAAGACATTCAGCCACTGCAAACGTATCTGATCGCCTTGCCGGTTGGGATTACGCTGTTGATCATCGTCTTCACCCTGCGAGGCCTTTACCGCCCCAAAAAACGCCTGACGCAGCTTGGGGAACTCTACGAAACGGTAACCGCTATTAACCTCTGGTTTTTACTGGTCATGAGCGGATCGTACCTCGCCAAATTCGACTATTCTCGCATTATTATCGTGTTATTCTGGGTATTCTCCATGTTGTTCGTCACGCTCGGCCGGTCGGTTGTTCGCGCACTCCACGCCTGGCATATTCGCAATGGCCGACACCGCACCAATATCCTTATTGTCGGAGCCGGACGACCCGGCAAACAGATTTATGAACAGCTCCAGGAATATGCTTCGGTGGGCTACCATATCGTTGGATTTGTGGACAATACAGCGAATCACCCGCTCGTGCTCGGGAACATCCAACAACTCTCGCATCTTATCGTGACGCGAAATATCGATCAGGTCTACATCGCCGACCCGTCCCTCTCCGACCAAGCCATTCTTTCGTTGGTCAACGATTGCCCCAAACGCGATGTTGAATTTAAAGTCGCCACGAATGTGTTTGAATTATTATCAGAGATTCGGGGTGGCCTTTACCTTATCGACCGGATCCCCACACTCAACCTAAGCCGTTCGACCCCCGGATTCTTGTATCGCTGGAGCAAGCGAACGATCGATCTGATCATGGCGAGTATTCTACTGTTGCTCACTCTCCCGTTATGGGCGATCATTGCAATACTCATCAAACGAGATTCTACGGGTCCGGTGTTTTTGCTCCAGCAACGGGTTGGCTTCCACGGGCAGCCATTCACAATGTTCAAATTCCGCACCATGATCCAAGAGGCGGCATTATACAAAGAAGCCCCGCAATCGACTGCTGATCAACGGATTACTCGCATCGGCGCCCCCCTGCGACGGATGAGTCTAGACGAATTGCCTCAACTCATCAACATCCTCAAAGGAGAAATGAGTTTGGTCGGGCCCCGGCCAGAGATGCCGTTCCTCGTTGAACGCTACTCTCCTTGGCAGCGCAAACGATTGTCCGTCAAGCCTGGGCTCACGGGCCTTTGGCAAATCCTTGGCCGAAAAAATATTCCCCTGTCTGAGAATCTCGAATACGATTTCTTCTATATCAACAATCAATCGATTCTTCTGGATTTGTTGATTGTGCTCAAAACAATCCCCCAAATTATCCGACGGAAAGGAGCGTTTTAATGTATGTTTCTCCACAGACCACTCCTATGGTTGCAACAGCAAGGGCGGTCCACTCCTGCCGATAGATTGCTTGCTGTTGCGATCGCCGTTATTCTCGGGGTAACAGTTATTTTGGGATTCAGCAGTACAGAAGTTTGGGCAGAGACGCTCATCTACGCTCTTGTGAGTACACTCCTCTACTTGAGCATTCGTCTCCACCGCTTCCCAATCCCGCACACCCTCCCCTTGGGCATTCCTTTGTTGGGTCTCATTGTTGCTGCATTGCTTTCCACAGCCACATCGGTGAATCTCTACCCCAGTATGCTCCTGGCCCTGCGCAGCGTGCTCGTTGTAGGGCTCACCATGCTCGTTGCCTCTACCGTCCGCTGCGATCGAGCAACAGTACACATTATCTTGTTTGGCATCTTATCAGGCGCTTTGATCATTGTGGTTCTCGGATACATCGGATTCTTCCGCGAACAAATGATCACGCTGGCCATGCAATCGAATTACGGGTGGAAAAATATTTACGCCGGATTGCTCCTGCTGGTGCTCCCGCTCCAATATTGGGCCATGCTCAATGCAACACGGCGATGGCAGCGGCTTGCCTTGATGATCATCGCCATCATGACGGCGTCCGCGCTTATCCTTTCGTTCTCCCAGGGGGCGTGGCTGTCCATCGCTCTGGTTGCCCCCATATTCTTGGTTGCATCCCTTCAGCAGGGACGACGCCGCGGATTTGTGGACATTAGCGCTTTTATCGTCGGCACGGTGGTGGTGACGGCAAGTTTCATCGTGATCCATAACCGGGTAACGCCGCCCACCGGGGAATCAATACCGTCAGCGAGCCAAATTGCCCCATTTTCTTTCATCAACCGTGTAGAGTATTGGCAGACGGCAATCAACGTCGCCAATACCTACCCCCTCTTGGGAACGGGGTTGGGCAATTATGAGATGATCGCGCGTCGATTCCAGTCGCGGATCGGCGCATACCATGTCTGGCCGCATAACATGATATTGCAAGCGTTTGCCGAAATGGGGATCATCGGCGGAACGCTGTTTATTCTATTCTGGGGTGCCGTTGTTTGGGCCGTTGCTCGTGAATGCACCCGCGCAATGCGAGAACGCTCCAATCCCAAACACTCCACCCTCGTGCTCATGCTCACGGGCAGCATTCTTGCATCCGGATTGCATAACCTTCTGGACATGGACCTGAACGTCATGCCGTTAAATCTTATTCTGTTCATCACAATCGGAATGATGATTGGACTCCACAAAACCGAAGGGCACCCAATACCCGCTGTGCAACTCAGTGCCACACGACAAGCAGGCATTTCAGCGCTGACACTTATTCTATTACTGGTGTTATTTCAAATAAATATCGCAGAAGCTCATGCTGTGAGGGCGACTACCCAAACCCATGCCAATGGCGTAACACCCGCATCGATCGCCGAAGCGCTCAACGCAGTGCGTTCCAATCCACTCAACCCAGTGTACTTGAACGCAGTGAGCGCGCAGGTGATTGCATCGCCGACCAATGCCGATCTACTGCCTCTGCCAACCGTAATACAACTTGCCCGCCGTGCCGTAACACTGAACCCCCAACAAGCAGAAGCACATTTCCGTCTTGGAAAAATCTACCAACGCGCGGCAAACGCAGCACAAGATGCGGCATTACTGGAGCAGGCAATCACCGAAATGAGCATCGCCATCGAGCTTGACCCCCACAATAATCCCTATCGGTATCTTGAACTGGCGTCCATCTACCGACAGCAAGGCCAGCGAGACAAAACTAAGGAGCTTCTCGCCTTTGTGATTGTCCATTACAGCGAGTCCCGAATCCGCGAAGTATTCGGCGGCGTGGGAGTGCAGAATATCTTTCGATCGTACGCAAATCAAGCATTTGCCGAGTATCAAACACTTCAATGACTGTAACGGTGAGACCCTTCTTCCTGCCTACCGGCAGGCAGGCGCTGCGGCTCAGAGCCTGCCCTGAGCTTGTCGAAGGGCTTTAGAGTAAGTGATGGCTTGATAATACTAAAAACCCCTCCGACTGGAGGGGTTTTGCATTTACTCAAACTCATGAGAGATTACGGGCAGCTAACGGTGCTCCCGCCATTTACATCAAATGTGGCGTAGATCCAAGGAGTTACCTTTCCCGTTGTACCACAGATATCTTTGTTCGGATTCTCGAGTAGGGTGTATAGTGTGTTCGCTGGGAGGGCATCCGTTGCTTTTCCCGGCTTGCTCCAATTCACATCAGTGATGGAGCTGGTATTCATGTACCTCGCCGGAAATGCAGCTACCGGAAGCGAGGCGTTCACCGCACCCGGGGCTGGCGTCGTCCCTGACGGCGGGAAAATCCCAAAATCATCATAATACAAGGTCATTGCGGTCTGAAGCGCTTTCCAGTTGCCTATTTTCTTCGCGTCCCGAGCTTTGGAGCGGGCAGTACTGAATGACACCACCGCAATGCTCGCCAAAATACCGATGATGGCGATGACCACCAACAACTCTAGCAGCGTAAAACCCTTGCGAAGTCCTTTCATAAGGAAATGAATTAAAGAGATCCCTCGCGGGTGCTCGGGACAAAAGCGATATTCGCTTTTGAGTTATCCACAACTGCAATAATTATAGCACAATCGCCAAATTATTGTGTAGTTTTTGCCAAGGGTCAACCCCCTTGCGCATTAATGAGGGAAAACATCGGCATCAAGATAGCGGCAACCATCCCCCCGACGGCAACTCCCATCACCACCATAATCACCGGTTCAATCAATGAAATGAGGCCATCGACCAACGTGTTGATTTCCTTAGAATAAAAACTTGTGAGGGTTTTGAGAATTTCTTCCAATCGCCCAGTCTGTTCCCCAATAGCCACCATATGCGCAACTGACTGTGGGAAGTTGGGATTATTCATGACTTGGCTTGCAATGGTGTTCCCTTCCCGAACCGCCGTGGTCGTATCGATGAGCATTTTTTTCCAGACTGCGTTACCAATGACATTAGCGACGATTTCCATTGCTTGGGCCAAGGGGACACCGCCACCCATAAGGGTTGAGAGTGACCGAGTAAAACGAACAAGGTAAATCGTCGCAAATAGTTTCCCGAAGATCGGTGTTTTGACCTTAAGTTCATCAAACAGAAGCCTCCCATTCGGCGTGTTGATCAATGATCGGAGGGCAGCAAATGCTCCCGCCGCAGCCAACGCCACCAGCCACCAGTAGCCTTGTAAGATTTTACTTGTGGCAATCAGCGCTCGTGTCATCAACGGCAACTCGGCGCCACTCTCTACGAGCATCTGCGTAAGTTGCGGCACAACAAAAATCATCATGATGAACCCCACAACGATCATCGCGCACACAATAAAGGCCGGGTACATCATGGCGCCCTTAATCTTTGATGCAAGCTCGTAATCACGTTCGGACTGATCGGCCAAGTAATTAAGGGTTTCATCAAGCTTGCCCGAGGCTTCCCCAGCCTTGACCATGGAGATAAAAAAATCGCTGAAGGTGCCGGGGTGGCGAGTGAGCGCTTCGGAGAGCTTCATGCCACCGTCGACATCGTCCGCCATTTGCACCACGATTTTTTTTAACGGCTTGTTTTGGGTTTGTTCCATTAAAATATGGAGGGCTTGCACAATGGGGACCGAAGCCGCCATCATCACGGATAGTTGACGTGAAAATACCACGAGATCCTTCATTTTGACGCCACCAAAAAACTTAAAGCCACCGCCGCCCGACCCCTCCAGGATGCCTTCTTTGCGAACGACCAGACTAATGATGGTCAAGTCTTTATCGCGCAAAATCGAAACCGCCGACTCGTCGGTAGAGCCTTCCACGATGCCTTCGACATAATCCCCTTTGGGGCTTTTGGCACGGTAGTTGTAGAGTGACACAGGCTAGAAATTAGTTGATGGAGGATGGAAAATGGTAATAGACGATGGAAAATGGAAGATAGAAGCTACTGCTTCCGATCATGATAATCCTGCCAGACTTGCGATAACCTCGTCAATTGCCTACAAGAACGAATATATAAATCAATGACCGAGTTACAGACGTCAACATTAACGTCATCCTCATAGAGATCAATACAAACCCGAATATGGTGAATCATTTCATTACATTCTCCGATTGTATCATGGATATATTTTCGCCATTGTCGATCCTGAAAACGTTTTGCAAATCCTTCAGCAATTAATGCTGGGCCGGCTTTTGAGGCTCGCCTCATCTGATCCACTAAATCAAATTTTTCTTCTCGAGGCAAAAAAGCAATAATATCCTTATGCACTATAATCATCGCTCTATACAAATTTTGATAGACCTCTAAATCAGAAAAATCTCTAATGGGCCGTTTTGTTCTAGTTTCCATGATCCAATTTCCATTACCAATTTCTATTTTCTAACAACCGTTTTCATTAAAATTCATCATTCCTCCGCCAGCCCTGATGTGGCGGCTATCACTTCCTCCATCGTGGTGATCCCGGCGGCGACTTTAAGGATTCCGTCTTCGCGCATATTGCTTTGGCCTTGACGATTGATTTCATCGCGCACTTTGCCCGGGTCGTTGCCTTCGGTAACGATCTTTTGCAACTGCGGCGTCATCTCGATAAACTCCGCAACCGTCGTACGCCCTTTGTACCCAGTATTGCCGCACCGCGCGCAGCCCTTGGCTTTGTTCGCCTTGATCACCACATTGCCATCCGGGAATTGATCTTTGAGGATTGCTTCCGGCACGCCTTTGAGCACTTTTGTGATCTCATCCACCATGTTCTGCGGCAGTTCAGTGGGCTCTTTGCATTTCTCGCATAATGTGCGTACCAAGCGTTGTGCCATGACCAAATTGAGCGTAGAGACCAGCAAAAAGGGTTGTACATCCATATCAATTAAGCGCGGGATGGCTCCAAATGCGTCGTTGGTATGGAGCGTCGAAAAGACAAGGTGCCCCGTCAACCCGGCCTGGACCGCAAGACTCGCGGTTTCACCATCACGGATTTCCCCCACCATAATCACATCCGGATCTTGGCGCAAAATCGAACGCAGACCCGAGGCAAACGTAAACCCGACTTCGCTATTTACTTGGCTTTGATTAATACCAGGGAGTCGATATTCGACCGGATCTTCGAGTGTGACGATATTAATGTCTTCGGCATTGACCGAATTAAGCGCCGCGTAGAGCGTTGTTGATTTACCGCTACCGGTAGGGCCGGTGATCAAAAACATGCCATGCGGCTTGTCAATATTGCGCTGCATGATTTGGACATACATGGGACGGAAGCCTAGTTTTGCCAACTGCGGCGCGCCTTTGGTAGTATCCAGCACCCGCATGACGATTTTTTCGCGGCCTTGGAGGGGGAGTGTGGACACGCGCAGATCAACGATCGTTCCGCCCCCTTCAAACCGAATTCGGCCGTCTTGGGGAACGCGATTTTCATCGATTTTTAGGTTCGCCATCACCTTGAACCGCGAGACCAGCGCGGGGTGGAGGTTCCCTGGCAGCGACAAAGATGTGCGCAAATCTCCATCGATCCGATACCGCACACGCGTTTTGGTTTCATCTAACGGCTCAATATGAATATCGCTGGCTTTGTTATCCACCGCGAACCGTAAAATCATGTTGGCAATCTTGGACACGGGCGCCGAGCGGATCACCTCTTCCATTTTTTTCTCTTCTTCGGAAAGCGCCTTCTCCGGGGCCGTCATCTGTTGCTCTGCCTCTTTGACCACGCTGGTTACCTCTTTGCCTAACATCCGGTACTTTTTAAGGGCATTGAGGAAATTTGTCCTGGTGATTACAAAAAACGTGACCGGCTGCCGGCGCTCTTTGGCTAAAAACTCAACTGCCTCCATGGCTTGGTAATCTAATGGATCCTCAACCCCGACCAGCAAGGTGTTCCCTTCTACTCCAAAGGAGATTACTTTGTAGTGCTCCGCAACGTCTTGCGGGATCGTTTCCACCATCTGTTGATCAAACGCAACGTCCGCGAGATCCTTGACCGTAAGCTTAGCATGCTCCGCCTTGAGGTTGGCAATCTGATCTTCGGTCATGATTTTGCCGGTCACGAGTTCTTCTTCGAGACTAGTCTCATGCTCGCGCGCAAGCTCCTCCAAGGCGGTGATTTGTTCTTTCGTCGCCATCTGTTTGGCTAACAAGAGATCGGCAAATGTGAGGATGTCATTCATAACAAAATCCGATTCAACTGATTTCGTCTGATTCTCGCCACCGCAGCGTGCGGGCCCCGCCAACGGCGGGGCGGGGCCCGCTGGGGCGGGACTTGACAAGAATCAGACAAGTTCCTAAAACCGCGGGAATGCGGGAGTCCTCGTTGTACTGGAATCTTCCAATTCTTCCGGCCCTTCTTCCAACGGTAACGGCGCAAAAGGATTCGACCGCCCCAGCGTGCCAGTGTCGAGTTTCCCAGAAACTTTTTTGAGTGCGTTCCAGCGCGGATCCGTGAACAGAGCAACGTCGAACTTTGTCTGCAACGGCCGCTGGCGTTCAACATCCACCACGCTGGATCCCGCATCGGGACTCGTGTCTACCTCCGAGGGGAAGACCTTGGGCACGACGAGTACCGCCGTGGCACCCAACACCACCACAAGTCCCAATGTCAAAAGGATCGTTTGATCTCTGGTGAGTTTATCCGGGATTTTCATAAGACCTCTTGCAAAATAAATTTTCTGGACAAAATAATGATTTTTTGAGAAAAAACTAAAGGAAAAATTTTGATGTTTAGCCCTAGCTAAGCGGAAAAATTTTTAATTGGTTTTTGCCAAAAAAGCATATTTTGACGGGAAAGTTATTTTGCAAGCGGTCTATA
>JACRJV010000009.1 GCA_016215325.1 Candidatus Uhrbacteria bacterium
GCGCGTTCCTACATTTTAGCCAACGCGATTGAGGCAGTAATCGGCGCTGTCTACCTTGATAGCGGCATGGACGCTTGCCGGCGTATTATTGGCGCATGGATCCTTACGCGCTTGCCGAGTATCCTTGAAACAAAATCATATTTAGACCCCAAGAGTCGGTTTCAAGAAATTGCGCAAGAAAAATTCGGCATTACGCCACGGTACCAGGTGCTGGAAGAATCCGGCCCCGATCATAATAAAAATTTCCGCGTTGGCGTATTCATCGAGACAGAACTCATTGCAACCGGTGAAGGGTTGAGCAAACAAGATGCGCAGATTCAGGCCGCGGAAAGGGCTCTCCAAGAAAAAGGCTGGAGTTAATTCTTAATTTCCAATATTCAATTTTCAATCAATTTTCAATGTATCAATGAATAATTGATCATGATTTGAAAATTATAAATTGAAAATTTGAAATTTGTTTGTGCCTCAACTTGATCGACTACTGGACAAGGCGCAACAGGCGGATGCGTCGGACTTGCATCTGATTAGCAATGCCGCACCGGTGGTTCGTATCCATGGGCAGATTACCGTGCTCGAGCCCCAGCCCATTAGCGCGGAGCAAATGTTGGTTATGCTCAAGGAGATTATCCCAGCCCATAGCCTTGAGCAATACATGGGGTACCACGATTTGGATTTTACCTACAATACCGAAAAAGCGCGGTATCGGGTTAATTGTTTTTGGGAACGAGGCAACGGCGGCATGGTCGCCCGGGTGATCCCATTTACCATACCGACATTGGAGGAACTCTCCATGCCAGAAGTTATACAGACCATGTGTCAGGGGACGGGGCTGGTTTTGTTTACGGGCGCGACGGGGTCTGGGAAGTCAACGAATCTTGCTTCCTTGATCGAGCACATTAATATCAATACGGCAAGCAATATCATAACGCTGGAAGACCCGATTGAATTTTTGTTTGAATCAAAAAAGAGCGTTATCCGTCAGCGCGAAGTAGGGCGGGATATGCAGAATTTTAGCGATGCATTGCGTTCGATTGTCCGTCAGGATCCGGACGTGGTGATGATTGGTGAAATGCGCGATCTGGAAACCATTGCATCGGCCATGTCGATTGCCGAAACCGGGCATTTGGTCCTGGCAACGCTGCATACCATTAGCGCTCCACAAACCATTGATCGTATTATCGGCGTGTTTCCACCCTACCAACAAGAACAGATCCGGATGCAGTTATCAATGAACCTCATTGGAATTATTGCGCAACAATTAGTGCCGAAGGCGGGCGGTGGGCGCTTAGCGGCTCGCGAAGTTTTATATAGCAACCCCGCCGTGCGCAATATGATCCGTGACAACAAGGTGGCGCAATTGCGCATGGTAATGGAAACCAGCGCGCAAGAGGGGATGTTTACGATGGAGCAGCATTTGGAGCAATTGCTCAAACAGGGATTGGTCGTACAAGAAACCGTTTCCGCACACCAACCCACCGTATGAATCGAGAGATTCTCGAACGGCACTTGGTGTTGCCGGCAATTACCGCTGATGCGCTTACTGCCCTCGCCGATGCATTTGAGGAGCGAAGTTTTACGCAAGGAGAGGCCTTATTTACGCAGGGCCAGCCGCGGGGACATACCATGATGGTATTGGATGGGGAGATTGAACTTAAAGCCCCGTTGGGCGGTGCGTTGGTATCGATGATCGTCTTTAAACCGTTTGACTTGCTCTCTGCCCGATCGTTGTTCGAACATGAAGGGATCCATCATCAGAGCGCCATCGTGCGGACGCCGACCGCCACGGTGGCTTTTTTACGCACCCAAGACTATCAACAACTTATTGAACGATTCCCTTCGATTGATCGGGCGATGTTTGCGTCCATTACTGCAGTATTGGATGATCGTTTGGATCATGCGAACCGAAAATTGCTGTCCTTGATGGCCGTTGGTCACGCCGCATCGACATCCAAATCCCATCGTGAACTCGGGGTTTACATTGTCCCATTACTCTCTCACACGTTGCGATGCACGAAGGTCGCCCTTTTGCATCGCGTTGCGGATCGATGGCTTGTGACGGCATCCCATGGATTTGACGGAGAGGGTTGGATCTCGGGAGCGCTCAAGTCCAATGATGAGGCGCTGTTACAATTACTCAAAGAACAGTCCAGCCAATGGGTGATGGGTGACCGTGCGCGGTCGCTCAAAGACTACGGTATCCGAGAGATGATTATTGCCCCATGTATTAATGGTCGTGACGTGAACGGTGCGTTGCTGATTGCGGACCGCGCCGATGGAGGGTTTTCGGTGAATACCGTGTTGCATATGGAAATTGTTTCTCGCATCGTTGCGGGCGGCATTGTGCGCTTAGATCAAGAACAAACCGAGCGGGGAGCGCGCGCTCTCAAGCAACGATTTATTCAGCCGTTTGCATAAAACAGATTTATCGAATCGTTTGTACTACTGTATTAATACAGTAGTACAATACGGCCCTACCGTTTAGGATGAGCCGCTGGCTGGATGGAGTTGTGTTGCTCGATCCAGCCAGCGGTTTTGGACATCACAACTCTCTCCCGAACAGCACCGGGAAGTAATAGGGGAGGATCCCCGTGGGAGAGATGCGCCGTCGACATTTCCTACAGCGCAGGACGTCCGTGGTCTGCCGTGGGGCGTGTGGGCATTCCAACCCACCCTTACACTGGCAGGCGGTCTTCTTTACGCGTTGAATGCGCGTCATGGGGCGACCACAATGCCAGTAGAACAGCGAGACCGTGATGGCGATGCCCAAGATCCGGATCGGATTGGGCATCCAGCGGACAAGCGTGTTCGGCCGCTGTTTTTGGACCTTCATGGAGGACTCCTTCCCTCCCATCATTGAGGGGAGATGGCAGTACCATACCACAGGCCCGGTTCTTGAAGAATAGCCAAAGGGGCCCAATGCCCGTTGATGAATGAGATAAGACGTGTTACCATAGCTCTACTTTGCGGATTTCGCCCCCGTAGCTTAATGGATAGAGTAGCGGTCTTCGGAACCGTTGATAGAGGTTCGATTCCTCTCGGGGGCATTTGAAATGTTTAATCGCTTTGGTTACAATGATTCGACAAAATGGGTCGCTAGCTCAATTGGTTAGAGCAGATCCCTCTTAAGGATAAGGTTCCGGGTTCGATTCCCGGGCGACCCAAAGAATATCAAATGAAGCCCCCGTTTCGGGGGCTTTTTTGGATCTGGAGATTGGGGGGATGCGATGTCGGCAACAATCCTTTACATCGTCGGTGGCGTGGCCGGGGGAGTTGACGAAGTCTCTTTGAGCGCTTCTTTCAAATTTTTTCCGGCTTTGAATTTGGGCACAACCACCGTGGGGATCGCCATTTTTTCCATAGTTTTCGGGTTAACTCCTGCGCGGCCTTTCCGTGGCTTGGCCAAGAATGATCCAAACCCCGTGAACACGACTTCAGTCCCGCCTTTGATTTCATTGGTAATGAGCTCGAGCAATGCTTCGATCGTTTTTTCGACATCTCGTTTTTGGAATCCGGTGGATTGCGCCACACGGTCATAGACATCTGTGGTGCGAAGTTTGGGCATATGCTCAAAATATCCAATATCCAATTTCTAATTTCCAATGAAACGGCCCCACCCTATTGCGTCGCCGGATGATTTTATTGGGTATTGGAAATTTAAATAATGATCGATTCCTGTAGCGCCTGCCATGTATTGACGGAGAGCCCATCAAAATCCAACAATTGGCCGTTGATAATAACTTCACCGTGCTCATCCACGTCATGCATCTTGGCATCGCCCAACTGGGTCAGGAACTGCTTGATGATCGATTCGGTGTTGGCGCCAATTACAGAATCTTTAAGGCCCGTCATACCAATATCAGATCGATAGACGGTCCCATGTTTGAGCGTCATGCTATCGCCGCTGGGCACATGGGTATGCGTGCCCCAGAATGCGGTCACTCTGCCATCGGCATAGCGGCCGAGCGCGTTCTTTTCGCTGCTGGCTTCGGCATGGAAGTCAACGAAGATCCCATCCACGGGGCGCGATACCCCCGTTGACGGGGTCTTGCCACGGACATGAAATTCTGACAGGATCGCGTCCAGCGCGCGGAAAGGGCAGTCCAGATGTTCTTTGAAGAACACTCGCCCCATTAAGTTTATCACAAGAATTTCCCGCACGCCAACGGTGAGCAATCGATGCCCGGTGCCGGGCAGGCCTGGCGGGTAGTTTTCGGGGCGGATGATGACAGGATTTGCTGACTGTAATACGGTGTTAATATCCGGTTTCTTCCAGATGTGGTTGCCGGAGGTAAAAAAATCGACCCCCGCAGAACGCATTTCTTCCAGTGACGCAGGCGTTACTCCAATCCCATGGCTAAGATTCTCCGCATTGGCGATTACGAGGTCGACTTGGTACTTCTGGCGCCACTGCGGCAACAATGTTGCGATCGCCTTACGGCCCGGCTTGGCAACGATGTCGCCGAAGATCAAGATTTTCATATTTCGATATTCGAATTCCGGATTTATCGGGCGTACTCTATCACCCGCGTTTCGCGGATCACCGTGACTTTGATTTCGCCGGGGTAATTGAGCTCGCCTTCAATGCGGCGGGCAATCCCTTGCGCGAGTTTGTAGGCGGTCAGGTCATCCACTTTCTCTGGGGTCACAAATACGCGAATCTCGCGGCCCGCTTGGATAGCGTAGCATTTTTCAACGCCGTCAAACGATGTGGCAATGCCTTCCAGCTCTTCCAATCGGCGGACATACTGTTCGTACGTGTCTTTGCGCGCTCCGGGGCGGGCACCGCTAATCGCATCCGCGGCTTTGACGATCACTTGTTCAATTGTTTTGGGATGATCTTCGTGGTGGCTGATGCAGTGGTAAGCAATTTCTTCGGGGAAGTTAAACTTTTTCATGATTTGGTAGCCAATCTCGGGGTGCGTGCCTTGCACTTCGTGGTCCACGGCTTTGCCGATATCGTGGAACAGTCCCGCTTTTTTACACTCTGCGACATTTGCGCCGAGTTCTTCAGCCATCATGGCGGCTAAGGTGCCGACCTCAATGGAATGTTGGAGCACATTCTGGCTGTAACTTGTCCGATACTTTAAGCGTCCAAGGATTTGTGTGAGTTTTGGATCAACTCCGGTAATACCCAGTTGGTATAACGCCTCATCACCGGCTTTTTTGATGTCAATGGCCAAATCTTTTTTGGCCTGCTCCACTGTTTCTTCGATGCGACCCGGATGGATGCGGCCATCAGAGACCAACATCTCGATCGCGCGTTTTGCGATTTGCCGGCGGATGGACGAAAATCCGCTCACAGTGATGGCCAGGGGCATATCGTCCACAATGATTTCGGTACCGGTCATTTGTTCGATCGACTTGATGTTGCGGCCCTCCCGGCCGATAATGCGGCCCTTCATTTCTTCCGAGGGGATTGCCACACTGGTGGTGGTTGTTTCCACTGACTGACTGGCCGCAAATCGTTGGATGGCGCCGACGATAATGTTTTTGGCGTGCGCTTCGTAGACGTCCTCGGTTTCTTGTTCCAACTTTTTGACCAAATGTAAAATATCTTCTCGCGCTTGCGCCTCGGTGTAGTCTAACAGTACTTTTTTGGCGTCTTCTTGGCTTAAGCCCGCGACGCGTTCGAGCTTGGCGAGTTGTTCTTTTTTAATTTCTTTGATTTCCTCCTTGCTCTTCTCGAGCCCTTCGCGTTCTGATTGCAGCTGCTTGGTTTGTTTATCAAATTCGAGGAGCTTCTGGTCGAACATGCTTTCGCGTTTTTGCAAATGCTCCTGTAGCTTGTTCACGTCGCGGCGGCGTTCCTGCTCCTCTTTTTTTGCCGCTTCCACAATCTCCAAGGATTTGTCTTTTGCTTCGAGCAACAACTCCTTTTGCTTCATTTTTGCTTGCTCGATAAGTTCAGCGGCTTTGGATTCTGCGCTGCCCACTGCGCGCGCTCCAATGGTTTTGCGCGCAATGTAGCCAATGGCTACGCCGGCAGCTAATGCAATAATGGGATAAAAAAAAGACATAAAGGGTGGTAGCCTCTTGTCTTCATTTGAAATTCGCCTTTTGTTATGCAAGAAGCCCCAGCAAAAGCAGGGGATCTCCGTTATGCGTTGTATGGTCGTTTCGATCGATAAGCACGAGTAATTGCTCTAGATCAGTACTTGCCGGTTCAATTCGCATAAAGTCGCATTTTTGGCGGTTCCAAAAAAGACAAGAGATGTGTCAATTTTGATGGATTTACTCTACCATACTTTGTCTTTTTTGGCAACCGACGCATTTTTTTCGTAAAAAGAAGAAGCCGACGACGCAGAATGATGGCGCGCCGCCGGCTCCGAACCCGCAGTGTGGCGGGATGCCAGCGCCCTCCGGGCTGGCTAGTGAAAATCGTGATGGAAGATGACCTCGTCGCCGATGCCCACGACGAGTTCGTCCGCAGCCCTGCCCCCCTGGACCACGAGCTCCAGGAAGCAGCGGAACCCGTACCGGCTGGAGCCCACGACCACCGCGGGCCTGCCATCGTCCGGGACGTTGCGCAAGCGGGGGTAGCAGGAGAGCTCGAGCTCCTTCCGGTATCCCGCCGTGGTGATCGTGATCGCGATCCGCTTCGGTAGCTCGGCACGTAGACCGTCGACGTGGGTCGACGTCTTCACGTTGCCGAAGCGGTCGATGTTCCAGGCGCACCTGGGCATCGGGGGGATCTCCGCCTCCCACGGCCGGGTCGGCAGGTGCCCGGTCTCCAGCAGTCGAGCCGCGGCCGGAATCTGGAACTCCAGACTCCTGAACTGCGAATTGACGACGAGTTGGGCCTCGCGCGGATCGTTGAACATCTCGCGCGCGGCGGCCTCGGTGTCGATGCAGTGGAACTGGATGCCGCCGGGCTCCAGTTCGTTGAGCAGCGCCGGGGTAAGGCCGGCGACGGTCGAGACCACGAGGGACTCGCCGCGCCGGAACCACCCGAACGGGCTCCCGTTGTGGAAGCGCTTCTACGCGCCTCCGTTACGAGGGGCCACGTTGGGGATGATCACGCTGGGCCGCTGCCGGGCAAGGTGGAGCTGGCTGGCCAGGAATCCTGCGGCCTGCACTTCGCCGCAGACGTGCTGGATGGCCGTGGCGGGGCGGCCGAATTCGTACTCGACCTGTGCCGCGATCCGCCCGCGGCCGTCCTCGTCACCAGCGCAGTCGCTGATGACGATGATGGGGAAGTTGTTCACGTCGTCTCCTTTCCCTCGGCGTCGCCGATGGGGGGTTGTGGTTGCGTTTCGGTACCGTTGGTCTGCGCCGCCGCCCGTTCGCACGGGTGCGGGCAGTCCTTGACCGTGCAGGGCTCTCCCGCTTGAGGGCAGCACCCGTTGTGGTGGGCGCATTCCTCACTCAGGAGATCCTCGGGGATTGTGATCGTGCTTGGCCTCCTCGGGAACATCGTCTCGGCCGCCGCTTGCAGGAAGAGGTAGTCCAACTCTTCCATGAAGGCGTGGCGGTTGCCGTCGATCTGCTCCCTGATCTGCCTGAGCAACTCCGGGGTGAGTCGCTCCGCGACCTTGGGGTCGACGGGCCGTCGACCGTTGTGGTGTTGCCGGGGGATGACGAAAGCCCCCAGGATTTCCCGTAGCATCTGGAAGGTTGCTTCGGGGTTGTACTTGGCAGCCAACTCGACCATCCGCATGAACGGGTAGTCGCGACGGATTTGGTCCATCGCGCGATCCAGATCCGTTCGCGGATTGTGCTTGGTTTCAGACATACTACCCTCCTTCCCCCAGTTTGGGGGCTGTCGTTGTCGTTCTGTCGTCCTGAGCGCAGCGAAGGATCTTGAATGTTCGAGATTCTTCACTGGGGTTCAGAATGACAAAATAGAAAAGGGGTTTTGCAGTAACCAAAACCCCACCCCGATGGACATCGGGGTGGGGCGGATACACAAACATAACCCAAACAGGCGTTCTTGCTATCTGCCCCGAATATTCCTTCGGGCTGGAGTTCGCACTTACTGCCCGATCATTCGATCGGGTTCAGAGTTGCGGGGAGATTACTACCAAGGCCAGTCCTTGGCCCGCTTGTTGCGGGATTCATCCTCCACTCTTGATAGGAGACATTGATGATGTCTGTATGGGAAGGTACGTCGTCATCAAGATTAGTACTCGGTTGTAAAGTTGTCAAGTTGGAATGCGAGAGGTACAATATCTCAAACTCATCAAATTCCTAATTACCAATACCCAATTTTCAATGAATTTAACATTAGAAATTGGTAATTAGAAATTGGAAATTTCGTTTATGTCCGATTTTCCATCGAGCTACGATCCAAAGCTGGTCGAAGATTCTATCTACAACATGTGGGAGGAGTCGGGGTTGTTTAATCCGGATACCGTAAAGGGTTCAGGGGATAGGGTTCAGGGTATAGGGCCCACATCGTTTTCCGTTGTTCTTCCGCCGCCCAATGTCACCGGAACACTGCATCTGGGTCATGCCACCATGCTCGCTATTGAAGACATCATGGTGCGCTACCATCGGATGAAAGGCGACGATACCGTGTGGGTGCCGGGTACAGACCATGCAGCGATTGCAACTCAAAACGTGGTAGAGAAAAAACTTTGGAAAGAAGAAAAGAAAACCCGCCATGATTTGGGCCGCGAAAAATTCTTAAAGAAAGTCGATGAATTCGTGAAAGCATCCAAAGATACCATTCATCGCCAAATGCGCAAGATGGGAGCGAGTCTTGATTGGAGTCGCGAGGCGTATACGCTCGACGCGCCGCGGGAACGGGCGGTGCGCACCGCCTTTAAGATGATGTACGATGATGAGTTGATTTATCGCGGACACCGGATCGTCAACTGGTGTACGCGTTGCCAGAGCACGCTCGCGGATGATGAAGTGAGTTACAAAGAAGAAAAGACAAAATTTTACTATCTCAAATACGGGCCCGTGGTGATTGGGACGGCTCGGCCGGAAACAAAATTTTTGGACAAAGTAATTATCGTGCACCCCAAGGACAAGCGATATGAATCCATGGTGGGGACTTCGTTTGACGTGGAATGGATTGATGGCACGGTGAAGGCCACGGTGGTTGCCGACGAAAGCGCCGAGATGGAGATGGGCAGCGGCGCCATGACGATCACGCCGGCCCATAGTTTTACCGATTTTGCATTGGCACAAAAATACGGGTTTGAAATCCATCAGATCATCAATGAAAAAGGAGTACTCACTGATGCTGCCGGCGATATGGCAGGGATGCCGGTTGCGCAAGCCCGGGAGAAGGTGATCGAGCGCCTACAGGCCAAAGGGTTGGTTGATCACATCGACGAGAATTACGTGCACAATCTTTCCGTTTGTTACCGATGTGATACGCCGGTAGAGCCGCTGGTGAGTCAGCAGTGGTTTATCAACGTCAACAAGAATGTTGAAGTGAGAAGTAGGAAGTTGGAAAAGATCGTTGGGAAAAAACAAGCATCGCTCAAGGAGATGGCGGCTGCGGTCGTGCGCAATGGTGCGATCAAAATCATCCCGAAGCGGTTTGATAAAACATATTTCCATTGGATGGATAATTTGCGCGATTGGTGCATCAGCCGCCAAATTTGGTTCGGGCATCGTATCCCGGTTTGGTACTGCCACGCGAAGGAAGCTAGAATACAGAATCTAGAATCTCGACGTAAGCAGAAAGGTCTGAACTCTAAATTCAAAATTCTAGATTCTGAGATAGGGTGTAAACCCATCGTTTCTATTGATACCCCGGATGGGTGCCCAAGTTGTGGTAATTCTCAGTTGGAGCAAGACCCGGACACGCTCGACACCTGGTTTTCTTCGGGGCTTTGGACCTTTTCGACACTCGGATGGCCCCAGTCAGTAAACAGGGAACAGGCAACAGGGAACAGTGATCTAAAAAGGTTTCATCCAACCTCGGTGCTCGAGACCGGCTACGACATTCTGTTTTTCTGGGTGGCTCGCATGATCTTGATGACTACCTATGTGCTGGGCGAGGTTCCGTTTGAAACGGTGTATTTGCACGGCCTGGTGCGCGACGAGCAGGGCCGTAAAATGAGCAAGAGTTTAGGCAACGCCATTGACCCCCTGATTGTTTCGGAAAAGTACGGGACCGACGCGGTGCGGTTGGCGCTCGTGGTGGGCACGACTCCGGGTAATGACTTAAAACTTTCGGAGAAAAAAATCGAAGGCTATCGGAATTTTGTGAATAAGCTTTGGAACGTGGCGCGGTATGTGAGTTCGCAGGGTCCAGGGTCCAGGGTTCAGGGTTCAGACATCGACGACTCTACCCTCTACCCTCGTCGACCGCTGGATCCTCTCTCGCCTCCAGAGCGTTATTCAATCAGTCACGAAAGACCTGGAAGAATATCGGTTGAGCCAGGCCGCCGAAACCTTAAGGGCATTTACCTGGGACGAAGTCGCCGATTGGTACGTAGAAGGCTCAAAGCTCCAAGTGCAAAGCGAAAAGCTAAAAGAATCGACAACGCATACCTTATACCAAATACTTTATACCATACTCAAACTGTGGCATCCGTTTACGCCGTTTGTGACCGAGGAGATCTCCAGCAAGATAAGCGAGACAAGTAAAGTAAGCAAGATAAGCGCGCCGTTAATGATTACCGCTTGGCCGAGTGTCGACAAAAAACTCATCGACAAAAAAGCCGAGAAAGAATTCGCGGCTGTTCAAGATGTGATCTCCGCAATTCGACAGTTGCGGTCTAACTACCAGGTGAGTCCGGCGGTGATACTGCCTGCGGTGGTCACCGGAAGGAGTAGGTCCATCATGAAAGACGAGAATCGTTTGATGATTGAACGGCTCGCAAAAGTGACTCTTACCGCGGGACGCAAAAAACCCGCTACGATGATTACGGCGCACCCCCAGGTTGCCACTGTTGGATTGTTTGTGGACCTTGGTAAAGAAATTGACCTCAAAGACCAACAGCGGCGCGTGGAAAAAGCGATCTCAGAATTGCGCCGCCATATTATTTCGCTGGAGTCGACACTGGGCAATCAGGAGTTTTTGGGCAGCGCCCCCGAAGATGTCGTCGAGGCCCGCAAGGGAATGCTCAAAACCCAACAAGAACGGATGCGGAAGTTAGAGCAAGAGCAGAAGGAATTGGGGGAGATCAGGTAAATAAAGAAACCCCCGACTGGCCGCGAATCCGTGTGAGGGAAACGCGAGCCAGCCGGGGCGAAGGGGTGGGAAATCAGGCCTCAATTGAGCCCGAGGACCGCGACCGTGTTTAGCACGTGTTTCGCGGTCTGGGGTCGCTGGTCGTCGTGCAGGTCTTGCACGATCTCGGCCGCGTAACTCTCGACTTGGGCGTGGGTCAGACCCGACGCCCTCATGACCCTGTGGGCCTGGGTGTAGCGGCCCACAAGGGCCAACTCCAGAATCTCGACCACGATCATATTATTGCGAGCTCCTTAGGCTCGCTAAAACAGGTAACGGTGAATGGTGCCCTCCCTTGGACCTCACTACGGAGCGTTGCGGCGCTCCACTACCTCCTTCCCCTCATGTGTGAGGAAAAAACAATTTTTGTTCCGCATCCTTCTGCGTAGATCCCCGTTCATTTGTCTCTATGCCGAGAGATGCAGAACAAAAAATTTGTTGTGAAAGGACTAGACAGTGAGAAAATATAGCATGAGCTTCTGAGTTTGTCAATGGTGGAATGGCCGTGATAGACTACAATCGACTATCCTTCGATTCGGCTCAGGCAATATTGTATGTTTATGCCCACTCAAGATCAGGAAATCAACAATCTCCTCACCAGCGGCGTGGAGGAAATCCACGTCAAAGAGCATTTGGGGCAAGCGTTCAAATCTAAAAAAACGCTCCGCGTGAAGCATGGCATTGACCCGACCGGACCGCTGATCCACGTGGGCCGCGCGGCAACGCTGTGGAAACTGCGGGAATTCCAGGAGCTTGGCCACCAACTCGTTATCCTTATCGGCGATTACACTGCGCAAATTGGCGACCCCTCGGACAAGCTCTCCAAGCGGCCATTTTTGACCAAGAAGCAGAT
The DNA here is from genome assembly GCA_016215325.1 of Candidatus Uhrbacteria bacterium. Classification (GTDB taxonomy): domain Bacteria; phylum Patescibacteriota; class Patescibacteriia; order JACRJV01; family JACRJV01; genus JACRJV01. The sequence goes on from JACRJV010000009.1 coordinate 11,991, forward strand.
TGAGGAGAACCTCAAGGGCTACAAACAGCAGATTGGGAAAATCATTGACCTCGACGCGGTGGAATGGCATTACAATAGCGAGTGGTTGGCGGAACTCACGCCACGGGAATTGGACGAGCTTGCAGAGTTGTTTACGGTCCAGCAGATGTTGGCGCGCCGGAATTTTAAGGATCGCTTTGAAAAGGGCGAGGAGATCAGTTTGCGCGAAATGCATTACCCGCTCTACCAAGGGTATGACTCGGTGATGATCAAAGCCGATGTTGAGGTCGGCGGATCCGACCAACTCTTTAACATGATGGCAGGCCGCAAAATCCAAGAGCGGTATGGGCAGAAACCGCAAGATGTGGTGGCAACCCAGATGCTGTTGGGGCTCGATGGCCGGAAGATGAGCACGAGTTGGGGCAATGTGATCAATATTTTGGACGAGCCTGGCGACATGTATGGCAAGCTCATGAGCATGAGCGATACTATGATGCCTGATTATGCAAAGCTCGTCGCACGGATAGGGGGGCGGGAGCTCACCGTGTTTGAGCAGCGGGTTAAGGAGGACCCCAAAGGAGCTAAGATGATGGTTGCTCGCGCTACCGTTGCGCTTTACCATGGCAAGGGCGCGGCGCAAAAGGCAGAGGAGGAGTTTGAAAGGGTGCACAAGCAAGGGCAAGCACCAGAGCAAATTTCCAAGTTCCAAGTTTCAAGTTCCGATGCTCCGTTAATTGATATTTTGGTTGAAACGAAATTGGTGGCAAGCAAAAGTGAAGCGCGGCGGGCGATTGAACAGGGGGGGGTGAAGGTCGATGGGGTGGTGGTGAAGGATATAAAGAAGATTATCGAACTCAACAAAGAAGGGATCCTCATTCAAAAAGGGAAACGCGGGTTTGTGAGGGTGACGACGAAATAAAAAAGAAGAACCCGTCCAGGAATGAAAACCCGGACGGGTGTGACCGTTTAGGCCCAGTCACTCGGCCGCGTTGGCCTTACCAGATGACGGAGACGACGAAGTTGGCAGGAGCGCCTTCTTCGTCTTCGCGGCGCCGGGCGTTGAGGCCCAGCGGCAGACGGGTGGTTCGCATCGTTTTTTTCCTCCTTTCGGGGGCCTTGTAGTTCATCGAATGCCGGCCCCCCGTACATCCGATGGTGGGCGATGGACCGCGGCCGAGCTACGAGCTCTGCCGCTTGGCCATCTGCGCCTTAGCCCAGGCGCAGAACAGTATGGTCAGCAAGAGGTCTCCTTCCTCTTGGTCGGGATCCCCGGGTCGGAACAGAGGTCGAGGAGTACGCTCTCTGGGCACACTTGGTGCCGCATTGGAGTGTAGCGTGGGCTCATACCTGTTTGTTCCTTTGCCGGGGATCAGATTGTTGTGTCTGCGAGGTCGATGTCCCGTGGTGAGCGCCGCTCGCAGTCGGCACTCTGGGGAGACTGGTTTGATTTGATACGATTTGGTCATACTACTGTGGTTGACCATGCGGTGTCAAATATGAAGTACTAAAAAACCTCCTCGCCGATGCGGCGGGGAGGTTTTCATCTTCGGAATCATTCGGTCAATATTCGGTCAGTGATTTGCATTTATGCTTTTGCGGCTGCTCGTTTCTTCTTCCCTGGCTTAGATTTTGATGCACGCACCTTTGCAGCCGTCAGGATTTTTTCATCCACCAGCAAGTTATGGACAGCCGGGGAGCTTTGCGCACCTTTACTAATCCAGTATTGGATCCGTTCGGTATTGAGCTTTACTTGGCGCGGGTTGCTGCGGGGGTTGACCGTGCCTAAAAGTTCTAAGTAACTGCCTTTGGTATCCTGGGATTTTTCGTTGACAATGAGGCGGAAGGTCGGCTGTTTGGTTTTGCCAACGCGGCGGAAACGGAGCATGAGCATAGGCGAGTATGGAGCAGCTGGTATAAGGTATAAAGTATGGGGAGTATACGAGAATTGTATCTTTACGTCAAGGTTTATGTTAGTCTTGTACTGGTTTAGTCTTGTACAATTCCTAATTCCCAATTCCTCATTTCCAATAAAATGTCCAATGAATAAAGATTGGGAATTGGAAATTCCAGCCGCTACGCGGCTGGCGTTGTTTCTTCCGCCTCCTCCATTTTGAGCGAGAGCACTTGCGAGATGCCATCCGCGCCCATGGTCACGCCATAGAATGTGTGGGCAATATGCATCGTCGTTCGATTGTGCGTCACCACAAAAAATTGTGTTTTTTGGGCTAATTGTTTAAGGATGTTGGCGTAGCGTAAGGAGTTGGCTTCGTCCAGCGCCGCGTCGACTTCATCGAGTACTACAAAGGGGGACGGATGGAACGAGAGAATGGCACATAAGAGGGCAATGGCGGTGAGTGCCTTTTCACCGCCGGAAAGCAGCGCCACGCTCTTTAAGCGTTTGCCCGGGGGGCTGGCCGAAATGTCGATGCCGACGACCCCTTCCCCCCTACCCTCTCCCCTGGGGCGAGGGAACTCTGCGGAAGCCTCACCTTGACCTTCTCCACTCTCTATCTCTTTCTCTATCTCGGGTTCTGGTTCTAACAATACCAACTCTGCCTTGCCGCCGCCAAAGAGTTCCGTAAAGTATTTTGAGAATTCTTTGGAGATGAGCCCGAACGCGTTGTTGAATTGATGTTGCATTGTTTTATCGAGGTTCTCGATGACCTGCTCCAGCTCTGCTAATGCCTTGGTAAGATCCTCAGTCTGTTTGGTGAGGAACTCAAACCGTTCTTTGGTCGTCTCGTACTCTTGCTGTATTTCGGGATCAATGCCGCCAATGAGTTCAATTTCGTGTTGCAAGCGTCGGATATCGCTTTGGAGTTCATTCAAGGGTTTGCGGGGTGCCGGCAACGGCCCGGCAAGTACTACGGATGGCTCGCCATTCATGGCCCCGCGGATTTCGCGCACAAGATCTTCGTGGTGTGCTTCGGCGCGCGCCTCCTCGATGGCAAAGTCTTGTTTGGTGCGGCTTAAGCGTTCGCGCTGCCCATCCAGTTCCCGCAGTTCACGCTGCAAGCGGAATAGGGCTTGGCGACTATCGTGGTCTTGCTGTTCAATCGTTTGCATTTGGGTTCGCGCGTTGGTGATTTGCTGTTCAATCGCAGTGAGTTGACCTTCGAGTGGTGTTATTTCTGGCGAGGGCGTTGCCGGCGCAGGGGTCGCAGGTTTGAGGCGCTTGAGTAATTTTCTTAAATCATGGATACACTGGTGGAATTGTTCGAGCGTCGTGGCTTGCTCGTAGGTTGTAATGAGGGTAGCGAGTTCCTGCTCCACCATGGCCATGGTGGCTGCTTGGACAGGCGAGGCTTGGTGCTGGGCCTTGATTCGCCACAATTGTTCCTTGAGTTTTTCGCGCGTCTGCTGGTACCCGTCAATGCTTTTTTGGAGTTCTATCACTTGCGAAGAAACGGGCGCTTCTTTCTCCATGGTTTTAAGTTGCGCGTCCATGCTGGAGCGTTTGTGAAGCACTGATGCTAGTTGCGGTTCCAGTTCCTCTACACGTTGCTTGGCTTTGGCCAATACCGCAACACTTTCTTTCCAGAGCGCTCCGTAATATTCGCGAATACATTCATTGAGAGTCCGTTCTAATTCCGCGCGGCGCTCAAGTCGCTTGACCATGCGAGTGAGGGTGCGCATTCGGGGCTCGATTTCGTTGAGTACTGTTTGTCCCTGGAGGAGATTTTCGCGCGTGGTGGCCATGCGGTTTAAGGCATCGTTGCACTTGAGCTCATACGGGCGCACCCCGGCGGCTTCATCGATCATTTCTTTGCGCTCGCGAGGCGTTGCCATCAACAGATGGTCCACCATGCCTTGCCCAATCACGCTGTAACTGCGCTGCCCCATGTGCGATTGTGCCAGCAACATCGTGATGTCGGCGAGCCGCACCTGTCGATTGTTCAAGAGATATTCGCTTTCTCCATCGCGATAATACCGGCGGGCAATGACCACCTCGGGGAAATCCACCGGCATCGATCGGTCGGTGTTGTCCAACGTCATCGCGACCTCGGCATAGCCAAGGCGGGATTTTGTTTCAGATCCACTAAAAATAACATCTTCGCTTTTCTTGCCGCGAAGGTGCTTCATGCTTTGCTCGCCCAGCACCCAGCGCATGGCGTCGACAACATTGCTTTTGCCGGAACCGTTGGGGCCCACGATCGCAGTGATCGGGAACGAGCTTTTAGGCGGGGCTACGGTGAGGGTGGCTTTGTTAGCAAAGGATTTAAATCCGTGGATTTCGAGTTTTGTGAGATACATAGGCGTACTAATCAGTGTCCGAATACTATCCCAATCGATCCAAATTCGGATTTATTCGGATGCAATTCGGATAGTGATTCGTACTTTTTACATTGTACTGTTTCCCCGATCGATTGACAATTGGAAATGAGAATGATTGACTACGTCTACCATTCACACGGGAACAAGGAGGAACTCCGTGAAGAACACAATCCTATTGGGCGGGCGGCCAGCCACTCGGACTGAAGTGGCACTGTTCGTAGTTGTCCTGGTCGCGGTGGGGCTCACCGCCGACATCATCGCGGTCAACGGCGTCGATGCAATGATGGACCGGGCGGTTTTGGGCAAGGGCGTCTGGGTGCCGATCGGCATCGGCGGGTACGCATTGCTCCAGCACCCGCGCCCAGGGAAATCCGTCACGATCACGGACGAAACAACTAGCGTCCGGTTGCCCTCCAAGGGTGGTGGTGCGTCCTTTCGGTTTGATCCGGACTTCCAGGACGTCGTCAGCGATAACCACGCCGACGACTTCAACTCCGCGGTCAGAGTCCGCGGATGCGTCCTGGTCAAGGGACGTTTTTGACGGCCGGCTGCCGCTCGGGCATTTTTGGGGCGGGGAAGGAGGTGACGAATGAGCAAGGCTAAGGATATAGACTTTGATGCACTTCCAGCCAACAAGCGGTTCCGCTTCCCTTTCGGAAGCCGCGAAGTCTATACCAAGCTGGAGCGAGCTATTCCGCTGGGCAGGGGCAGAGTGGCGGTCGCCGCCAGTGGTGCTGGCAAGTACCTCACCAGCGCGCAATTGCCGTCGAGCCGGCGAGTGGTTCCGATCGAATAGCGAGGCGTGGAGGGGCGCCCCGCAATATGAACGCAGCGTACGGGGATCCACTCTCTGGCGCTGCGTCTGTCTTTTAATAAGAAAAACCCGCTCGGTATGAGCGGGTTAAGTTCCTAGCACGAAGGGCACGTTGTGGTGTCTTTTTTTCCATCGTTTGAACATTGGCATTGCCCATCTTCGCAGCATCCTTCTTTTCCTTTTTGATCCGATTTCTGTTCTTCTGTACTGCAGTTGCCGCAGCAGTTTCCTGTATCGTTCCCATCATGGCACATAAGAGTAGTATAAGATATAAGCTGTTAGGTATAGCGTATAGGGTATCGTATTCCCTTTGGAGCGTCAACGGGATTGTAAGAACTTCAATTATCTTTCGTCTTTGTGTAGAGTAGAAATGCTTGTTCTTAAATGCCCCCCTATGGCAAGAGAAATGAATTCACAACAAAAATGGATGATCGGTATCGCAATCGCTGCGGTCGCGATTCTGGCAGCGCTGGCATGGAATAGATATTATTATCAATCTGAAGAACCAGTGACGCAACAACAGAATCAATATGGTGCGCCGCAGGCAGGGTTACCGAGTGCTCCGTCTGCACCAACATATCAGCGTACGCGTACCGGAGCACCCACCGCGCGGGTTGATTCTTATCAGGACGCATTAGACAAATACGGTGATAATGGCACCGGATACATGTTCCAATTCTCAAACTGTTCTGGCAACCCCGGGAGCCTCACCATGAAGGTCGGGGCACCGTTCCTTATTGATAATCGGGATGCTCAAGAACATTCATTTGTGATTTCGGGGATTGGGTTTGGCCAGAATATCGACGGCTATGATTTTGCGGTGTGGCGAGCGACCAAGGTGGGGACCTACATGATCACGTGCGATGGGGGCGGGGCGGCAGAGATGAAGGTAGTGCCGTGAGCGCAGAGAACCGCGGCAGAACATTAATTTTTGACCTGCGGAACCCATCCGAACAGTCCCCAGCTCAACAGAGTTTTCCTTATTCCTTCGGGAGTAGGATCGAAGCCCCGACTTTCACCGAATGATTTTGGGCAAACAACGCCGGCAGCTCAAGCACAAAGCGCGCCGGCGTGTTTGGTTTAAACACCATAGGGAATGTAGCAGGCGAAACATTCTCCGCAATATCTACGATCGTTCCCGTATTATCTAGCCACAGCACATCAATGGCGAAGTTCATGTCCTTCATCCAGATCCCATGGGAGCCCTCCGCATCGAATACAAACAACATCCCGTTGTTAGGCTCAAGCCTTGCGCGGCCACTCAGCCCCCGTTCGCGTTGCGTCGGACTCGTGGCGAGCGTTACCGTAATCGTTGTCCCCCCAATGGAAACAGTGGACGCCTCGGGCAATGCGACGGGTCTTATCCATACTGCAATGATGCTCACCACCCCGACGATTGCTGCCAGGACTACGAGTCGGATCGGATGCCTCATATCCTGCACTTCATTGTTCTGACCACGCAACCATACTGGGGAACGTGCTATCGGTCTGCATAGCGCCGTTGGCAAATGTGAGGGAATTGATGGAGACGCCCGGGACGCTTAATACAAATTGTTCAACAGCGGAACGAATTTGTGGTTCGTAGGCATCCACAAGGTTTTGTGGCAGTGGAATGCGGCCAATTTCGACGCGCTGTACGTCCATCGCGAGTCGATTATTTTTCCAGGATGCATTGAGTTGGATATCGAATGGAGGGTTGCTACTTAGCGACGATAGAGATTGTTCAATGGTCTGGACCGTTTTTTCTGGGACGCCATGGGCAATTAAATACCCTGGGATCCGTTCTGTGCGCAACACCCCAGAGATTTCCTGGGTGCCGCTGGCGTTAATCTTGATTTGTCCGTTGTCGATAACATTGAATTTCCAGCGGTTGTTTTGTAACAGCGCTGTGAGCTCTTTATCGGTGAATGTTGCGCGGATTATTTTTTTGCCGCTGAATTTAAGGCTTTGTTGTGGTGTTGCAGTGGGTGGAAGAATTTGGAAATCAATCCCGGATTTTGAGCGGGCGCTTTGGAGATCGGACTGGGAAAATTCTACTTCGAGATTGCGCGCTGTGTTCGTACCCAAGAGGCGTGAGACACTGGGCAGTGCCCCGGTGTAGCCAAGGACTGCGACGGCGCCGCCACCGACAACGATGACGAGGAGCAAGAAGAGTTTGAGTATGCGTTTCATAGGAAGAAAGATAATGAAGATTTGGTCATTCTCTGCATCGAACTCCCGGCAGCAATAACGATACCACTAATGATAAGCGCGGATGCGGCCACCCATGAAGAATGTAGCACGACGTATTGATTATGATTGAGGATAGCCACAGTCGCAACAGTGCCATACAGGAGAATGTATCCACCTACCGGCAGCGCATTCCAAAGAGGGCCTGTTATCCCAGCATAAGCGCGATGATTCCGTGCCTGCGCGAAACGGATTATTCCCGTCACAATAATGGTAACCAAAAACCATCCAAC
>JACRJV010000010.1 GCA_016215325.1 Candidatus Uhrbacteria bacterium
GAAGAGGGGATTGTCCCGGGTGGCGGTGTGGCGTTGTTACGGTGCATTAAAGCGCTGGAAGGGGTAAAGACCGAGCGCGATGAAGAAATGGTTGGTGTGAACATCTTGCGCCGTGCTTTGGAAGAGCCGTTGCGGCAAATTTCGGCCAATGCGGGCCACGATGGCGCTATTGTGATCGAGCACGTGAAGGCATTGAGCGGCAACCAGGGCTTTAACGCCGCAACGGGCACGTACGAGGATTTGGTTGCAAAGGGCATTATTGACCCGACCAAAGTGACTCGCTCGGCGCTGCAAAATGCCGCATCCGTGGCCATGATGCTGTTAACCACCGAAGCGGTTGTCACGGAACTGCCAAAGAAAGAATCGCCCGCAGCCGGTGCGCCTGGGATGGGCGGCATGGGCGGCGGCATGGGGATGGACTACTAACCCGAAGGGTTCAGGGTCTAGCGTATAGGGTATAGTCAAAACAAGTTCCATCATTTGATGGGACTTGTTTGTTGTTGGGTGTGTTTATTGATATAATGGGCGCAACACTATACCCTAAACCCTGTATGCTAAACCCTTTATGGTAAAACAAACAAAGATTGTCGCCACGATTGGTCCGGCCAGTGAATCGCCCGCAATCCTCTCGAAGCTTATTGAGTCTGGCATGAATGTTGCGCGGCTCAATTTTAGCCACGGCACGCACGCCAACCATGCGCAGTTGATCCGATCGATCCGTGTTGCCGCCAGGAATGCGGGCAAGACCATAGGGATCCTTGCTGATCTGCAAGGCCCGCGCATTCGGTTGGGGGAGTTGCCCAGTAGCGGGATCGAAGTGCTGGCCAACTCGCATGTGACGTTCACCACGCGCGCAAAACCGCCGTTGGGCACCGTGCCCGTGACGTACGCGAACCTCCATAAAGACCTCAAGCGCGGTGATCGATTGCTCATTGCTGATGGCACGATCGAAGTGATTGTCGAACGTGTGCAAGGCCATGAAATTGTTACCCGGGTGATGGTCGGGGGGTTGCTCAAGAGTCACAAGGGCGTGAATGTCCCCACCGCGACGTTGCACATCCCTCCGTTAACTGCCAAAGACAAAGACGATTTGAAATTCGCGCTTTCCAAAGGCGTGGACATGGTTGCGCTTTCGTTTGTGATAAGTGCCGAAAATGTTACCCAGCTGCGCAAAGAAATTCAAGCGATTGCACGGAGGATCAAAAAGCCCGAGATTGCATCCACGTCGATTGTTGTAAAGATGGAGAAACATGAGGCGGTCGAGGTGTTTGACGAGATCTTAGTTGTCGCCGACGGGGTTATGGTAGCTCGAGGGGATCTTGCATTGGAAGTAGACCAAGCACAAATTCCAGAACTCCAGCGCGCGATGATTGAATCCTGCCGTGCCGCCGGAAAACCGGTGATTGTTGCCACGCAAATGTTGGAATCCATGACCGATAACCCTCGTCCCACGCGCGCAGAAATATCGGATGTGGGACATGCCGTAATGGACCATACGGATGCGACCATGCTCTCGGGTGAAACCGCTGGTGGGAAGTATCCAGTGGAGTCGGTCGCGACGATGGCAAATATTATTTTGGAAACAGAGCGCAGCAAGTGGGATGATGTGGCCATGGCCGATGAAAAAAGTATTCCTCACAGCCAACGCGCATGGATGGGGTCAGTGGCACGGCTGCTCACCGATGAGTCAGCGCCCCGGTGTATCGTGGTTGCCAGTGCCACCGGATCGACTGCACGGTGGGTGTCGAGTTTTCGGCCGCCGGTGCCTATTGTTGCTGCGGTGCCGACCGCAGCGGTCGCCAACCGACTCGCACTCGTCTGGGGTGTGGCCCCGGTCGTGGTGGGTGTCCAAAAGAAACTCGAAGCGAGTGTAGCGAAAGCGCTCAAAGAAATTATCAAACAAAAAATCGCCGCATCCGGCGATAGCGTTGTGGTGGTGGGCAGCGATACAATGAGGAAGGATGCGGTGGCGAATGTGTTGGAGTTACGTCGGGTATAAGGGGTACGAGGTGTAGTGTATTCTAACACGCCACAACCACCACCGTCTGTCATCCTCGGGCTTGACCCGAGGATCCAGAAAAGATAACAAAATCCGCCTAACAAGGCGGATTTCTTTCGTTATAATGGACATTTTGAAGGTTTTCTGGTATACTCGGCCAACGATTTGGAAGACGCTCCGACCGTGGGCGTTTTGTTGATTCTTTCCTTAAGGAGGGAAGATGCTCCGATTAACTCGAGGGGTGAGCGACCAGCAGGTCGACCAATCGCAAGACTTTGTGATGGGATCGGGCGGAGCCGTCCGTTCGACGGCAGAATTCATCCGTCAACTCAACTACGATCAGGGCGTGCTCCTTTCGGCGGTGCAGGACATGACGGTTCGGGCCAAGCCCAGACTGTTCATCCGGCCGCCGGACGCGCAGCCGTCGACCCACGCTGTCCAGTGCTTTCCGGTCACCATCGACGACCTGGAGATGGAGCAGCTTCTCCACGAAATCGCCGCTGACCAGCAGGCCAACGGCGCCCAGTTCGTCCAGAGGGTCTTGGATGCACTCGGTCAGCAGCAGACCGAAGCCGAACCCGAGGATCGCGGCGCCGCTCAGAACGTAGGTTTCTGGCTGTTCGATCGCCGCGTGCTTTTGAGCCGGGGTGTGCGTGAGGAGCAGCTTCTGTTCGTTGACCCCCGAGGGGCCGAGTACGCTCTGATGGACTACAGGGCGTGGCTCTACGGCGAGCGCGAGCGGCCGGTGGTCAGAATGGTCGATGTGGAACCGATGCGATGCCGCGAAAGCGAGTTGCGCGTCGTGGTCCACTACTCGGACCCTAGGGATGAACTCATCGTGATCCTCCCGCCGGATCCGGCCAAGACGACGGTCGTCGTGCGCAAAGGCGACCGCATGGACGTGTATCACTCCCGCGAAGGGGAGGATCCGATCATCTTTCCTAACGTCCAGCAGTTGGGTCGCCACCTTCTGGACATGGAGGAGCGGAGGGCGCTGCTCGGGCGGATGGCTCGGGTGGTCTACCGCACGCGCAAGCGTCGGAGGTAGCAGTCCCAGAGGCTATATAACAGGCCATGCGGGAGTATCTCACCTGCAATCGTGCCGACGTCTGAACATCCGGTATAGCCGACGCGCTGCCTGCAGCGACCGCCCGTCCGGCCTCTCGGATTAACAATATAGCGCTATTTCTGCCCCACGAGCCCTCTCATCGGGTCTCGGTCAACAGAGATAGCGCTTCTTCATTTGAGCTCACCGTACGAATGAATCCGAATGATGTCCGAACACAAACGAATACGCCGTCGGTTTTCCAACGGCGCCATTCCATTCGGTTCGATTCGGATGTGGTTCGGATCGATTTGTACTCTCTAGTCGCATTTGGTCCCCAGAGCGCCTACACAGGGTTCTTCATCAGTCGGCTTGCCGCGCTCGGGGCATGTTTCTGAATAAATGCAGGCGTCGTCTGGCACTATCTTACTGTACAGATCTTGGAGTTGTTGGCCCGAGTCTGTCCCATAGGCAATCAGTAATCGGTCCAGATCACGCACCGGCATGTTTTCCCACTCCGTGAGCTTGGTACCATTAAGAACAAGGGAAAGTTTTTGTGAATCATTTGAACAGTATTTGGTTGTCTTGGACTCAATAAAACAATCCTTGGTGAGATCCATCCCGAGGCTTTGGAAGAATTCCTGCCATGTGGAATTTTCTTTATGGACGTGCAACAATGTTCCGCGTTTGTTATGCAGATGCACGGTTGTATTTAATTCCTTCTGCTCGGTGGACTGGAATTGATCAGAGGAGAAATCGAATGCCTTGCCATTAACGACGACGGCAAAGTTCGCGTGCGCATGAAATTCTTTGACCTCTGCCCCTGTGCTGGGCGTGTTGGCAATCGTATCGTCGACAATTTTTTTGAAGTCTTCGAAGCTCTGCGGGTTCTCAATCTGTTTACCATTGACAAAGAACGTTGGCGTCCCGAGGATACGCAACGCATCTCCGCTGCTCTGATGCATCTTAACTCTTGCCTTCAGCGCGCTCGATCGGGAATCCTTCTTAAATTGATCGGCGCCCAGGATGAGTTCTTGAGCGTAGTTTTCAAATTTCTGCTGGGGGTTGGGCAGGGGAGACCACTCGCTTTGGCGTTCGAACAGAATATCGTGGAATTCAAAGAATTTATTCTGCGCTCCCGCTGCCTCGGCGGCCATGGCTGCTGCAAAGGAGTTGGGGTGGCTGCGGGTGAGCGGGTACTCTCTGTAGACGAGTTGGAGTTGAGTGGGGAATGTTTTGAGGAGGCGATCAACAATGGGGTAATAGGCTTTGCAGGCAGGGCATTGAAAATCGCTGTATTCGATGATAGTGACCGTCGGATTGGTGGCGCCGCGTTTCCAGTCGTCGTCTTGAACTTGGAGCGGATCGGCGATCTCTCGCGTGGGAACGCGATTTGTATACCATACGACCGCCCCGATAGCCACCACAGCCACCGTGAGGCCCATCCATAATTTTCTTTGCATACTTGGAGACATAGGTCCAGAATAAAGGGAGAATGGTCGAACTATAGCATAGTAGGGGAGACGGTTCAAATCCTTTGACAGTAGAGGGTGCGAGTACTATAATTATCGCACTTTGAAGGCATCCCCATAGTCTGGACCGTTCGCTTAGTTGGCTAAAGCGCCTCCCTGTCACGGAGGAGATCACGGGTTCGAGTCCCGTACGGTCCGGAGTGTGGGGTTGTTTTGGAAGAACGTGCTATAATCGCTATGAACATGCGACAGGGCCTTGCGCTGGACATTGATGAAACGTTGGCCAAAACAACACACTATTGGGTGGAACGGTTGCAATTGGAAATCGGTAATCCTGAGGGACTCAGCGTTGACGAGGCAGTGCGCAAGTATCATCTCGCAGAGTTCGTCCCGTATTGGCAATCAGAACAGGCCATCGCGCTGATGGTCGAAATGGCAGGGAGTAATGAGGTGCAGGAAGGTCTGCCACTCATTGAAAGTGCGGATACGTGGGCGCTCAAAGTCCACGCAGTCATACCCATTGTCGCCTACATTACTATGCGCCCGACGTCCGTAATGTCGGGCACCCATCGTTGGCTCCGAAGCAATCGATTCCCCGATGCTCCCGTGTTCGCTCGGCCCGAATCTATTGAATTTAGTCAGGCGCCCCATTGGAAGGGGAATCTCGTCCACACCTTATTCCCTACGGTTTTAGGACTCGTTGATGATCGTCCGTCGGTCGTGGAAGCGTTCCCATCCGATTATCAAGGGACGATTTTTTGTATGGGCAAGCGACTTCACCACGCGATGATATCCGCGTGATTGCATGCCCCACATGGGAGGATGTCTATACTGCTGTCCTACAGCAGTATACAAATCAATAACCGCATCAATCCAAATCGATTCAAATCCAGAACATCAATTATGTCGCCTATTGCATTCGCATTGCTTGCCATGGTCAGTTGGGGGGTGGGGGATTTCCTCATCCAGCAAAGCTCTCGACGGGTCGGTATCGTGCGGGCGCTTTTTTGGATTTGCGCGATTGGCGGGGGGTTGCTCTTCCCCTTTGTGCTTGGAGATATTGCTTCGATCACCGCTCGCGGCTGGGTGCTCATTGGTACAGCGGCGGTTGTGATGTTTTTTGCATCCCTTTTTGATTTTGAAGCATTAAAAGATGGGAAGATCGCCATTATTGAGCCGGTCTTAGCGGGCGAATTGCCGCTGACAATTGGACTTTCGGTTGGGCTTGCCCGGGAGAGTCTTACAAGCGCCCAGCAGGTTGCGATCCTGGTGATTGTGGTAGGGATCTTGTTGGCGGTCACAACCCACCCTTCCAAGGCATGGCATCATCGGCGTCGACTTTTTGAGAGAGGGGTGATCTATGCGGGGTTAGGAGCCATCGGGATGGGGCTCACGAATTTTAGCGTTGGCATTGCAAGCCAACATGCGCCGGTGCTGGCATCGATCTCTCTGATCTGGCTGATCATCGCGGTATTGTCCATGGCAACGTTACTGATCGAGCGCAATACCCATCACCTCGCGGACGACCTCCGCCGCCATGGGCCATTGTTGGCATCGATGGCCGTTGCCGACACGATGGCCTGGATTTTTTATAGTTTTGCGACCTCCGCCATGTATATTTCTGTTGCCAATGCCATGAGCGAAAGTTACGTCATTATCGCGGCCGTCCTCGGAGTCGTGGTAAACCATGAGCGGCTCAAGCGGCACCAGCAAGTCGGTGCGGCCCTTGCATTTGTCGGCGTTATTTGGCTGGCGAGCATAAGCTAGTACAAATCACTGAACGAATATGGAACGAATAACGCCGCCGGAAATTCCGACGGCGGTTTTCATTCGAACAAATTTGGTCTTGATTCGGTCAGTAATTTGTACGTTACTTTACTTCCTCCACAATCGCTTTCAATACCATTGGGTACTGGTTGGCGATCTGGCTTAATACCTTGCGATCCAGTTCAACCTTTGATTTTTTGAGGTGCCCTATGAATGTGCTGTAGCTCATCCCATGGGCTCTTGTTGCGGCATTGAGTTGCATTGTCCACCCTTTGCGCGCTTCGCGCTTCTTGGTTCTGCGATCGCGGTAGCTATAGGCCCCTGCTCGCCATGCGGCGACTTTTGCACGCTTGATAAGATTCTTATGCCCCCAGCGCATTCCTTTCGTGCGCTTGAGAAGGTTGCGGCGGCGCTTGCTGTGCATTACTCCACGTTTGACTCTTGCCATAGATTACGATCAAATAAATTTCATCAGGTGCCGCGCATGGCTGTGCGCCATTGCCGGATCGCGGCGCTTGGATCGGGTGACCTTCCCGGGTTCGCGGCTATTAAAATGATCTTGACCACAGGTGCGATGAAGCAACTTCTTGCGTTTGGTGAGAAGGAAACGCTTTGCAACTGTTTTCCGGGTTTTCATCATACGTTTGGTTTATTAATTTACTCATTTAATAATTTATTGACCGGACGCTACACAATAAACCAATAAATTAATAATCTAATAAAAGGTTTCTATTCCTGCGCTGTTCCTTCGTGTGTATCCTGGTCTGCTTCTTGCGCTGCTGGGTTCCCGTACACAATCATCGAAATTTTCCCTGCCTGCTTGGTGATGTCCTGATCCACTCGAATGCCGGTCCCGAGCCCTGCAATAAAATCTCGGATAATCTTGACGGCCATTTCGGTTTGCTGCCGTTCACGGCCCCGCAAGATAATCTCGGCTCGTACCTTGTCGCCTTGCTCCAGGAACCGCAGCGCTTGGGTGCGCCGCATGTCCAGGTCATGGGCACCGATGCGCAAGCTTAGCCGCACTCCTTTGATATCCACCTGATGTTGATGCGCTTTTTGCTTGCGCGCTTCTTTTTCTTTCCAATATTTGAATTGTCCGTAATCGAGGATCTTTGCAACCGGAGGGTTTGCCTTTGGGAACACTTCAACCAAGTCGAGTTCCTTGCTGCGCGCCAGTTGGATGGCTTGTGCTGTGGGAAGGACTCCGACGTTGTTGCCGTCTTCATCAATCACCTGCACTTGAAGCGCGGTGATTTTTTCGTTGATTAAAAAGAGCTCTTTGGGCTTTTCGAACAATCGTTTAAATCGGTATTGGGACTTGCGCATTGTCGTGAGATTCTGAGCAGCGGTATTTTGGAGATGGCGGGAGTTAAACCCGCGTGTACAATATGCTCGATCATCCAAGTATTTACGTGTGTGTACTCTTTAAGGTCCACCCTCAATAAAAAGAGTCAAAATAGTGAGAGTGTTGTCGTTTGTGATACTGCTTGCATCACCCAAACGGCGGCGATGACGCGCAGGCCTCATGGATAACACCAGAGCAGCCGTTATGAGGCGTCACGGCGCCTGATGGCTGTCGCGGTTAGGCGACGGCAAGTGCGAGTTGAGGCGCAAACGCCGAAGCGATCGCATCCTTTGCTCGACTCAAGAGTGATTTGGCACTTATGAGATTGGCAGCACAGGATTTACGAAGGTTGCTGCCCCCTTCGACACGCCTGAATGTCAATGGTACTGTATCGAAATCCGGCATCCCCGTTAGAAGCCTGCCAACCTCTGTTTATCCAATGCACTCTGTTTGGATCGTTCTGACGCAGTGTTCTTAACTATGCTCTGCTGTCAGACTTCTAACGGGGCATCCCCTCAACATTATTCTATTTTCCTAATTCAAAATTCTCGCTTTTTGCCGTTTCCACTCTCGTTCTTTGATGGATCGCCGCTTGTCAAACTGGGTTTTACCTTTTCCCAAAGCAAACTCCAGCTTTAAAAGATTGCGTTGAGTATACACTGATAATGGCACGAGTGTCAACCCTTGCTCATGGATTTTCCCCCGTAATTGCTTGATCTCTCGCGCCTTCAATAATAATTGACGGCTGCGGGTTGGTTCGTACCCTTTGAGTTCCCCTGCTTGTTTGTATTTGCCAATATGGGCGTTTAAGAGTTCCGGCCCTTGGGGGCCAATCGTTACATACGATGCCTTGAGGCTCATTAGCCCCGAGCGGGCAGCCTTGACTTCGTGCCCAAATAATTTTAATCCTGCCTCAAATGTCTCGAGGATTTCATAATCAAATCGGGCCCGTTTGTTGGTGGCAAGAATTGGCATAGGGTTTACTCTATCCTAAAAAGTTCTATACTACAAGCAAGCAATTGTTTGCCGTATGACCCCCGTATTGCATCGTTTACTCGCACAAGCATTGGAAGCAGTAGGAGCGCCCCCAACATTGCTCCGGAGCGCTGCGTTTGAATTGGCGTCGTTGGAACACGCCGATCTCACCAGTCCGGTGGCATTTGGATTGGCAAAGGAATTACAAGGGCAGCCCAAGGCCATTGCCGAGCGGATTGTGACAGAGCTCAAGAAGAGAATGGATGACTCCATCGGGGTAGGACGCATCGAGGTTGTTGGCGCAGGCTACATTAATATCACGTTGAAGGATCAACAGTTGTGGACAATGACCACATCGATCGATCGACCGGTCAATGCAACGGCAGATGCTCCGACGGTTATAGTGGAATATTCTTCCCCGAATGTTGCCAAGCCCTTGGGCATTGGACATATCCGTTCGACCATCATTGGGGAGTCGTTAGCGCGGATCCATGAGTTTGTCGGTTCAAAGGTTGTCCGGTTGAATCACCCCGGGGACTGGGGAACGCAATTTGGCAAGCTTATTGTGATGATCCAGGATCAATGGGGCGGGACGGTGAGCGATGATCGGACGATTCGGGATTTTGTGCAAATCTATGTTCAATTCCATGAGCGGGCAAAAGACAATCCCGAATTAGAAATCCGTGCGCGCCAAGAAACGGTGAAGCTGCAATCACGAGATGCAGCGACGATCAACATCTGGAAAGCCATCTGCAAAAAAAGTTACCAAGAGTTCGATCGGCTCTATGCACGCCTTGGCATCCATTTTGATGAAATCCGGGGCGAGAGCGCTTACGAAGCCGATGTACCCTCAATCGTTGCGCGCGCGTTGGAATCAGGCGTGGCACAAAAAAGCGAGGGCGCAGTTATTATCCCAATGCCAGGATTAGCGGCCCCTATGTTGATCCAGAAATCGGATGGGGCGTATCTCTATGCCACAACCGATCTGGCCGCCCTCCAATACCGTATCAATAAATATCACCCTGACACGATCCTCTATGTTGTCGGCAGCCAGCAGACGCTCCATTTCCAACAATTGCGCGCTGCTGCCATTGCGCTTGGCATTGCCAATGACGCGAAAACGCAGCACATTCCATTTGGTATGCTCCTGGGCGCTAACCACAAAAAACTTTCGACACGTGAAGGGTCATCGATTGAATTGGAATCTGTACTGGATGAGGCAGTGGAGCACGCCCGGGCAATTATCGCCGCGCGGCCGGATGGAAAAGAGTGGAATGCTGACGACTTGAATGCGACGGCACAAATGATTGGCTTGGGCGCGGTAACGTATAACGATCTGTCGCAGAATCGAATCCATGACGTCGTACTCGATTGGGGCCGCATGCTCTCGCTCACCGGCAATAGTGCGCCCTACCTCCAATATTGCGTTGTGCGGATTAAGAGTATTCTCGCCCAAGCACCAGAGATCGGTTCCGAGATCGGCAACCCGCCACCCCTGGTGGATCAAGAACGCGAGATCCTGCGTCGACTGGTGCGGTTTCCCACGATCGTACGGTTGTCTGCGGCAACGAATGAACCGCATCGGATTGCGGATTATCTCTTCGACCTTGCCTGTGCGTTCCATCGATTCTATGAGCATGTGCCGGTTCTTGCGGCGACGCCGAAAGAACGGAATCTCCGTTGCCAACTTATCGATCGCGCCGCGAAGGTCATTACTGCGGGCTTGCATCTCCTTGGCATCAACGTCCCAGAGCGAATGTAGGCTCGTTGGGGAATGATTGATTGCGAAAAGTTGAAAAATTCAGTATAGTAGAAGCATTGTTTTATGGCTTCCTCTACTAATAATGGGCAGCAGATGGTGGTGACCATTTCGGTGTGGAGCATGGTGTACGCTGTGCTTGTGGTGTTTGGCGTCTACGTGCTCTGGTCGATCCGTGACATCCTCCTATTGCTGTTTATCGCTTTGATCCTTGCCAGCGCCCTTTATGGCTGGGTGCAGTGGCTCCATCAACGCCGCATTCCAAAAGCAGCGGCAGTGTTGCTTATCTATGTTGGCCTGTTCTTGCTATTAAGCGGCATTGTGGCGCTGCTGATCCCGCCATTGGTGGACCAAATCGGTTCGATCGCTTCGCACTTGCCGGAAGCTATTGACCGTTTGAGCAGCGGGTTCGAAAGCGTCAAACAGTACAGCGCACAGGCGGGCGTTAACGAAGAAATCAAGCAGTGGCTCGAGCAATTGAGCCGGATCTTTACGCAGAATGCGGGCGGACCCTTAAGCGCCATTACCGGATTCTTTGGGAGCGTCGTATCGTTTGTGGTGGTATTGGTGATTGCGATGTATCTCATTATCGAGGACGATGCCATTAAGCGGGCACTCCAATCCATCATCCCCGAGCGACATTCCGAACGGATTGGCACGGTGGTTACGGAGATTCAATTCAGTGTCGGCATGTGGCTGCGTGGGCAGTTAATTCTCATGCTCATTATTGGCATCCTTACGTACATTGGCCTTTTGATCCTTGGGGTGAATAACGCCTTGGCTCTTGCCTTGTTTGCCGGCCTCACCGAGCTGGTCCCGACCCTTGGGCCGATCGTGGGTTCTATCCCGGCTATTATCCTTGCATTTACTCAATCGCCGATTAAGGCCTTGTTGTTGATCATCCTCTATGTGGTAATCCAGCAGCTCGAAAACAATCTTATCGTGCCGCAAGTGATGCGTCGGACGGCGGGATTGAATCCCATTGTGAGCCTGATCGCATTGCTCATTGGCGCCAGCATTGGGGGCATTACGGGAGCAATCATGGCGATCCCTACCGTGACCGCGCTCAAAGTTATTGGCAATCATGTCTTTGAAGTGGGAAGGAAGAATATATGAGCGAGAAGTTAATGGATGACATTGTCTCCCTGGCGAAACGCAGGGGATTTATTTTTCCCTCATCCGAAATTTACGGGGGGTTGGGTTCTGTGTATGACTACGGCCCATTGGGGGTGGCGCTCAAAAACAATATTCGCAGAGCGTGGTGGACGGCGATCGTCCAGCAGCGGGACGATATTGTGGGCTTGGACAGCGCCATCCTGATGAACTCCAAAGTTTGGGAAGCATCTGGGCACTTGAAGGGCTTTACGGATCCGCTGGTGGATTGCAAAAGCTGCAAGCGTCGATTCCGCGCTGATCATTTATTGGAGGCATCGGCGATGACCATGCCGGGCATGAAGGAAAAACCAATTGAAATCTCGCATATCCGATGCCCAGAGTGCGGCGGCGAGCTCACCGATATCCGGCAGTTCAACCTCATGTTCAAGACACACATGGGGCCAGTGGAAGATGAGAGCTCGGTGGCCTACCTGCGACCCGAAACGGCCCAGGGGATTTTTGTGAATTTTTCTAACATTGTACAGACATCTCGAAAAAAAATTCCCTTTGGTATTGCCCAGGCGGGGAAGTCGTTCCGCAACGAGATCACGCCCGGCAATTTTATTTTCCGCACTCGGGAGTTTGAACAGATGGAGATGGAGTTTTTTGTAAAACCCGGGACGGATGATGAATGGTTCGAATATTGGAAAAATTTTATGATGGATTGGTTTACGGGATTGGGGGTGCGGCGAGAAAAATTGCGTTTCTACGAACACCCAAAAGAGAAGCTTTCACACTATTCCAAACGGACGGTTGATTTGGAGTACGAATTCCCATGGGGGTGGGGCGAGCTCTGGGGGTGTGCTAATCGGACAGACTTTGACCTCAAACAACACGCGCAGCACAGTGGACAGGACTTGAGTTATCGCGACGAAACAACCGGAGAAAAATATGTCCCGTATGTGATCGAGCCCGCATTGGGGTTGGATCGCGCATTGCTTACGTTCTTGCTTGATGCCTATGAGGTGATTGAAGGCGGTCGGACCACTACTACCGAGTCCAATAAAGAACAAGAAACAGTCCTGCGATTCCATCCCTCGATCGCTCCGGTGACCGTGGCAATATTGCCGTTGAACAAAAAAGAACCGCTCATGAAGATTGCCCAAGAGATCCGGGGGGTGCTGAATAAACGTTGGGCGGTGGCCTATGACGACACCGGCTCTATTGGTCGCCGCTATCGACGGCAGGACGAAATTGGAACGCCGTACTGTATCACGGTCGATTTTGATAGTATCAATGATCACGCGGTGACTATCCGAGTGCGCGATACTATGAAGCAGGAACGTGTTGCGATTGACCAGGTCGCAGGCTTTATCGCTGGGAAGGTATGACAACAAAAACAACGAAACAGAAACCTTCACGCACTCCTCGTCATGTTCCAGCGATCGCCACGGTTTTGATCATTATGATATCGTTCGTCGCCCTCGGGTCATGGGGGGCCATGATGGTACAGTTCACCTCGGCCCAGGAAGTGTTCCTCACCATAGCGCAGATCAATGCTCTCGGCCGCGCACCATCGTGGTGGGAGCGGTTGGTGATCGAAGATGGGTACCCATTGATTGTACTGTATGCACTGCTGACGATCCCTTCATGGATGGCCAGTATCTTGGCCCGGTCGAGTGAATGGTATCTGGGTGGGATTATTGGCGCGGTGATGGGGGCAGTTGTCGGATATCTGTTGTCTTCGGTGCAAATTGGCCTGCTGGGCGCCGTGATGTTGGGATTGGTTGGAGCACTCTTTGACCATCATGTCTCTGCCCACTACAGGCAGCGCCGGGCCATTGACCAGCACCCGAGCTGGTGGGCGGGTGGTCGGCACGGGGTCGCCGTGTGGAAACACATTACCGGATAATTCCCAATGTCTAATTTCAAATGCATTAATGTCCAATGTCGAACATTTAGAAATAAGACATTATCTGCCTGCTGGCAAAGTGGGGAAATTAGAAATTCAAGCTCTGAAAATAAGGAACTGTATTGATTATAGACCGCTTGCAAAATAACTTTCCCGTCAAAATATGCTTTTTTGGCAAAAACCAATTAAAAATTTTTCCGCTTAGCTAGGGCTAAACATCAAAATTTTTCCTTTAGTTTTTTCTCAAAAAATCATTATTTTGTCCAGA
>JACRJV010000011.1 GCA_016215325.1 Candidatus Uhrbacteria bacterium
ATTCTTTTTGGTCTTCTGAGACCTGCAGTTTGGGCAATATCGATACTTTTTTTAGAGCCATATCATAGATGATTAATAGTTTAGTGGCTCTAGTATTGCACAAACTCCAGATTTCAGCCTTACGGATTTTCCATTAACTCACACCACGGGGCAAAGCCTCGGCGATGTCCTTCGGTCCAACGCCCGTGACGTCCATGCGGCCCTCGGGCGCGCCGGGTTCGAGACCGACGAACCGAAGTGCACCCCGGTGCGCAAGTCGCTTGTCCCGCTTTCGGGAAGGGCGTTCCGCTACGCCCACTGCACGTTCACGGCCTGGTCCTGACCCGCCACTGACAGGGCCTATTCGGCTCCCTACTCATCGCCTCGTTCCCCTCATCGGTGAGCGAGGCGATTGCATTGTTGGGCGGTACCATCTCTTTGCCGCGATGTGCTACCATGTACATATATGAATACTATCGGGCCACTCGCTGATCGCATGCGCCCACGGACGATCGAGGAGTTTGTCGGGCAATTCCATTTGCTTAAACAAGGTGGCGTGCTTTCCACCATGATCAGTCAGAAAACGATATTCTCACTTATCTTGTGGGGTCCGCCCGGCACAGGCAAGACAACCCTTGCAAAAATTCTCGCTGCCAATGCCGCCGCTGAATTTGTACAACTCTCTGCGGTGACCAGCGGCGTCAAAGATGTGCGCGCCGTGATCACCGCTGCCAAGCAGAACCAATTGTTGGATAAACGCACTATTCTTTTTGTTGATGAACTCCATCGATTCAACAAAGCGCAGCAGGACGCATTCCTGCCGCACGTGGAATCTGGTACAATTACATTCATCGGAGCAACAACAGAGAACCCATCGTTTGAAGTGATTGCACCGCTGTTGTCGCGCTCTCGGGTCTTGCATTTACGACCGTTGTCCGTGGAAGATTTGGAGATTCTCTTAGAGCGATCCTTGAGTGATCCAGACCGCGGGATTGCGGGAGTCACGATGGCATCAGAGGCGCGGCTTGCGTTGATTCGCGCCAGTGGAGGGGATGCGCGCACATTGCTGAATGCTCTTGAGCTGTCTGCAACGCTTGCACGCGGTGCTGATGGCCTGATCACCACTGAACACATCAAAGAAGCTCTCCAGAGTAAAACAGTGCTGTATGATCGCGCGGGAGAGGGGCATCACAATACGATTTCAGCGTTTATTAAATCGATGCGCGGCAGCGACGCCAATGCCACGCTTTATTATTTGTGTCGGATGATAGAAGGCGGGGAAGACCCGCTGTTTATTGCCCGGCGGATGGTGGTGTTTGCCAGCGAAGATGTGGGGCTTGCAGATTTCAGAGGATTGTTGGTTGCGGTCGCGGCATTCCAGGCATGTGAACGAGTGGGATACCCGGAATGCCAGTTGACCTTAGCGCATGCGGCAACCTATTTGGCGCAAGCCAAGAAATCACGGGCGGTTGTGAATGCGATCCCCAAAGCCATGGAGGCGGTGGCCAAGACCCGCGATGTTCCCATTCCCTTGCATTTGCGAAACGCCTTCACACGGCTTATGAAAGAGGAGGGGTATGCCCAAGGCTATACGTGGAGCGGGGGGCTGCCGCATATCGAAGATGAAACTAAAGGATTTTTACCGGATGAATTAACGGGGGAGGATTTTTTTACCGTATGAATGCCATTGCCACGTCAGCGGTATCAGTCGACGCCATTGCCAAACAATTTCGATCATCGACGGCAGGACTGTCGTCGTCGGTTGCCACGCAGCGCCTAGCAGAAGTCGGCCCCAATGCATTGCCAGCAGCGCGTCTTGGCCCTTGGCGTATTTTATTGCGACAGCTCGGGAGCCCTTTTATTGCCCTCTTGGCCGTGGTGGCGGCGTTGTCGATTGTGTTGGGGACCATGATCAATGGGGCAATGGTGATTCTGTTTATCGCAATCAACACTGTCTTGGGGTTCTATCAAGAATACCGTTCTGAACGCTCCCTCGAAACATTAGGGCAATATATTCAACATCGCGTCCGTGTCCGGCGCGGGGGGAAGACTCTTGAGGTTGGCAGTCGCACGATTGTTCCCGGCGATCTCATGATTGTCGAGCCCGGTGACCGCCTTGCCGCCGATCTACGGATCACCGCCGGCCACGATGTGTTGGTGGATGAATCCATTTTGAGCGGGGAGTCGGCGCCTGTCCACAAGAATGCGCGCACGCTCGCAAAAGCGCCCGACACGCAGCTCAAGGCTGCCAATATATTGTTTGCTGGGACAACGGTCGTCGAAGGTCGGGCAGAGGGAATAGTGGTCGCCACGGGGCGAGATATGGCCATGGGGGAAATTGCCCAACGTTGCAGCCAGACAAAGCGAGAAAGCGGTTTTGAAAAAGGAGTGCGATCATTCAGTTATTTTATTTTGAAATTAGTCCTTGCAACCCTGGTGTTGGTATTCATCGCGAACATTCTTCTTAAGGGGCAGCAGTCTAACCCTGTTGAGCTCATCATTTTCTCGATTGCTCTGGCCGTGAGCGTCATCCCCGAGGCATTGCCGGTGGTAATGACCTTTTCGCTTTCCCGCGGAGCGCTCAAGCTGGCCAAGCAGCATGTGGTGGTCAAGCGTCTCTCCGCAGTGGAGGATCTGGGGAGCATGGAGGTGCTTTGCACGGATAAAACCGGGACGATCACTCAAAATAAGCTTCGGGTCGCGGACATCCTGAGTTCCAATCCCGACCAATTACTGTTGATGGCGGCAGTGGCAGGGGAGCCCAAGCATGGATCCAAGGCGTTCATAAACTCCTTCGATCGCGCGATTGATCACCGCTTGTCCGCGCCACTGCGCCGTACGATGAGCAAATACCGTCGTATTGACGAATTGCCGTTTGATCCGATCCGTCGCCGCAACAGCGTGGTTGTCGAATACGCCGGAGGGCGAACGATGATCATGCGCGGGGCCATGGAGGAATTACTCGAATCCAGCGCCCTCACTGAGCGTGAGCGCATACCGCTCCAAGAATGGTCGGCGCAGGAGGGCAGTAAGGGCCGGCGCGTGATCGCCGTTGCGATCAAATCTGTGGGCGTCCAGCCGCGGTATACCCTGAAGGACGAAGCAAGCGATCATGCTCACCCCGTGACAATGGTGGGACTCATCTCGTTTGTCGATCCTATCAAGCCGACTACACGCAATGCCATCGTGACGGCCAAGCGATTAGGACTCAAGGTGAAGATTTTAAGCGGCGATAGCCCCGAGGTGGCAAGCGCTGTTGGTAAACAGATTGGGCTTATTGAGCACATGTCACAGGTGATGACTGGCAGCGAGTTTGAACGCCTGTCGGCCGCAGAGCAGCTCAAGACGATCGAAACCACCACGGTGTTCGCGCGGGTGAGTCCCCAGCAGAAATACCACATTATCGAACTGTTAAAACACCGGTACGAGGTTGGGTATTTGGGCGACGGCATCAATGATGCGCCGGCCCTTAAAATCGCGACCGTTGGGTTAGTGGTTGACGGAGCGTCGGATGTTGCGCGCGAGTCGGCGGATATCGTCCTTCTGGATAAAAGTTTGTATGTTATTGTCAATGGCATCCAAGAAGGTCGGATGATTTTTGCCAACACGGTGAAATATATTAAATCAACGCTTGCTTCCAATTTCGGGAATTTCTATACCGTCGCGATCGCATCGTTGCTCATCGATTTTTTACCCATGCTTCCGTTGCAAATATTGTTGGTCAACCTCCTTTCGGACTTCCCGATGATCGCCGTTGCCACCGATTCTGTCGACCATCAAGAACTCACAAAACCTCGCCGGTACGATATTCGGGAAGTGGCCAGCATTGCGACGATCTTGGGGTTGGTGAGCAGCGTGTTCGACTTTATGGTGTTTGCCGCTTTCTATCGGATTGGGCCCCAAGTGCTGCAGACCAATTGGTTTATCGCGAGCATTCTCACGGAACTCCTCTTTATCTTTGCGGTGCGCACACACCGCTGGATGTTCGCTGCCCGTCGGCCGTCTATGCCACTGATGCTACTCACCGGCGTTGCCGCCATTGCCACGATCGTAATTCCCTACAGCAGCATCGGGCACTCAGTCTTCCAGTTTGTGACTCCTCGACCAGGGGACATGGCAATCATCATCGGTATCGCGATTTCTTACATGATTTGTACGGAAGCCGTTAAGCTCGCTTACTATCGACATCTCAACAATCATCACGCCAGCCCGCCGCGTTTAAGAGTTGCTTCGTAATACGGATCGACAGCCCGAGGGCGCTGTCGTTGTCTCCTTCAATGTGGTCCACAAACGGTTTAAGAAGGGGATGTTCGATGTTTAACCCGCCGGCATGGGTGAATGGATCGCCCGTAGCAATGACCTGTTCTACGACTTCACCCGGGATGGACTTGAACCAGACCGTCGCCGTATGGGTCGCATAAGCGCGTTGTCCTGTTGCGGTGTTTGTCACCACGATGGTGTTGACTGTCTTGGCCGGGGATACCGCATAGCTTCTAAAAAATTCCCGTACGTGCTGCGCGGTTTCGGGTTTTTCGTACGTTTTGCCGTTGCACACAACCACGAGATCAGCCGTGATCAGCAGTGAAGGCTTGGATATTTTTGGAACCAAGGCATCGGCCTTGGCATTGGCGAGTTGGAGTGTTAACTGTTTTGGGTCATCCGATCGAATCGTCTTTTCGTCGATGTTCGCTCTCATCACCTCAAACACAAACCCAGCACGTTGGAATACCATGCGCCGAGCGGTTGACTGGGAGCCCAGGATGAGGTTCATATGCCTAATAGAGCGATATACTGAATACTATAGGGCAATATTTACCGATCCGGCAAACCGTGATACGATGCGTCCACTATGCCTCGTTTTATTACACAACTGCGTGATCGAATTACGCACGGACCCCCCCGGACGGTTCTCTTTCCGGAAGCAGGAGACGAGCGGGTGTTAGAGGCGGCAAACATCCTTGCACGGGAAGGGATTGTCCGGCCCCTTTTGATCTGCGAGAGTCGCGCTGCTGCAACATTGGAAACAGGAGGGCTAGACTCTATAGTGATTGATGAAACTCTTGCGTATGCTCTGCAAGAGACATTACGTACGGTCCGCTCTTCAAAAGTTGGAACAGCGGATGAGTTACACCCTGACGCGGCCTTTGCGCTTGCCCATGACCCCTTGTTCTATGGGATGTATTTGTTACGGATGGGGAAGGCCGATGGGTTAGTCGCGGGCGCAGTCCGGACCACCGCGGATGTAGGGCGCGCCGGTTTATGGCTTATTGGCAAAGCCCCCGGGATTCAAACAGTTTCGAGTGCGATGTATATGGTCGTTCCGCCGTTTCGTGCGACTGCGGAGGCGGAGGTTCTGACGTTTGCCGATTGCGCAGTAGTGCCCGATCCTTCGAGCGAGCAGCTTGCCGATATCGCCATTGCATCTGCAGATGCCCGGTCGTCGATTGTCGGTGATGCGCCGCGCGTGGCGATGCTCTCCTACAGTACGAAAGGTTCTGGTGGTGATCGCTCGTCGACGTTGGCGTTGCGCAAGGCCATGGCATTAGTGCGGGAGAAAAGGCCTGATATCATGGTGGACGGGGAGCTCCAGGCTGATGCCGCATTGGTGAAATCCATTGCTGATCGAAAGGCGCCGGGGAGCTCGTTGAGCGGGGCGGCAAATGTACTCATTTTCCCTTCATTGGATGCGGCCAACATAGCGTACAAACTGGTTGCCACGTTGGTGCCCGGCGCGCAAGCGATCGGACCGATTCTTCAAGGTTTTGCCAAGCCCATGAGTGACCTCTCCCGCGGGGCAACAGTAGAGGATATTGTCAGTGTTGCAACGATTGTAGCGGCGCAGGTTCCGTCGGCTTCGTCATCCTGAATTTATGATGAAAGATCTTTTTGATGAATCAGTAAACTATCTTCCCCAAGATCTTGTCCAAAAAATGGATGCGTATTGGCGCGCGGCCAACTATCTTGCGATCGGGCAAATCTATCTTTTTAACAATTCATTACTTCGGCGGCCGCTTACGCAAGACGATATCAAGCCGTTGCTCATGGGCCATTGGGGAACTTCGCCGGGCCAGAATTTTATTTACATCCATCTCAATAGAATCATCAAAGAATACGATCTCAACATGATCTATATTTCTGGGCCGGGCCATGGCGGGCCGGCGCTCATTGCCAACATATATTTGGAAGGCACATACAGTGAAGTCTACCCGCATATCGGTCAGAATGAAGAAGGGCTGAAAAAATTATTTACTCAATTTTCTTTTCCCGGCGGGGTGCCGAGCCATGTTTCGCCCGAGTGCCCTGGATCCATCCATGAAGGCGGAGAGTTAGGGTACTCGTTAAGCCACGCCTTCGGGGCGGTCTTTGATAATCCCGACTTGATTACCGCATGCGTGGTCGGTGACGGAGAAGCCGAGACCGGGCCGTTAGCGGGCTCCTGGCACTCGAATAAATTCTTGAACCCCCAAACCGATGGAGCCGTATTGCCGATCCTTCATTTGAATGGATATAAAATTTCCAATCCAACAATTTTTGCCCGCATCTCAAAGGAAGAATTAGACCAGCTGTTTCGCGGGTATGGATGGGCCCCCTATTTCGTTGAGGGAGATGATCCGACCGCAATGCATCAAATGATGGCCAAGACGTTGGATGCTGCCGTTGCCCAGATCCAGAAGATCCAAGAGGATGCAAGGCAGCGGGGCATTACCGCGCGTCCGCGCTGGCCCATGATCATTTTGCGTACGCCAAAAGGCTGGACTGGGCCAAAGGAAATTGACGGCAAACCCAACGAAGGCACATTCCGTTCCCATCAAGTGCCATTTGCCGACCTGAAAACAAACAAGCAACATTTTGATCAATTTGTAGATTGGTTCAAAAGTTACCGACCCGAGGAATTGTTTGATGCTGTCGGTCGCCTCAAGCCAGAGTTAGCAGCGCTCGCGCCAGCAGGCCCACGGCGCATGGGAGCTAACCCCCATGCCAATGGGGGCCTCTATTTGCGCAGCCTTGTTCTGCCCGAGATCACCCCGTACGCCGTCCAATGGCAGCAGCGCGGGCAAGAGGCGGAGGGAGCCATGCGCGTGCTTGCGCGTTGGTTGCGCGATGTTATTACTGCAAATGCAAAAGAGCAGAATTTCCGTATATTTGGACCAGATGAAACAGTATCCAATGGCCTGGGAGCCGTGTTCGAAGCCACCAACCGCCAGTGGATGGCAGATCAAACGAATGAGGATGAATTCCATGGCCAATCCGGGCGGGTGATGGAAATATTAAGCGAGCACCTGTGCCAAGGATGGTTAGAAGGGTACCTGCTCACTGGTCGGCACGGACTCTTTAACAGTTATGAAGCGTTTATTCATATCGTGAGCTCCATGTTTAACCAGCATGCCAAATGGTTGGACATCACTTCTGGCATCCCATGGCGCAAACCGATTGCATCGCTGAATTATCTCATTACTTCCCACGTATGGCGGCAGGGGCACAATGGATTTACGCATCAAGACCCTGGGTTCCTCGACCATGTCTATGTGAAAAAGGCGGATATCGTCCGGGCGTACTTGCCGCCCGATGCAAATTGCCTGCTGACAGTGATGAATGCGTGTTTGAGGTCGGAGCACAAGATCAACATCGTAGTTGCTGGCAAACACCCGATGCCGCAATGGTTTACCATGGAAGAAGCAATGCGGCATTGCGCGCAAGGGATCGGTATCTTAGATTGGGCGAGTTCTGATGCCGGGGGAGAGCCGGATGCCGTGCTTGCCTGCGCCGGTGATGTGCCCACCATGGAAACGCTCGCGGCCGTTTCGATCCTGCGAGAGCATGTACCGAATCTCAAACTTCGCGTGATCAATGTGGTAGACCTCATGACATTGCGGCCGCGCAAGAATCACCCGCATGGGTTGGAAGATGCCCAGTACGAGGCATTATTCACGAAGGATAAGCCTACTACGTTTATCTTCCATGGGTACTCATCGCTTATTCACCGTTTGGCCTATCGCCGACCGAATCATGCTAATATGCACGTTTATGGCTATCAGGAGGAAGGGACGACCACCACCCCCTTTGATATGACGGTCTTGAATGGCATCGATCGATATCATATTGTCCAGTATGTGATCAGTGCACTGGCGCACCTCGGGGAAGATGAGCGGCGCCTTGCAAAGACCATGGAAGAAAAATTGGAACAGCATCGGAAATATGTTGTCGTGCATGGCCAAGACCTACCCGAGATTAGAGACTGGAAGTGGCCGACAAGATCCTGATCTTATAATCCAAGATTCAAAAAAACACCCCGATATCCATCGGGGTGTTTTTTTGGTGGACCCTACCGGGCTCGAACCGGTCACCTCTGCCTTGCAAAGGCAGCGCTCTACCAAATGAGCTAAGGGCCCATGACAAATCCTGTTTGGAAATTAGGCATTGGGACTAAACCCCCGGAACAGCGGGGCGAAGATCCAAAGAATAATATTGCCAAGCAGGTTGGTTACCATTAAGAAGCCGATGAAGGTAATGCAGATTCCCGTGAGCTTGTAGAAGAGCCGGCTGCCTCCGCTGGAACCCAGCCACCGTTCTGCAACTTCAATGCCGCCCATGTTTTGGTACAACCATTCCGACTTAAGGGTCAGAAGGATTCCAATGGCCGCGATGATAACTCCAACAATGATGCGCATAGTATGTTTCTTTGGGCGCTTAGGGACTCGAACCCCAGACCTTCTCGGTGTAAACGAGACGCTCTAACCAGCTGAGCTAAGCGCCCGCAAAGTAAGCGTATCCTATCATGAACTTATCCGCTCGCCAAGACCAACGGTTAAGGACGCAAGAGAGGTCGACCGGATACCTTGTGAGGGGTATCTATTGTTCACACATCCATCCGGGATGTTTGGCCGAGCGCTTGAAAGCGTTCGTCAAACAATGGGAATGGGGAAGTGAACAATGGGTCGACGTCATTGCGTCCTTGGGGAAAGAAGGTGGCGTGGTGCACAGTCCAAAACGAGAGATCAACGAAACAAGCAAGCAAGTAAGTGAGAGGTGGTGAAACAGGAGCGGAAGAGGAATGGGGTGCTTGTTGTTGGGTTGAATTCGTTTTGGGCTTTGCGTTGTGCTCGCGGGCACTGATTGATTCGAAGTTGAGATGAGTGACGGGCTCCCCTAAAAAAATTCGTGAGAGGGTGCGCTCAATAGCTCAAGATCAAATCAACAAACCACAGCCCCTTCTGGGGCCGTCCGCGTTGGGGCGGCGAGGATGAGATCGGATCGCGGGGAAATGTTTAAACTTTTGGGCTGCGGAACTCACGTCCTCCTGCGGGAGGAACACGATTGAAGCTCAACCATAATCGGCCTCAGCTTCAACCGTTCGCTCAAACAGTCCTCGCTATAAAAGTTTAAACATTTCCCCGCGACCTCGTTTTTAGAGAGAGAAGAAAAATGAATGGTTTGATCACATCCTGATCGCCCCAACGGGGAGTCGGCAATTCAAGGTGCTCTGGAGAAGTGCCCAAGAACGGTACAAAAAAAAGCCCGACCTGTCAATGGCGGGCTCTTGGCTTGCGGGCTCTTGGCTAATATTCAAAATAGAAATCTTTTGTGTTGTTCAAAAAAGTATTTTCTTTACGAAGCCTCTCTTCCAATGTTGGATCGCTCGGTGGCACGAGGAGAGATATACCACTTCCACATTTCTCAATAGTATTACCGGTAATTTGTGGTGCCCCTCCGTTAATGGTGAGGCACGAGCGATTCGGGTTGGGTCCAAAATGATTATTTCGAATAATCGGTGAGCTGTTATGCATATCGATTGACTCATGGCCAGCATTGGAAATTGTATCGGAAAATATCTCTGCTCTATTGTTGTTGAGACAAATTCCACACTCCCCGATATTGCTCAATATACTATGGCTTATTTCAGTACTGTCACCCATGGGCGCCAAAATACGATAGTCGCTTATATCGGCATACGATACAATGCCGTTTTTGATTTCCAATCGGTTCCAATCATACCGTGTCGGGTTTTGGGAATCTGATCGAAGCGTAATTCTTTTGTCTTTGGTGCCCACAGCCCGCAATACCCCTCTAATTATTATCGAAATATGATTGGCTTCATCGCGGTACGGCTCATCGGGTTGCGCGCCACAGCGATCATTTTCCTTGGATATCATTCCCGTGAGTAAGTCGTAATTTTCAATTCCATCACAGGATTCTCGTCCAAATAGATTGTTGACATCTTTATTGGCTGAAACAGTTACTATCGTTCCCGGAAGAATCGTTACAGTTACCCATGGCATTACCAAAATATCTCCCGTTACTCTTATGCGCCCGCTCCAAATTTGATTTCGTTTAAGGGTTCCAAACACGTCTCTATTTGATACTCGTTGAGGAATTGAGCTGTAGAAAAAAAATCCGCTGCCGCTAAGGCCAATCAACATGATTAACATTAAAACTTTGTTCTTCATAATTATTGATGCGTTTTATTTTGTTTACTCCGTATCTTTTTTTGCGGCGCGATACTTTACCCAAAAGGCGTGGACAATGGTACGGATCGCATTGGATGCCCCCGTAACGCCCAAAGAAAATATCACTTTTCCGGTTGCAAAATACACCACGACAAAATCAATCGTCGAGGCAATAAGTCGCCATTCTAATGCGTGGAGGAATGCTCTTTTGAGAGTCATCGCAGTGGTTGGGTGTGGATGCCGCATTCACCGCACACCTTAGTTGTTCCTTTCCATCGCCCTGCCCGCTCCGATTCGTTCTCGTCTTCTTCGGGGAACGAACAACGAGCGCACCCTAGGCTACGAAAGCCCTCGCTATACTTTGGATTCACGGGGACATTGTTGACCGCGAGGTATCTCCAGACGTCGAGTTCTGTAAAATCAAGAATGGGGTTTACTTTTACCAGTCCATTTTTTTCTTCGATATATTGGAAATCCACTCGCGTGATCCCTTCTGTTTTGCGTACACCAGATATCCATGCGTCAAGTCCTTCTACTGCCTTCTTTGCAATTTCTATCTTCGGGGCACCACAACATGACGCGACATCAGTCGATTCTTGGGTGAAGATATAGCGTTGGTAATTTTTGATGTTCCACTGCGCCACCATTCTCTTTTCAAAATCATAAGTTTCCTGGAATTCCGTATCGGCTAACAGGGAAAATACCGGCACATCCACCGAAACGGATCGCACCAGATGGAGTAAGGTCATGGAATCTTTCCCGAACGAACACCCCACAGTAATCTTGGGGTATTTTTCTAGTGACTCTTTGACTAACGCTTTTGCGTCAGCCACTTTTTCAACAAATGTCATAGAGTAGAATGATAAGAGATTTCTTTTGTTCAAAACCTCGATACTACCACTCCGTTCTATTGGATGCAATGTTGGGGAGACAGTTGGACGAGGTAATAAAAATCACCCTAATGATCATCAGAGTGATTCTCAAACTTGCAATTTCCTACGTGGTGCGCGGGAGAGGACTTGAACCTCCAAGCCGTTTAAGGCACCAGCACCTCAAGCTGGCGAGTTTACCAATTTCTCCACCCGCGCATGGTATTGGATTTTTCTAAAGCCGTTGGCCTATTATAGCTAATATTTTTTTTATTTTCAACAGATTAAGCGAATACCAAATAGATAACACAGATGCCACAGTATGTGGCATCTTGTTTTCTTCTACTTTTTCACCTCTTTCAGGCGTCTGCCGCGAGGATTGCGGACGAAGCTCAATTTCGCTCGGCGCGTGCGATACGTTTTGACCACTTCGATATTGCTGATTTCGGGCAGATGAACAGGGAGGATTTTTTCCACCCACACGCCAAACGATTGCTTGCGTACGGTCATGGTTGCACCGGCGGTTGTGCCGCCACGGCGGCCAATCACCAACCCTTCAAAGATTTGTGTCCGTTCTTTTTCTTCGCCCTTGGCGTTGACTTCTTTGATCCGTTGATGAACGCGAACCTGCATACCAGCTTTGATATTGGGCCAGCCCAAATCTGCGCCGGTCGCCGCTGCTGGCGTTGATACGGTCAGCGCTTCAGTATTGGTCGGTTCCATTTGTTGCTGGTCTGCCATACATGAGGGGTTTAAATTAACGTAGGAGTAGTATAGAGGAATTTGCCGCTATGGTCAAGCCGCGTCCGCCGGGTCCAAAGAGGATTCCGAAAGGATCTTGGCAACGATTGCGCGGACTTCTGCAATGAGTTGACGGAGTTTATTCGGTACATTCGTCACCACGTAATCGTACGCCACCGATTCTCGTATCTCTCGGCGTGCTTCTGCCAGCCGAATACGCTGTTGCTCGGGGCTAAACTCCGGCACTCGCAGCCGGCGCCGAATATCTTCGATTGATTGCGGTTTAATAAAGATAGTCCTCACGTGATGTGGGAATTGTTGTTTGACTATTTTCATGCCCTGGACTTCGATTTTGAGCAAGATGTTTTCCCCGGCATCAAGCGCTCGTTCCACTGGTTCGATAGGGGTCCCAAAATATGCCCCTCGGACGCGTGCCCACTCGAGTAACTTGCCCTCTTGGATCATGGACTGGAACACGGGTTCGCTTACAAAGTGGTGGTGAACGCCGGCAACTTCTTCTCGTCGTTTTGGACGCGTCGTATAGGTAGTAATATGGCGGAATGACAAAGCGGGGTCGGCATTGAGCGCATTGACCACGGTGTCTTTCCCGCACCGAGAAGGGGCCGATAAGATGATGATGTGACCGCTCATAAACGAGGTTCCCCGTGCTCGGTTCTAGGTTCTAGAGTGAGCGCCGTTATTTTATTATATTCAAGGTATTGTTGTAACTCTTCCGGCAGCTCGCTATGGAACTCCATATATTCTTTTTTCACCGGATGCTGGAATCCGAGCGTTATGGCATGCAGGAACAATCGCGGGGCGTCATCATTCCATCGTTTCGATCGGTAGAGGGGATCGCCCGCAACCGGATGTCCGAGGGCAAAAAAATGGAGACGGACTTGATGGGTGCGACCCGTGAGGGTCCGAACCTTGACCAGAGTATAGCGTGTGCTGCGGCCCATCACAAGATAATCGGAGCGGGCTTCACGCCCAGATCCTGCGGGAACAGCGGCCATACGTGCCTTGTGCATGGATCGTTGGATGGACAGCGTGATGGATCCTTCATCGCGCGGCAGCACACCATGAACTAAGACGACGTATTCCTTAGTGATGGAATGCTGCTGGAACTGATGTTTGAGGTCCTGGGCGACGTGGGGGTGTAGTGCGACCACAAGCAACCCCGAGGCGCTTGCGTCTAGACGATGAATAATTCCTACAAAAGATCGTCCGCTTTGAGTAAGGAAGTCGATCAACGTATCGGTTTCGCGTTTATGCGTGGGGTGCACTAACATCCCGCAGGGCTTTTCCAACACCAACAGCGAAGCGTCTTCAAAGACAATTCTTGGCATTTGTTTAGGCCAGCGGGATGGTAGAGTGGCGGGTGTGGGTTGTGCGTTGTTTGGGCTCATGAGTTAGTACGTCACGAATAAATATGATAGCATCATTGCGGTTTGTGATGGCACCTTGGAGTTGTTGTTCGCGGGTCATCCGCAAGAGTCTACCGATTTTGGGCCCTGCCGTCAGATGGAATTCGTTCATGACATCGTCGCCACCGACCAGCGGTGCGGGCAGCCCGCGACGGCGCCAAGAACCGTTATCGGTAGAAAGTTTCAGTAACTCTTGTATGCGGCGTTTCATGCTGTGGAAATGGATCATCACCGGCTCCCCGCCGTCGGGGATTGTTGCCAGCGAATCCGCCAAAATAACTTGCAAGAGTGTGACGCCGGGAACGTGGGGGTTAAAAAAATATTTTTCAATCGTCGAGGATCGCATCTGCTCGATGGCGCTGTTGAGCAGCAGTAAGTGTTTTGAAACGATCCAGGCAATAGAGTCGCCGGAGACGCGCTGTTCGCTCTCTTTGGGCATGGAAGAGAGTTTTAATCGAGTACAGATTGTTGATGCCATCTGCGCTCCGACTTTATCATGCCCGTGGTATCGGTATCGATCGGTTCCATGCAGTTCGGGCGTGGTGAGCGTCGCTGGTTTGCCGATGTCATGGAATAGCGTTCCGAGAATCGTCTCCATCGTAACAGGGTCATCGGGGAATTCACGTTGAAATACATCACTACTCAACTGTTGTAGTGCCAGTCGGGTGTGCGCCCAAACATCTCCCTCGCTGTGGTACTGTTGGGGGTGCGGGCATCCCTTCATGGCGAGTAGCTCCGGCATCAATGCGGTGATTGCGCCACTTTGATCAAATATGTCCAGCGCCAAAACCGGGTCCCACCAAAAGCTTTTGAGTAATTCTTTTGTAACGATTTCATAGGGAACTTTCCGGTCGGGCTCATCAGAGGGTGGCGTCGCCGATTCGTTCACATCATTAATATGAGTCATGCCCTGCTTGAGTGCCGCCCATGTCGTGGGTTCGACCGTGAGATGCAGCTGGCAAGTAAATCGCAGTGCCCTTAGTAGACGGGAGTAATCTTCTTGGAACCGTGTCGAAGGATCGCCCACGGTGCGCAAGAGTCGGTCGCGCAGATCAATAAATCCGCCGAATGGGTCAACGAGGCGCCCCTCGGAGAGTGGCCGCTGGGGGTGGATTTCGACCGCCATCGCATTAATCGTAAAGTCCCGGCGTTTGAGGTCTTCCTCAATGGGGAGGGCCGGGTCAGATTGCACATCGACTTCGCGATATCCGCCCGTCCCATACGCGTGATCCCGTCGTGGCAGTGCAATATCAATCGCTTCGACAGATCGAATGCCCGTCGGTAAGAATTTGAACACTCCGAATGTCTTGCCCACCAAGTCAACGCGGCCGATCATTGCGAGCGTGGACTCCAAGGATTTTCCATTAACGCCTTGGACGACAATATCAAAATCCTTTTTTTTGACGATCCCGAGGAGCGCATCGCGCACGGCACCGCCGACTAAATACACGCGGGCATTGGGGAGACGCTCAAACAATATCGGCAGAAATTTAAGCATCCGATCTTTTTCCCAATATTTGAGGGCGGTACTCAAATTGTCGAGCATGGAGGACATA
Source organism: Candidatus Uhrbacteria bacterium (assembly GCA_016215325.1). GTDB lineage: Bacteria > Patescibacteriota > Patescibacteriia > JACRJV01 > JACRJV01 > JACRJV01. The sequence goes on from JACRJV010000011.1 coordinate 15,018, forward strand.
GTCAGACGAGCGGGCCGATTTTGTGGGCGTGGGCTTCGAGGCCCAAATCGATGATCTTGCTCACGAGATCCATCGGCGTCATTCCCACATGAGCCGCTTGCTGGATGATGCAGGTTGAAGGCGTTGCACCGGGGAGCGTATTGACCTCGTTAAAGATGAATTCGCCACCGCGAATAAAACCGTCAATACGAGCATAACCGCGAATCATCAGGGCGGTATATGCCTGCACCATTTGTTCTTGGAATGCTCGCGTTTGCCCGGGCGCGATGCGCGCCGGGGTGATCATCTTGGCTCCTCCGGGCAAAAATTTATCCTCCAGGCTCAACACGGCATCGTGGAGTGATGGGGGGGTTTCGGTGAGTGGCATGCTCGTTGGATGGCTATTGCCCATGATCGTTGTGGTGATTTCCGTGCCATCAATAAATTCGTCTACCATGCAGACAGGATCCCACTGGAGTGCATCTTCGATTGCCGAGGCGATTTGATCAGACTCATGGATTTTAGTCACTGCGGTTGAGCATCCTTCTGCGATCGGTTTGACGACCAGCGGGAACCCCATTGCAGCAATGCTCATGAGTGCCGCTTCACGGCTGGTTTCCCATTGATTACGCCGTACAAGAATGTATCGAGGCGTTTTAATGCCAGCTTCAGCGACAATGCGTCGAGTTATGTCCTTGTTCATCCCAATCGCCGACGTCATCACACCCGATCCGCTATAGGGGATGCCCAAGAGTTCTAACAGCCCCTGCATGCAGCCATCCTCACCATATTTTCCGTGCAGGCCATTGAGGATAAAATCAAATTGCCCCCGCAGATCTTCATAGGGGATCCGTTGTGCGGTCGCCTCGAGTTGCTGTTCGATATCCGTTGTTGTATTCATGACAACGAGTTTTATTGGGATCTTCCAAATCTCGCGTGCCCCGGATAGGAACAGAGGCGTGGCAGTAAATCGGGATGGATCGACATTTTGGTAAAGATGGCGGCCAGACTCCAATGAAACCTCACGTTCGCTGGAGGCACCGCCAAAAATTATTCCAACCTTTAATTTTTCCATAGGGTACTAAATCTGAATCTCGAATATCGAAATTCGAAACAAATTCAAAATTCGAATAGCTAGAATCATTGGTTTTGGATTTTTTATTTCGAGATTGTTTCGGGTTTCGGGTTTCGGGTTTCGGGTTTAAAATTAGTTGTTTCGATCAATTTCGTCATAAACTCGGTGGGCCCCCATTCTTCGTGTGCCGCTTGATGGAATGCCCAACTGGATGGCGCCATGCCAGAGTATACATTCGGGTCAGTGATGAGGATGGTTTCGGCAGGGTACGGAGCGGGGACATAGAATTTTAAATCTTGAATCTTGGATGTGGACGGTTGAATGGACAGTTCTTTTGTGAGGACAAACCCGTCGATGCGAGCATAACCTTTAAACCCAAGAGTGGTAAATACGTCAACGCACATATGCTGGACCTCTTGGAGCCTCGCTGCGCTCACGCGCGCAGGAGTAATTTTATTCGCTGCCCCCGGCATGTATTTTTCGTGATAACTGAACAGGCGATCTTGGTGAACAGTTTCTGTTGGCTGCAACGCTTGCGGGCCATTCGCCGTTTCCATCACGACGCAAGAGAATTCTAACCCCGTGATCCACGGTTCGATAACAATGCGATTGTCATGTTGGAGAGCCGAAGAGACCGCTGCCCCCCATTGTCCCGTTGAGTCAACAATCTCCACGCCGATGGTGGACCCGCCGCGAGCGGGCTTAACGACCAGTGGGAGCCCAAAGAGTGCGATTATTTGTTCGGCCAAATTCGGGCTAGACTGAATCTGCGTGCTCGTGATGACTATATAAGGAGGAATATTGATCGTCGATTGATGCGCCATGAGAACCCTTTGCATTGATTTGTCTTGCCCGAGAGCCGCCGCTAATACGTCTGAGCCAATATAGGGAATGCCCAGGAGTGTGAGTAGCCCCTGCAGGCAACCATCCTCGCCGTACGAACCAAAGGTAATCGGAAAGGCGAGGTCGATTATTGTTTTTAAATCCTCAAATCGCACGCGTTGCGCTTCGGCTAAACGTGCTGCGATGTCTTCGGTGGTGTTTTGGACAACCAGTTGGATGGGTAGCTTCCAAAACTGGGCTTGGGCGTCCATGAATAACGGAATAGGTTCAAAGCGGCCCCGATCCATCACGTTATAGATGTTGCGTCCAGAATTAAGGGACACCTCCTTTTCGGAAGATTTCCCTCCAAAAATGATTCCAATTCGGATTTTTTTCATAACAATACGTGCGATTGAGTTGCCCTACTATACCATCAATGAGGCGGAAATTCAAGGCTTTGCTCTCTTGTTTTTGAGCCATATGGGGTCTATAGTACAATGGATCAATCGTAATGAGCTGGATTAATTTATGTTTGAACAATCACCGCTGGATAGCTTTATTACCGGACAACCCACTCCGGAGGAGGTATTGGAACATGGGCGCATTGCTGTGGAGCCATTGGTTCAGAAGTTAGACGCCATTAGGCGTATGGAAGAAGTATACAAAGGAGGGCAATATTATTTTGTTCTCGTGAAGGATATTGAAGGGTACGGGCGTTGGCAGGAGAAATTTAAGACTTCCGGGGAAGAATACCAGCGCATTTGGCACGAGATTCAAGAAAAATTTATGCGCGTGACAGGGCATCCGTACGGAGATGCTCAGCGAGCGCCCGAAGAAAAGACTCCTGCATCAGATTATTCTCTATTCGATGATCAGGGGAAGCCATCGAGCGATCGGATCGATGCAGAAATCGATCGTATGCGATTTGAACTCCATTCGGCAATTCTTTTGGATTGGGGGCTGGTCACCAAGCGCGGAGCAGCCACTGGGAAACTGCGTGCTGGAGTGAAAACACCAGAAGCATTCCTTAGTGAAATGCGAACATTTCGATCAGAAATCATGAACGCGGACTCAAGCAATCGCCCCGAACGATACAAGGGAGCGCAAGCGGATCGAGCTGGAGCAATGGATGAAGTGTATGGGTTCCAGCGCACTGCCCGAGGCTTTGGGTTGGCCGCCTTGGAGGCAGGAGATTATCGTATCGCAGGCCAAGCGATCGAGTTTTCAAGGCGTATTGGAGGGTTCCCGAAAGCCGAAGAAGAAAGGATTGCTCGTCTATTGAAAAAAGCAACGCCGATGGCGCGAGCACAGTTTGCAGAAGGCATGAAGACGGCGGGATCCGTTGCCCAATAAATTAATCGCCTCCGACATATGTCGGAGGCGATTATTGGTCGTCTGGTGGGCGGCACAGGAATCGAACCTGTTACCTCCACAATGTCAATGTGGCGCTCTAACCAAGTGAGCTAGCCGCCCAGAAGTATGCGCAGTATAGCACTGCGATTGTGGTAATTCAACTATTATAAATCTATAAATCCGCCTCTGTGGCGGATCGTTATTGCTCCCACCAGGAATCGAACCTGGATCTCAGCCTCCGGAGGGCTGCGCTCAATCCATTAAGCTATGGGAGCATGGCGAATTTCGAACTCATCGGCCGTTTGTTGTGTATTGGGCATTGAAATTATTTCTGAGACCCCAGCTTCTTCAACGCTTCTTTAATAATTTGTTCTGTTTCGGCAGCCGATATTGATCGCAGGGATTCACGGATATCATGCGCATTATATCCGAGCCCCAGCAGCGCTTCAAACGCATCTCCTTGCGTTGCGGACAGCGCCTCGCCAGAACCGATCTTTTCCTTGAGCTCCACGATGATCCGTTGAGCTGTTTTTTTCCCCACGCCCGAAACGCGCGTGAGCATCGTGGGCTCTCCGCTGCGAATTGCTGCTTGAAGATCCGCCAATGGCGCAAGCCCCATGATATTGATCGCTGTCTTGCCCCCCACGCCACTGACTGTGAGGAGTTGTTCAAAAAAGTCCCGTTCCTCAAGCGTCCCAAATCCGTAGAGCGCCTGGCTGGAGTCTGTGATTAGGTGTGATGTCCAGAGGGCCGCCGGTTGCTTGAGGTGAAGTTCGGAGAGCGCACTCGATGTGACAAACACCTGATACCCAACGCCGCCTGTGGTGATGGCCACATAATTCGGACCGATGTGTTCGACAGTGCCGGAGAGGGAAAAGATCATAGGTCAGTAAGCAGTGAGCAAGAAACAGTCGACAACTACGCGCTTCGCAACGATTCCATTGACGACCAGAGCCATGCGACTTACTTCTTCTGATAGCGTGAAGCACTCATCGAAGTCTTTTTGAGTGATGTAATTCTCCTCTAAAGCAAACCCCAAAATATACTTTGCTTCTTTGAGGGATCCATAGGAGATTCTAAGGAAATGGCGAAACTCTTTTCTGTTTTGTCGAGCATATCCTTCAATGATATTAAGCGGCACCGAAAGAATCGCGCGTCTGAGCTGAGATGTTATACCGAACAGTTCGTCTTTGGGAAAGTTTTTTGTCTTACTGTAAACAAGATGGGCAAGTGCGTCGGCTTTTTGGACGAGCGGACTGTCCATGCTGTTCACTGTTTCTTGTTCACTGTTTCTTGTTTTTTAACCGCTTTCCATTGCTTTGCCACTTCAACCAGCAGTTGGACCCCCATATCAGTAGCGCCGGTAATCATCCAGGGCTTTGGGCTGGTATACCATGCTGTTCCGGCAATATCGAGGTGTGCCCATGGCAATGGTCGGACAAAGTGTTCGAGGAATGCTGCCCCTGTGATGGTCCCGCCGCCGAATCCATCCGTGCTGTTGCGTACGTCGGCGATCTCGCTCTTCACGGCCTCTTTGAATTCCTGCCACAGCGGCAGCCTCCAGAGTCGATCATTGGTTCTTTGACCCGCTTTCTCAACCATTGCCGCTACTGCGTCGTTGTTCGATACCATGGGCGTGCCTTCATGACCCAAGACAACCAGCGCGGCCCCTGTTAGAGTAGCCAGATCCACAACCGCCGACGGTGCGTACGAGTGGGCAAAGCTTAATGCGTCCGAAAGGATGACGCGTCCTTCGGCGTCCGTATTAAGAATTTCCATGGTCGAACCGTTCATCGCCCGTAAAATATCGCCCGGTTTGTAGGCTTCGCCGCTGGGCACGTTCTCCGTGCAAGGAGTCAGTCCCACCACATTCACGGGCAGTTTGAGGCTTGCGATCGCACTCATGGCATTGATGACCGCCGCGGCGCCGAGCATATCAAATTTCATTTCATGCATCTTCTCCGATGGTTTGATCGAGATGCCGCCGCTGTCGAATGTAATCCCTTTGCCCACGAATACGAATGGTTTATATTGCTTTGCACGCCCCCAGTATTCCAGGATAATGAATCGCGGGTGTTCGGTGGCCCCTCGCGAAACGCCGTAGAGTCCGCCCATGCCGTGCTTTTTGATTTGTTCTTTATCAAAGACGGTAACGGAAAGATTTTTGATGGACTTCGCTCGATCCATCGCGCGTGATGCTAAAAATTCTGGAGTACATTCATTGGCGGGCATGTTCCCCCAATCGCGTTGGGCAGAAAGGAATGGAGCAAGAATTTCCACCGTCTCTAATTCTCGTTGGAATATTTTTTGTTTGCGCGCCTCGACGCCAACCAGAGTAATGGATGTGATCACGTGGTCGGGTTCTTTCTTCTGCTTTGATTGGGTAGCATCTTTTTTTTCTGTCTTGTACTTCTTAAAATGATACAGCGCTCGATGCGCGGCAATACCCAGCATCGACGCCAGGGCGCCCGGGTTGGTGCGCACCGAGGGGACGACAACGGCGCAATCATTGATCGGTTTTGACCCGGCAGTCTTGAATGCTGCACCGAGAGCATTCTGAAGATCGCGATCCGTCAGTGTCTTTAGAGCGCCAAGACCGACCAAGAGGAGGCGGTGGATATGCTCCAGTGATGTGGGCAATAGCATCATTTCTCCTTGTTTGCCGCTCAATTCTTTCCGGCGCCAGAGCATTTCGAGGACAGGCGCAACCGTTGCACATTCCTTTGGCAACTTCGGGGCGCGGTCGGATTGAAAGACCGGCACGATTAACAGCGAGGTGGTCAGGGGTTGTTTGGGGGCATGGAGAAACCATTGCATAAAAAACGCGAATACCACACGGCCACAACAACCGGCCGGGGATGCGAATACCGCGAATAATAACGGTCGCACTGATGTGAGATGATTCGTTCTATGTTATTGTTTTTTGAGCTCGATGTCAATCGGCGTCCCTTCGAGTAGTATCGAGGTCTGGGCCGCCTCGGCGGTGAGTTGAATATCGCTAGAAAGGGTCGCATGTTTGAGTTCATCGCCATAGTGGGCGATCAGAGGTGGCAGCAGCGAAAGAGTGGATCGCAGATGTACCCTAACACGGTCGTTGATGGTGAGCCCTGCGGATTTGCGTGCTGCGTTGATGAGCCGTACTAATTCGCGGACAAGGCCTTCTTGCTTGAGATTAGCGCTTACCTCGGTATTGAGAACGGCGTCTACAGAAAGATTCGGGTCAAGAATGACGTGCTTGACATTCACCTCATCGCAGAGAATTTGTTTGTAATCGTCGTCCAGGTTTCCGATTTTGATTGTGAGTGATGCTAATGGTTGCCGAACTTTGATGCCGGCTTCGGCGCGTTTCTGATGTGCGATCGATGCAAAGCGCCGCGTGGAATCCATAGCGCTCAATATTTCTCCATCTCCTAATCTCTTTAACTCTTCATCTCTTATCATCGGCCAATCCTCAAGATGGACAGACTCCTTCTTGTTGTCGAATAGGCTTTGGTATATTCCTTCGGCGAGCATCGGCATGCATGGCGCGAGCGAAATAGAGAGCAGTCGCAATACCCACCCCAGTGTCAGGATCGCCTGCTGTCCGTCGTCGCCCCCGGCTTTACACCGATCACGACTGCGACGGACATACCAGGTAGAGAGATCTTGGATGAATTCTACAATCGGTCGCGTCCCAGCGGGAATGTGATAGGAGCTCAAGCCATCATGGACGCTCTTAAGGAGTTGTTCGGTTTTTGCCACAATCCATTGGTCCAATACATTTGTACTCGCTGGCGCTTCATAGGGCGCTGGGTTGTTGATGGTGCTTGCGTAGAGTTCCCAGAATTTGAGCACATTGCCAGCAAGCAGTGACACCTTTTTATACACCTCGTCTACGCCTTTTTCGGAAAAATTAAGATTCTCTGCTTCCATGGCGGGGGAAAGACACAGGTACATGCGCATAGCATCAGCTCCGTACCGTTCAATAATTTTTTGGGGTTCGGGATAATTTTTTAATCGCTTACTCATCTTCTTTCCATCTTCGGCAAGGACAATCCCGTTCACAATAACATGCTTGAATGCGACAGAATCGTTAAGGGCGGTTGAAAGCACGTGCAGTGTATAGAACCATCCGCGTGTTTGATCTTGCCCTTCGCCGATGAATTCTGCCGGGAAGTTCGCAGTAAAATCATTTGCGTGTTCAAAAGGATAATGGAGTTGCGCGTACGGCATGGATCCGGATTCAAACCAGCAATCCAGCACCTCATCAATGCGACGGTATGTTTTTCCATCGCGTTGGATGACGATGTCATCGACGCGGTCCTTGTGAAGGTCATTGATCGTTTCACCGCTCAATTCTTCCAGCTCTTTGCGCGACCCCATGCAGAGGATGCTGCCGTCTTGAGCGCGCCAGATCGGTAGCGGCGTCCCCCAATATCGCGATCGGGAGATCGCCCAATCGCGCGCGCCCTCGAGCCATTTCCCAAACCGTCCATCGCGGAAATGCTCCGGAACCCAAGTAATGTCGTTCGCATTTAATTCCACCATCCGGTCTTTACGTTCAGTAACGCGCACAAACCACGACGTTGCCGAGTAATTGAGCAGCGGCGTTTCGCACCGCCAGCAATGGGGGTAGCTGTGCGTGATGGCATTGCGTCCGAGTAATTTCCCACTCATCTCAAGATATTGCGCGATCGTTTGGTCGGTGCTGCGGTGGTCATCTTTTGGTTTGGCCTGCGCCGCGGCAAGGTCAATCCCTTGGGTTGCAAACCACTCGACGACGGGTAGCACAAATTGGCCATTCATCTCGACATGCATGACCGGCTCTACCTGTTGCTGAGCGCCCAATCGCATATCGTCTTCACCAAATCCTGGAGCAATATGGACAACGCCGGTACCATCCGAGAGCGTAACAAAATCGGCGCTCACGACGCGAAACGCGTTCTCGTGATGTCCAAATATTGGAAATAACGGGGTATAGGTGCTCCCAATCAATTCATGCGCAGGAAATTCTTGCGTGACGGGCAGTGCGATGCCAAGATCGTGCTCAACATCCTTCAATCGGTCTTTCGCAAGGATAACCACGCGGGGCGATCCATTGATTGTTGCGGCTGCGCTCACATAGACGTGGTCGGGGTGAACCGCGAGCAAGACGTTGCCGGGCAAGGTCCAGGTTGTTGTTGTCCACGCCACGAGTGACGAGCCAGTATGTTTTCCGCTGGTGAGCGGAAAGAGGGGATACACGGCAACGTCCGAGATGTCTTTGTACCCTTGCGTAACTTCAAAATTTGAGAGAACCGTTTCGCATCGCGGGCAGATATGCATGGACTTCCGGCCTTCGTAGATAAGGCCATTATCCCACAAGGTCTTAAATACCCACCAAACAGACTCCATGTAGGAGAGATCCATGGTGGTATAGGCGTGTTCCATGTCGACCCATCGGGCCATCCGTCGGATAATTTTCTTCCATTCCCCAGCGTACTCAAGCACTCGCGCTCGGCAAGAAGCATTAAATTTTGCAACCCCGTACTCTATAATTTCTTTGCGGCTTTTGAGCGCGAGCTCTAGCTCAATAATGTTTTCAATCGGCAGCCCGTGGCAGTCCCATCCCCAAACGCGTTCGATCCGCTTGCCGTTCATGGTCCAGAATCGAGGGATGACGTCTTTGATGGTCGAGGCGAGCATGTGTCCATAATGCGGCAACCCCGTTGCAAACGGGGGGCCGTCATAAAACACAAAGCGTTCATTGTTACTTCGCGCGTCAATAGATTTCTGGAATATTTTTTGGTCATCCCAGAACTGGAGGACTTGATCTTCATTCATCATAGATTTACGGTTTCACTCTGCCATCAACGGTCGCGGTTTTTGCAGATCCACTGGTGACCCCTGGCAAGGTGACCGTACGATTTACTTTTGTCAATCCGTCCGTACCCGTTGCCGAAAGAGCTGTCAGCAGGGGCGCTTCTTGCCCGGATTGGTCGCTACTAGGCGTGATCGCGAGCTCAACGCTGGCTGTTGCGCCCCGAGGGGTAGCGCCGAGCATTGCATCGAAGCGATCGATTTTCCAGACGAGCGTATTGGTCGCAGCATCCCATTGGATCGGCGAGCCTGTGGTCACGCGGGATCGATTTGTCCATTGGACATGGGGCGCGAGCGTCATCGTCACCCGTCCCGCATACAGATCATGGATCGTATTGGTTAAGGTGATCGTTGTCCATAGGGTGGTGCGTCGTCCCACCCGCAATGGGAATGCTCCACGACCCACTTGTTCTCCGTCGGCCGTATAGTACTGCGCTATAGCCTGCATGCCAAGGGTGGTGTTCACCGCCACGCCCGTTGTGGATCCGTACCATGTGACCGGAGTTTCGGGCAAAATGGGGAGGCGTAATTGCGCTTGGGGTTGCAAAATGACCGAGAAGTCATCGAGCGGAGAATGGTCAACGAGGGCAACGGTTGGCGTTGTCGCCACTGTAAGGCGCAGTACTCCGCGCTGGGACGGAACAATTTGTTTAAGATCATTGAGTTGTTCTGGGCTCCAGGTAACCACCCCATTCGAAACGACGCCAGTGTCGCTGTCCAAGCGGTCAGGATCGACGTACACACCACGCGGGGTTATCGCGATGGTCACGTTTTCGAGTGAAAAATCTCCGCGGTTAATATAGGTGATGGTTACTGGGATATCTTGGCCTGGTTCAATGGGGCCCGCCGTGTCCGCCACTGCCCGAATATCCAATCCGGGGTCCGCTATGGTGGTATCAGAACGGACACTCAACAATTCTTGATTATCAGGACGTTGAATCGAGAAGAAGAATGCGGGAGCTTCTGGGAGATTCTTATAGTGTCCATGGATCGTGAATATGCGCGATCCGTTGGCTTCGATCGTATCAATGGTCCAACGATTCTGTGTGAGTGTGGGAGTCGCGTTGGTCGTGCTCCACCCCTCTGGGGTCGTAACGGTAATATGGAATGGTTCGAGCGCCCGATCGGTCGGATTCTTGAGTTCCAGCTCGATAGCGGTATCCTGCCCCAAGACGATCGTCGAAGGGATTTTAGTTTTGGCTTGAACGAATGGCATGCGTGTTTCTATCCAACCATTCACCGTTGTGGTGAGCGTGCCGGCGTCTTGTTTGCGCTGCCCCGTGACCGTCACCTGCAGAGGTTCTTGGCGACCGTTCACGGACCATTGCCGGCCGAATAGGGTGACGGTCCCCCGAGCCCCTGGTTTGAGTATTGGGAGTGTCCATTGGGCGGTGGTCGCATCAAAACCAGTGGCCGGCTCGGCATGGTCAAACTCAAACGATCGGGGAGACTGGACCGCAATAGTGGTCTTTTCCAGTGGTGCGCTGCCGTGGTAGCTGTAGGAAATTTCGATTTGAGCGATCGCGCCAACCGCAACTTGCTCCGGGGATACGCGCACCGTGATGTCCAAGGGTGGGCGGATCAACAGCGGCTTGACCCCAAACAAATAGCCATTGAATAGTATTAACCCCACTACCGAAGTGGCCAGTAGGGTGTCAAGGAGAAAATGCCATCGACCAAAGCGGTGTCGCGGGTGGTAGAATCGCTCGTAGCGTTCAAGCCAGTGCTTGCGAATATGATGATGGAAGGAGAAAAACATAGATCAACTAACTAATTTCTAATGTCTAAAGTCTATTGTGTAGTGTATCAGATTTGAGCAGTAAGCATGAAATCGAGGATTTCTATTTGAGCGGTTGGATCAGTATAGGGTGCGGCAAGAAAGGGCCGTACCGCCTCAACGGTTTGCGGGTCGAGAACGATTCGAGCGTCCATTGAAATTGTTTTCCATCCATTGGAAGCAAGGGCGTGAGAAAATTGGGATGGCCGTACACGATTGGGGGAACCAATAAATTTCCACAGGCGATACCACCGTGACCCATAGCGATAAATACTGAGCGGATCGCGATCTCGTAGAATGCGGGAATGGGTTTGGAGGTCGATATCCGCAACAAATACGCAGCCGGGGCTGGCTAACGGCGTGAGCCGTTTGATCACGTCCGCGGGGTCGTCAAAATGTTCAAACGCGGCATTGGATACAATCAGATCGATCGACCGGCCGTTTACCTCGGTAAATGAAAAATCATTGCGGACAATGTAGCGCACGTTGTTGGGAGTCAAGCGACTCTCGTCCGCTTCTGGGATTCTTGCCATGATTGAAGACTTGAGTTCATCGTAAAACTGTTGTGGGGTTGCCGCCGCCAGGGGGTGGCGGTCAATCGCCGCATAGGATGCCGCACCCAAGCCCAACAAGATGAGGCCGACGCCGAGATCAGGGCCCGGCCCTAGCTCAAGAATATGTTTACTGCGGATGTCAAAGCCGGGGAAGCGTTCGTTGAGCGTTGCCCGCCACCGCGCCACTACTTCCCAATCATACTCTATTGCTTCTCTGATTTCGCGAGGGTCTATACCGCGGGGGCGCGTGTATCCCTGGAGCCCGTGTCGCAGGGCATTGAGAGGGAGTGCAAGAGCGCCCACCGCATACCAAACACGATTCCAAATTTTTTGAGGAAACAGGACGGCTGGCAGCATATCACTTTGTTGTTAGCGCAAGAATCTCTTCCGTTCCATCGCCATCGAGGTCGGTGACGGCAGGCACAACTCCTGACAATGCAGTTGGTCGGAAGGCAAAAAATAAGCCTTTGAGTTTTCCGTTTTTATCAAATAGGCGCACCTCTCCTTTGCCGGGAGCATTGCGGCCGACAATAATTGTGGGTTGAGCGCCTGGCAGGACCGCTACGCTCACGCCAGAGAGGAAGGACCCTTCAAACGCACCCCATCGTGCGGCAAGGGCCCCATTCGGGCGGTAGAGGGATACGAGGGGCTTGCGGTTCACTCCGGCGCCGATCACGATGGAGCCTTGCTTGCCCGCATTGCCCGGGAGGATGGCGATTGAGTTTCGGTTGACGCGCTCTGTTGTGATATTGGCGTTGACAGTGCCAGGCGCTCCCTCCATTGTAAACGAACGGATATGCAGCGTGCCTCCGGTTTGGGGGATGGTGATGATTTGACGTCGGCCCACTCCTTCGATATCGCCCATGGCAAATGTGATCGTGCCGTTAAATTTTTCACCATACGGTTTGATGGTCCACATGCGATTTCCGGCGCCATCATACCAGACGAGTTGATTGCCGACAGCGGCAATGGCTCGAACTGTCGGCGATTCTTGGGGGGGCAATGTCACGACCGTGCTTCCACCGGAAGTGACCGGACTATAACTAAAAAATCCTGTCCGTTTTACCGTACCATCGGATGTAAAAATGCGGGCGAAGGCGCCATTAATGAACGGGACGCCAATGAGACTTTCTAATGGCTTGAGCAGGAGTATCCCATCTTTGGAGTTCAACGATAGTTCGCTGCTGATTTGGCCATTGTTGACGGTTTTGTCTTGTATACCATGCAGGCGTTCAAAATCTTGTGTAAGTTCGAGGTCCACGGGTACCTCCGTTGCATTGACAAACGCAGCCCCCTGGGCAAAGTCCCTTCGCCAAACCGATGGGGCGACACTCGTGTTGGTCGGATTCAACACATTCACGGGTTTGCCGATTGGCTCCCCCAGCGAAATCCCGTATTCGTCATAGAACCACAGTTGCGCGTGGCTCGTAACCCCTTGATTGTAACTCGAGTAGCCGTCGCCCAAGAGGGCCGAAGCAAGGCCATAGCGCATGAGGGAGTAGGTGTTTTGCGTCCCGCGCCCTCCGGCCGTGGTATTGATAATCGTGGCGGTTGGCGAAAGATTCTGGGTTTCTAATTTGAGATACGATCGCACCGAATCCACCCATTGCCCGCGGCCTTCCCACGGGGTCGGGAACGACTCAAACATCCGTCCGTTGATAAAGGGTTGATATTCCGGCACCGAACTCCCATTGATAATGATGAGCTTGTCGGGTCCAAAGACTTGGCGCGAACGCTCCAACATTCGCGCCATGCCGGCTCGCCACAGACGATTGATTGTTGCGGGATCATCGCGCACGCCATCGCCGGTGATATCAATATCCCCGCCGCCGTAATGCGTGATGCTATCGTCCACCACGTCATAGAAGACGCCATCCCACAGGCCGCTGCCGAGCACCGATTCTTGCACAACGCTCGGCCATGTCTCGGCCCAGGGGGAGTTCGCGTTTACGGCGAACACAATGTTGTCCCACACGCTCACTCTGTTCCCTGTCGAGCTGAGCAAGAATTTGCCCTGCGCGGCATCGAGGAATTTTCGTTTGAGGTTGGAATGCGGGTCATCCAGTGTCTGGAGGTTGACGTGCGAGCTATAAATATACGGGAGGATCTTGATACGCGGATTTTTCGCTCGGGCATAGGCGAAAAAGTCCGGGTTGTAATACTGGATCTCCGGGATGATTACGATGAGGTCATACGAACTCAAACGGTCGTAGTCGGATTTGTTGATTGAGCCCAAGTAGATATTGGCAGTGCGAGGGAATTTGAGGGTGGGGGTCGGAGTCTGCGCAAGTCCAAAAGAAGGCCACAAAAATAATAGCGTGCCAATAAGAAAACATCCGAAATCCGAAATCCGAAATCCGAAATAATTTCGAAATCCGCAAAACGAAAAAATCCAAAACGATTTTGGAATGTTCAATTTTAATATTGTTTCGAATTTCGATATTCGATATTCGAATTTACGATTTGAATTTGATTGCCATTTCATACACTCGTTCAATTTCTTCAAGATGTTTTTCCATCGTATTGGATGCGTATCGCGCTTGGGCGTTCTGCCCCATGCGTGCCGCATCCGCCGGGTGTTCGGCGAGCCATTGGATGCGTTGCGCCCACAGGGCGATGTTAGCGGGCTCCACGAGCATACCAGTACTGCCATTGTCGATGAGTTCCGGCAGCCCCCCAATGGTGCTTGCCACCACGCATTTGCCGTGCGCCGCTGCTTCTCCAATCACCATGGGCGATACTTCATACCATTGGGTCGGCAATACCACGAACGCCGCGCGGTCATACCACGCGGCAACGTCTACCGGGACTAAGCGCCCATGGAACTCCACAGTTGTGAGGTGGAGATTCGTCGCCAATCGTTCCAATCGCGCACGTTCCGGGCCGTCGCCGACAATATGCAACCGTACCGATGGATTATCGATATGGCTCATGGCTTGGAGTAAGAGGTCGACCCCCTTTTCTTCCGAAATGCGACCGACATACAGCACGTCGATCGTGGTCGTCACTCGAGGCTCTGAAACTCCCGCCACAGCGGGATCCCTCCCTGGCGGTGGCTGGTCACTGGAACCTGGCCCCTTGGCGGAAAACGCTGGATGCGCCACCACAACCGTTTTTTCCGGCGGCACGCCGTATTCGATAATTTTTTTCTGGAGGAACACTGTTGGGCAGATAACACTCTGCACGGCCGCAGTATCCCACCCGAGTTTCTTGATAAGAGTAAATTCGATTGTCTCCAGTATGCTGGCCCATCGCGAACGATGGATGCACTTGGGGGCGATAATCTTCCAATACTTCCCCCCTTTGGTTTGTTCAAATACCTTGCCATTGCAATAGAATTTATAGGTCGGATCCACGATGTGGTAATCATGGAGGGTTTGGACCGCAGGGATCTTGCGTTTGATCAGGGGTTTGAGAATAGCAACCGAGAGGTGATGATAGTAATTATGGAGGTGGACCACGTCCGGCTGGAACGCGTCGAGGATTTCCTCAAATTTCTGGCGTGCCTGTCGGTTATAGACAAACCGAAAGGCAGAGCTCCATAATTGGAAATTGGAAATTGGAAATTGGAAATTCGTTTTGACCGGCTCCGAAAAATACACGTTCCATGGTGTGGGCAGATTGCGCGGGTCTTCCATGGCAAAGATAGCGATCTCGTGCCCTTGGCGTTGCTGCTCTTCCATCAGGGCCATCATGTACGTCTCTGTCCCACCATGGGGGTAATAGAATTTGTTGACGTGGAGAATCTTCATAGCGGCAGTACAAATTGATCCGAATAGTTTCCGAATCGATCCGAATCAACGCTGAAGGATATTCGGGCTTATTCGGAGCATATTCGGATGCATTCGTATGTTTATTGTAACACATCATTATGCCACAAAGGTCAAAAATTGTCCACCATGCTGGAATCATGGTACTATTGAATGAGTAATTGGTTTGCTATGCGCCTGGCCACCCATCACTCATTGCTGCTGGTTATTGGTTTGACAGTATTCATCATCGGGGTGCTGATTTTTTTTAATCTCTTTACCATTTGGTGGGTGTTGGCTCTCGCCGGCGTCATCGTTGTTTCGTTATTGCTGGGGGATCATCTCTGGGCGCTCGCGCTGCTGATCCCATTGTCGGTGCCGATCGGCCGCATTGGTACCATCATTGTTGGGCAATCGTATCGATATGAAATCACGGCAACGGAGGCGGCGCTGTTGGTGTTGGGCGCCATCCTCTTATATGCCATTGCCTGGGGTACCATTGCTTGGCATCGCGTGCCCATGATGGAACGGCTATGGTATGCGCTGCTCGTTTTGGCCTATGGATCATTGCTCTGGATCGTGGACGGGGCTAAGTACCTTGTCGGCGTGCGGCTGCTCACGTATCAGTTCCTCTCCTTTTTGATCCCATTTACGGTGGTGCGTTCCATGCGGGGGCGGTGGGCCAGCCTCTGGGCCATTGTGATCTCCGGCATGGTTATGGCCGCACAACTGCTGTGGACATTATTCCAATATCCTTCGATTCAAAAATATTTTGCGCAGCGCAGCCTTGTGGAGACTTCCGTCGGTCCCATGGCATTCGTCGTGGCTATCATTGTCTTACTCTTGCCCTTCGCGGTCATCATTGGGTTCCATAACCACGGAGTATTGCGGTGGATCGCTTGGACATTCGCGTCCATCGGTGGCATCGCCATCATCGCCAGCGTGGGGCGCGCCGCATTGGTCGCAGGGTTTGCGAGCAGTACCTTTTTGTATTGGCAGATTGGGAAAGGGTGGACGTTTTTGAAACGCTCCGCGATCATTGGCATTGTCCTGTTGGTATTGGCCAGCGGAGGAAGTTTCTTGCCCTCGCTCATTATCGAGCGCTTTACGAGCATTGTGAATTCTAGTGGCAGCGCGCAATTCCGTATCGAAGAGGCGCGCACGGGGCTCACAGTATTCCGTCGGCACGTGTTGCTGGGCGCTGGAGCGGGCAACCTTAAATATTATTACCAGCGACTCTTTAACGGGTACTCTGGCGAGTCCAACAACATTATCGTCCAAATGGCAGGGGAGTATGGGTTGGTCGGACTCGCGTTGCTGCTGGGGTGGGTGGTGGCGATCCGCCGGGCGTTGCGTGCGGTCCGACGGTATTCGCATGGGAGAGAATCGCACCTCATGCTGGTGGGGTTCTCCAGCAGCCTTGCCGCCGCTGCTATCCATGGGATGTTCGAGGTCACGTTCTTCGGGCTCATGTACGGCGTACTCTTTTGGTATTTGATGGGCATGATGGCGGCGTGGGGACAAGAAGCAGACTGCGTGAAATGAGTTTATGGAAAGTAGAAATGAGTAATGGAAAATTGAAATCGGAAATTGGATTGAGCGACGTATAATCTATTTTCTACATTCCAATTTCTATTACTATTTTCTGGTTTCTATCAACCCTTTTCTATTGTAATTGTTGTGTCAATTTGTCGTATTTGCAAAAACTCCAAGGGCAACAAACACTACGCTGCCCGAGAAATGATGTTCGGCACGGGCGAAGAATTTTTGTATTTCCAATGTCACCAATGCAAGTGTTTGCAGATTGCCCAGATCCCCAGTGATCTCTCGCCGTATTACCCGAGCGAGTATTACGCTTTTGCGCATTCGCCGGTAGAAATGTTTGGCAATCCGGTACAACGGTGGCTCAAGAATGTCCGCAACCGCTATGCCGTGTTTGATCGCGGGGCACTGGGGTTTGGGGCTTGGCTGTATAGAAAATTCCCAAGGGAGAGTTTACGGTCGCTTTCGGGCCTGTCAGGACTCACACGCTCCTCCCGCATCCTCGACGTCGGCTGCGGCGCCGGCGCGCTCCTGTACAGCTTGCGCGAACTGGGGTTTAGCAATCTCCTGGGCGTTGACCCGTATATTAAAAAGACTATTCGATATCAACATGGCCTTACAATCCGCAAGCAGGAACTTGAGAAAGTGCCGGTCAAAGAACCATGGGACGTGATCATGTTCCACCATTGCTTTGAGCACATTGCGGATCAGCACTCAACGTTCGCTGCCGCGGCCCGATTGCTTTCTAAAAACGGCACGATTATCATTCGCATCCCGACCGTCAGTTCAAAAGCGTGGGCCCAATTCCGCACGCACTGGGTGCAGCTGGATGCGCCCCGGCATCTGTATTTGCATTCCCACAAGAGCTTAGAGATATTGGCACGCCAGCATGGGCTCAACGTGCAAACCATCACTTGCGACTCCAGCGCCTTCCAGTTCTGGGGCAGCCAGCAATACAAAAAAGGGATTGCGCTGATGAGTGCGCAATCCCTTCTTAAGAATAAAAAATTGTTTTCGCGCGAGCAGATGCGGCAATGGGAAAGCCAGGCGCAAGAGCTCAATGCCAAGCTCCAGGGGGATCAGATTGTGGCGTACTTACGAGGTCCTAGATTCTAGACGATAGACTCTAGACATCGTCGACGACAGTCTCGTCTCTAGCATCTAGCGTCTAGACCCTAGCGTCTAGAACCTTTGGGGTGGTTGAGGAAATACACCAACATCGGCTGGACGTGCAGCACATGCAGTATCGAAAAGAACACCATTGCCAAAGGCTTCATCGCCTTGAGCAAGCGCGCTAAGCGCCAATATTGGTACGACTGATCCAAGGTCATCCAAACAAATGGGAGGAACGAATCGCGGTACGTGATTTGTTTTGTTCGCAAATAATTCTCAAACTGCCCGGGACTCACGTAATTCATGGTTTCGATTTCATTACGGCACTGCCCCAGGGTATCATTAAACCCCTTGGCATGGGCAATACCCCAAGCAATATATTGTCCGATGCTCGCGGGCAGCCATGGTAACAGCGGGGCGTTGCGAAAATGCCCATAGTCCCAAGGGAAGTTTTTGTTCGGGCTCCAAATAAAAAAACTGTGCGTGCCCACGCGCTGGGCTTGGTCGATCACGGTTTTCCAATCGCGGATGTGCTCCAGTAAGTACGCTGCGGCCACCAGATCGATGCTGCCGGATTTAATCGGCAGGTTTGTCGCATCGCCCACGATCACATCGATGCTCGGGTCGGTAAGTTTTGCCACGCGCGCCCAATCCGGATCATAATCAAGCCCAATCATCTTGGTGGGCTTGAACCCTTCTTTGAGGCTTGTTGCAAACCCGCCTTGCCCAATGCCCAACTCCAAAATCGTTTGTACCCTTATACCCCTATTCCCTAATATCCTAACATCCTTATCTCCTCGTCTCCTCGTATCTTCATCTCCTAATATCTTCATCTCCTGTCGTATCAACTCCACGTACTTATCCTTACGAGAATAATTGGTGCGGTAGTCAATGTCGCGCTCCAGAATTCCTTTGGCATAGCGGGTTCGAGCGCGCTCAACATGGATGAGTTTTTTGACCAGTGCCTTCACGCGCTTCTGCCGCTGTTTGAGTGGGAGGGTAGAGTAATTCTCATTGTCATTAATTTTCGTATCTTCGTATCCTCGTATCTCCATCTTCTGATTGGCCCGCAGCATTGGTATCCCATTCTCAATAGCAAACCGATGATTTTTTTTACACACCAATGTGCCCGCGATAATCTCCTGCTCATTCGGATACCCTATACCCAATACCTTATACTTTATACTCGTGTGGCACACAGGGCATTCCAAAAATTCCAACAAAGAAGTATTCATACAGAAATATCATAGCACAACAGTGAGTATTGCTCGACCCTGTGGAGGATTTTTTCGCAAGGAAAAACCCGCCAACATGGCAGGTTATGGAGAGCTATCCGCTCTACGCCTATCCTCAGAAGTTTATGCCGGCGAAGAAGAAATAGTCGGTGGCGCTGGGAAGACGTGATGAGAACGAATCTTCTCAAGACGCTGGTGCGGCAGAATGTGTTCTTCGTCGAGAGCGTCGACGACCGCATTGACCTTTTCGTCTTCTTTACGGACAAGGGTAACAGTATCGCCTTTGAGCGTTCCAAATGTCTTGTCAATATAATCTTTCGTGGCCATGCTCGATTTTATTGACCCTACTTCTGTTTTTAATTCTTCAAATTCCTTCTTAGTGACCGCTGTATCTTTAATAAAGTTGATAGTTTCAACGACATCATTCATTGATTCGGTGAGGTCGTTTACTGTTTCGGTCAGACCACCCACTGTTTCGGTCAGACCACCCACTGTTTCGGTCAGACCACCCACTGTTTCGGTCAGACCACCCACTGTTTCGGTCAGACCACCCACTGTTTCGCTGAGCTCGTGTATCGAGTTGAGAATTTCTTGTTGGGTATCCATAAAACCGATGAATAGAATCGAATATAAAAACAGTGTAGCATAAAATATTTCGGCCGCCAATCGGCATAGAATCAATCCAGTATATCGTCATTCTGGCTCGGCCAGAATCCGATCGAACGATAGCTCTGCAGCTCCTCTGCATCTCTTAGTACCTTCATATCCAGTATCCTTCGTCACTCGTCATAAAAAGAACAGACCTCCGGCCAGACGCGAACGCATGATGCGAACGAGTCGAGCCGAAGGTCTTAAAGGTAGTCGTCATCCAGAGCGCGGGCGTGGGACCTTGCGATCCGTTGCCCGAAGTCTCAGGACGACGATGCCGGTCACGGCGCGCTGGTTGCTGTCGCCGCGCCGGCGGATGACAGGTTGTACCAGTAGTCGCCTCCACCGCGGGTGGTGTAGGCGAAGACCGGGATGCGGGTGCCATTCACCCAGAAACTCACCGGGCGACCGAAGCCGCCCTGTGCCGCCGTCCGCTCCCGCGCATCCAGATACTGCGTCGGGAAAGAGGCGGACGTGTCCGCCCGGTCGTATCCGTTGTTGTGGTGCCGGCCAGCCAGCGCGGTCCCGTGGAGTTTGAACTCCAGGGTACCGGTCTTGGCCATCGTCGGCGCCGTTAGCGGGTTGGGCTGATCGATCGGGGCGTCACCGAACAGCGTGTAGTCGCTGTTGGTGGTGTCCGTGACGATCCGCCAGGTGACCGGGACCGGCTCGCTTCCGGGGTAGACGACCTCGGCAGTCGACCAGGCCGACTTCTGGCCGACGTTGTTCAGCGCCCGTACGCTGAAGAACGTCCCGACCTTGTTCGGCAGCCCGGTGACGATAGCCATCGTGCCGGTGACCGGCCGGGTGCTTCCGAGCGTGGCGGCCGAACTTCCGGTGGTGATCTCGAAGGCACCTCCGGAGGTCCCCGTGTAGTTCACGGTGAACCCTCCGTTGGCGGCCATGACCGTCTGGATGACCGGAACCGCGGGCCCCGGGGGGACCGTGACGGTCAGCGTCGCCACTTGCTGGTTGTCGGTGCTTCGTGCGTCCGGAGTGTTCCCGATCACCAGCACCGCCGAGTAGGTGGTGTTGATCTGAGCCCCGAAGCTCAGATCAGTGAACTGTGACGCTCCGAACGGATCGAACAACGCCGTGGAACTGGCAACCACCGTGCCCGTGTTGCTCCGGATTTGGATCGGCAGTCTCCGGACAACTGCCGTCCCTGTCGTGCCGGAGATCGTTCTCACGCGAACGGTGTCGCCGACCGGCACGGGGTTGGGGGTGACTTCCACCACGCGCAGGCTGTAGTCCGGCAGCTGGTTGGGGACGACGACGCTCCGCCGGTTGTCTGTCTCGTCGCTTTCGGCGACGAGGTTCGGCAGGTCGACGACCGCGGTCACCGTGGTGGTGCCCGCCACCGCCGTGACCACGGCGGTGAACTCACCGGAGATCGAGCCGGCGCCCGGAATGAGCGTGCGGCCGCCCACCAGGATCCGAACCTCGCCTCCGGTCGCGATCCCCCGGATCAGTTGTTGCCGACCCTCGATGGTCGTCGGGGGGGTCACCGACAGGGACGTTACCGAGTAGTTCGGCAACGTCGCAGTCACGACCGCCGTCGTCTGGTTGTTCCCCTCTTTGCTTTCCAGAATTGCGTTGAGGGGATCGACGACGATGTTGAATCGGCTCGAGGTGGTTGACAGCGTCGCCGGGAAGCTCACCGGCTGCGCCTCGCTACCAGCTCCGAAGTTCAGCCGGACGTCGCCGTCGAGCTGAACCAGTTGATTGTTCGCGCCGAGGACGAATCCGCGGACGAGAACGTTCTGCAGGGGCTGGACCGAGGTCGACCGCACCGTGGCGTTGATGCTGACGTTCTGACCCGCGAGGTACGGGCCAGCCGGCAGGATCGTCGTGTCCGTGACCGCCAAGTCGGGTCTCGGGGGGTTGACGACGATGGTCGAGGTGCCGCCGGAAGCGAACAAGTTCGTCACCTGACCGTTCATCCAGACCCGGAGCCAGTAGGTGGTCGTCGCGCTTTCCACCGAGGAGTTGAGCGCCACGTTGGTTCTCCACCAGCCGTCGGGCCGGCCCAGCAGGACGTCGTGATGCACCATGCCATTGACGACGATGGTGCCACCGATGACATTCTGGACCGCCGACGGGATGGTGATAAAACCGCCGTTGACAAACACCGAGCGCAGCTCGGTGGCGTTGGTTCCGCCGGCGCGAGGCGCGGCGAATCGGACGCGATTGTCGCCGACGGTGTTGGCGGCCAGCGCGGCGTTCATTCGTGGGTCGGTCAGGACCAGGCGCTGATAGTTGGCCAGCTCCAGCCCGGCCTTGGCCACGGCCGTGAAGTCGGCCGAGTTGACGACGCCGTCTCCGTTGACGTCGAGGTCCGGCCGATCGATGCGGCCCATCATGGCCGCGATCTCCCGACAGTCCCCGAGGTTGGTGAGGCGGTTGCCGTCGGCGTCGCCCAGCGGCTGGCCGCTAGCCCACCGGCAGAGGCCGACCAGGGCGATCATCAGGTAGATCGCCGCGACCAGTGTGATTTGTCCTAGCTTGTTCACTGTCTTTCCTCCTCTCGCGCTGACTCAGCGCGGAGTTTCCGTAGGGTTCCGGCGAGCCGTTCGGCCGCCGGGGGGTGTTCTGGTTCCAGAGGAATGGGGCCTTAGGCCGAGCGCATGCAGCGCACGACCTGTGGCCGCACCCGCGTGGGATGCGGGCGGGGCCGGGGGTTGCGCGCGCTCTTGCCGACGTGCGTCGGTTTGAGCGCCTTGCGGTACGCCCGGTGGTCGGCCATGGCGCTTTTTGCCAGTGCCTCGGCCGACGAAGGGTTCTCCACGGGGCTTCCGGCGACCGGCTCGCCCCGTTCGGGGATGTAGTGGACCAGGGTAAACGTGCTGCCCTGGCTGAGCAGCGCGCTCCACCGGTCCGCCTTGGTGGGGGTCGAGAGTTCCTCGGCCGCGAGGTCGCCCATGACCTCTGCGGCCTTCCTGGCAGCTTGGCGGGCCAGGCCCCATTGTGACCGCCCCATGGCGATCAACAGGGCCTTCTGGCCAGGCTGCTCCCACAGGATACTCACCAGTGGTTTCATCCGTCTGTCTCCTTTCCCCGCTCCTGCGGGGTCTGTGTGCGTGTACGAATCAGTATCCGAATGAATTCAGATCCACCGCGATTGTCATTCTGGCTCGACCAGAATCTGGCAATCGCGCAGCAGCTTATCGGTCTGCGCTTCGGGTCCTGGCTAAGACCAGGATGACGCGCAAGACGCTGAAATCCGGACCCATTCGGATACTGATCCGCCTCTCTTCTTCGTTCGTATCTTTATCTCTTCATCTCTTTATCCCCAGCTTGTCAACGTACAAAAGCCCTATAAAAAGCCCTAAAAAGGCAATTTATAGAACCAAATATAATAGCATATTTTAGTCATTCTGTCAAGGTTTGCGCGTGAACAACAAAAAAACCGCCCGGATTGGAGCGGTTTTTTGTTACGCACGTTACTTTGCTGCACTCGCACTTACACCGAATCGTTGCTGCAGATTTCCCCACTCCTGTTCCAGCTCTGCGAGTCGATTTTGTTCGCCGGAAGTCGCCATACCGAGTTCGGTGATCAGTCGCAAACTCTTGAGTTCTGTAAAGATGCGAGTTTCGTCATCTTGCTGGTCCTGTTCGCTTTCATCCAGCAAGGCCCGTATCTCATCTCTGGTGCGTTGGATCCGATCCGCGAGGTTGCGCGTGGCCTTGCGTTGTTCTTCTTCCGGCGTTGTCTGTTTAATAATATTCACCTCCCATTGGTACATCCCAAGATCTTTTCGGAGTTTTTCAAGCTGGTTCCATCGTGCAACCGCTTCTTCGGTAAAGAAGGCGCCCCCGTGTTTTGTTTCGGCTCTGTTGATGCTTGTCCAGGCACGGTCAATAGTCATGCCCGTATGGAAGCTCATGACGGATTTAACCAGGGCATCGTAGCGTTCGGCAGTCTCGGGGCTCACCGAGCGTTTAAGGTGGTCGGCAATCGCTTCTTGCTGGGGAGTGCGCTGCGGCAGCTCGATAATCTTTCCTTCCGGGCTCATAGGGTTGTACGAATCAATATCCGAATTAATTCAAATCGATCCGAATACCCATAGCCTACTGTGAATTTGTCTAAAACACAAGAGTATCTAACCGCATTCTTTTCACCTCTTATATCTTCATACTTGCCCCGCTGTGGCGGGGTCTTCACCTCTCGCATAAAAAACAACCCGTCCGCAGCACTTGTAGCTCCATCCATCTCCTTTCCACGTAGAGCGGATGGCAAGTGTTGTTGATCGGACGGGGAGCGGGCCGCAGTCGGTGGGCGGGCGGCCCGAACGGGGCGATGATGTAATGGCGGGGCTGCCGTGCTAGGCCGTCTTAGCGAAGAGCTCGGGCGAGCGCTTTCGCATAAACTCCAGCGTTTGGCGCTCGATGTTCTTGAACGAGAGCCTCTGCCAGCGGTTCTTCTGGCTGGGGTGGAACCGCGTGTGGTCGGGTTCACCCAGCAGAGCCAGCACGGTCTTGCGCGGTCGCTCCGGCAGCACATAGAGCGTGTGCTCTGAGAGCCGCCGGTGGCGCTTGGCCATGACCGCTTCGAGGTAGGTGAGCAGAGCCTTCTCATCTTTCGGCCCCGCGCCGAAGATGACTTGGGTACTGAAGCCCATCCCCATCAGCCACTTCACGATCCGGAACTTGATCACCTCGCGGTACGTGAACCGTGAGTACCCCTTTGCCGTGGTTTTGCTGGGCTTGATGTACCCTATCCTCCGCCAGTACTGGATCTGGCGCAGGGTAAAGCCGGTGAGCCGGTGGATGTCCTCCGGCAGCAGTTCGATCGACTGCAGCAGCCGGAGTGTGCGCTCGGCTTGCATGATAGCTGGCGCGAGCGCAACGACCTTGGGCCGATGCCGCTGGCCGGAGCAGATGATGGTCACGGAATACCTCCTTTATGAGGGTGGTGGCCCGATGACGCGGGCCGTTACTTGTTGGCGGCGGGGGATTCGCGCGGCGGGTCGACGATGGCCGCGCCCGACTCGATCGTGCGGCCTTTGAGCTCGCTGATAGCCGCGAGCAGTTCGGGCACCACGCTGCGGAAGTCCAGCACGTGCGTGCCAGGCTGAGGCTTGCGGCCGATCGGCCAGTCCCGGGTGATCGAGACGTCGAACTCGCCGTTGTTGCGAATCACCAACGCCCAGTTGCCGAGATGGCCGTGCCGTTGCCGCAGCGTCAGATCGCAGCGAGTGTAGAGCCCTCGTGAACGGGGCCGGTCGTCGCACGCCTCGAAGATGATCCGCTCGCCCAACCCCAGGCCCAACAGAAAGCGGATGATCTTGGCCGTGATCAAATCGGTGAACCTGATGATCTGGATGGCCTTGGCGGCGGTCTTGCGGTCGTTCGACACGCGGCGGGGGACAGCCGTGTCGATGTGGCCTTGGCGCTTCCAGGCCGCCAGTTGCCGCACGGTGATCCCGGTAAGGCGCTGGATGTCTGCGCCCGTGAGGCGGATCCTGATCTTGCCTACGCGCCGGTGCGCGCGCAATGCCTTGCGCCGCAGGCGCGCAGTGGCCTTATTGGGGAGCCTGGCCGGATCGGTCGGTTCGATCATGATAGACTGCCCTCCTTTGCTGTTGCCGGGTTTGTGTAAAAATCTGTAGTGGGAACAATATCAGAAACCGCGGTTTGGCTCAACTGTTGGCAGTACGAAACAATATCAACATCTATGACGGATGCATTCTCCAAAAAACATCGCAAAAATTTCCAGAAGAATGTAACGTTGGGGCTCTTGCTGGAGTACACCGATGATGTTTAATCCCTCGATTATCTGACGTGATGGATGAGAAGATTGCGTCGTCGGAAAAGAGGACGGCTTTGGAGATTGGAAAGCTTAATCACGATCTCGCCGCGTTGATTACACAAAAACAAGCAGATACTGTTTCTGAAATTTTTGAGCGCCGATATCGAAAATATCAGAAAGAACAATAATAAGTAAGAAAAGTCCTGGAACTTATTAAGAAGCATGATATTGGCTCACCAGAAGATCTGGCGTATTTGGAGGGCTTGGTTGCGGGGGAACAATGCAATCGGCAATAATACAACCGACCCAATAGTCAAAAAAGCGGTCGGTTTTTAGTTTGAGAATTTCGGTTTGAGAAAAAAATTGTCCCCCATTCATAGCATATGCTATGATTAAGGGACATTCATTCGATCCTGCACGCTGTCTGATTTATGCAAGTTTTGATTTTTGGATGGAGAGAGGTATGAAACCATCGCAGAAAAAAATGATTGTCCTCACCGCCGAGGAGGCCCTCCGTTTGCTTGCCGACATCATCGTTGCTCCCTATACGGCCCGGCCATCATCACGGAAATACGCCTATGCCTATCTGCGGAAACATTCGATCGATCGAGCGCGGTTTCGAAAAACACTCCATTATCTTATTTCGCGCGGCTATGTTTACGACACCGTTGTTGGCAAGCAGCGATATCTCGAGGTCACATCACGGGGCCGTAAAGTGCTTGACCAGCCGCCGCTGTTGATTCCAACGCCCAAACGCTGGGATCAGCGATGGAGAATTGTGCTGTTTGATATTCCGGCTACCTATACAAAAACCCGAAATTATTTTCGCGAGCATCTCAAAGATTGGGGGTTCCTCCCCATGCAACGCAGTGTCTATGTCTATCCATTCGACTGTCATCGCGAAGTGGGACAATTGATTGAATTTTTCAAGTTGGA
>JACRJV010000012.1 GCA_016215325.1 Candidatus Uhrbacteria bacterium
CCATCCAACAAAGTTGCCGATTGGGATCCCATAATACCAGCCGTTGGCATGCCATTGCCAAGAACCAAGCTGGACTTGGATGGGGTCCAGGAATAAATCGATGCTGACCGCGATAAACCCATCCGCAATGAGCAGGAAAGGAATCGCCTTCGTGGGAAATCGATCGATGCCGCTGAACCATCGGAACACGGCATTGCTCAAACAGTACGAAAGGTATATAAACAGCGGCCAGTACAGCACCACCAGAATCGGAACCTGCGCAATCAACAACGTGTGCTGTGGGTACGAATACTGCCCACCAAAAACGACTCCGTACGTGAGCCCAATTTCTTCAAAGAGGAATCCAACCGCCCCACCCACCCCCATGAGCAACGCTGTAAATCGCCAGGAGAACGACCACGCGCTATGCAGCACGGTAAACACAACAGGCAATAGCATGATTACCACAACAATCCATGATCCCTCCCGGATATTCACCCAAGGAATATTGCCCGTTGTAACAAGCTGCAGCGTCAACAGCGCTGTTTCAATGGCGCAGATACTCAATACGAGAATATGTTTTTGGGATATGGTCATAAAGTAAATATCTATCGTCAACATCAGTATATCGCTTATCTTCACTCGTATGCTAGAGATTAGTCCGTCGATCGGTTGGACAAGAGGCGTTCCATGCTGTATGGTTACTGCAAGCATTATTGTAGTACGTCATACCCCTTCTCTATGTCTAAACGTCTCGGAATCGGCGTTGCCATAGGTATTTTCGTTCTCGTTTTTGTTCTTTTGAGTGCCAGGTCGTTACGAAATCCGATCGATGACTCTGATACCACTATAAATGTTGTTGCGTCCTTTTACCCCTTGTATTATTTTGCTTCGGCGATTGCCGGGGACGATGCGACCGTACACAACCTCACCCCCGCAGGAGTAGAGCCCCACGAGTATGAGCTCACGCCCAATGACATTGTTCTGTTGGAAAACGCCAAGCTTCTGCTGCTCAATGGCGCTGGCCTTGAGCCATGGGCAAACGATGTAAAGTCTACGCTAGAGGGGAAAGGCGTTGTGATTGTCGACACCAGCGGAGATGTTGCAACCGTAACGACAGAAGCAGATGGTACGCCCCTCCAAGATCCGCATGGGTGGTTGAGCCCAGTCGCCGCACAGGCACAGGTCGACCGCATTGTCGAAGGATTTGCAAAGGCGGATCCGCTCCGCGCCTCCGTTTACCAGCAGCGCGCAAGCGATCTTAAAGTGAAGCTCGCCGCACTCGACCGGCAATATACTCAAGGATTGAAGCAGTGCAATAAACGGAGCTTTATTACCTCCCACAATGCTTTCGGGTATCTTGCTCGGCAGTACAACCTCAATCAAGTGGCGATTGCGGGCTTTTCTCCGGATGAAGAGCCGACTGCGAAGGCATTGGCGCGCGTGGCCGATCTGGCGCGGTACTACCAAGTGCGCGTGATTTTTTTTGAAACATTAGTAAGCCCCAAACTCTCCCAGACGATTGCCGCCTCTGTCGGTGCGCAGACACTGCCGCTCAATCCCATCGAGGGATTGAGCGAAGCAGAACTTGCACAAGGCAAGGATTATGTGAGCGAGATGCAAAAGAATTTAGAGAGCTTACGGTTTGCCTTGGAGTGCCGATAAAAAAACTTGTACAAAGGGCGCCCTCTCAGATTCTAAAGGTATTAGTCGAGCGACTCATTGCAGATGGGATCTTGCGCACACCCGCATCGCGATGGAAGAGCTCGACAAGCGCAATCGGCGCTGAAGTCAGGTCTACTGGCGCCGGGATTCGTGCACGCAGCATGAATCCCGGCTTTTTCTCAAACAAAGAACCGCTCCGATTTGGAGAGGTTCTCACTTCATTGATTTCCTGGGGCCAGCAAGCCTGCCCGCAATGCTGCGCTCGCATAGCGCTGCAGGCGGGTGAAGGATGTTAGAACTTATTTAAGGCGATACGTACCCCTTGCGTAGTGGGATATCTTTAAGAAAGTCTTCGATCTTCAATTCTGTATGAATGTCTAAACTGTCGCGACTGTTGAGTTCTTCCTCCAATGCTTTCCAAAATTGTTCTAATATTCTGAAGGCATCGGCAGGTTTCAATACTTTAAAATGAAATTTGAATAGGTAGGTTGCTTGGGCTGTTGAACTATTATCAGGGTAGGCATCCTCAGCCTCTTTTTGAGTGGTGTTTCTGAGCGCCATTGCTTTTTCCTCTGCCGACCCATTAACTCGTTTGATTGCACTATTGAATAATGTTTCGAGAAAATTTTCTATCTCAATTTTTTCGGTAGTGCTTACATTTTTTTCTAGAGAAAGAAGATAAATATGAGCGTCGCGTTCAATTTTTTGATGTGCCAGTTCTTTTGGCCGTTGTTCATATAACATTGATCCATCTACTTTAACATGCCCTGTGCACGAAGAGCATGTTTGAGTCTGAGAGTTTGGAAAACGATCTTGTGTAATTCGATTGATCCTTTTCAAAGTAGCTTGTATTGGAAGCTCACATTCACGTTCGATTTCTTCCCAAAGTGAGCGCTCCGCATCTGATTGGGGCGCCAGGTCTTTGGTAGGTATTGGTGCTCTCCAGGTTGGCTCCGGGGACATGAGTTTGATTTTAACAGCACTACTCAAAAGAGTATCACATTTCGTACTAAAGGTGTAAACGCAAAGTCAGCTACTTTTTTAATGGTATCAAAAAATAACCAAAAACCATTGAATGTTCTTTGATGGGGGCCCGCAAGTCGAGGATATTAGAACCTGTCTGCGGTTTCTTTCTCCCCGCACTCCGAATGCCGTAATGGTTTTTTCTTCCCATCCATAGATTCTGCAAGAATCACCTTAATATACGACTGGTAGGGAACGTCGCGTTGATTGGCTTGTGATTGAATGCGGGCAAGGAGATCTTCTGGTAGCCGAATGCTAATAGTTCTCGTAGAAGTTTTGAGGTTTGGGAAGACTGCGTGTTGAGCTTTCGACCAATCCAAATAATCAGCAGAATCATGGCTTGCCCAGAACTTGCGTTCTTCTTGTTCGGTTTTAAAATGGGGGATTTTTTTATGCTTGTTCATAGTGATGGCGTTCCTTTCTGCTCATGTCTCGAGCAGAGATGATGCGGAGTGATTCTCTACGCATCGTAAAGGAAACAAAGAGTAATCGATCAATATTTGTTTTGCCTAACGCATACCATCGGTGTTCTCTTGTGGAGTGCAGGGCATCTTCTTGGATAAGGAGGGGAGTATTGAAGAACACCTGCTCACACTCCTCATTGGTCACTTTGTGTTTGGTAATATTTTTTTGACTATTCCCACGATCCCATTGAAAACCTTCAATCGTTGAAATATCGAGCATAGTCCCATATAAATTTGTATATTACCATCATATACTATTATTCGGATATTGTCAAGTGTCCATAGATCGATCGAAAAACAGTTCCATCAAGGAATCCCTGGAGTTTTTTATCAGGGCCAGCAAGATGTTAGAACTTTCGTGCCCACTATCTCTTAAAGAGATCAAGATACTCATGCAAAATGAATATCCGATTTCTTGAGAATCCAGTAACCTCCTTAAGAATCCCCACTTTCTCCATTTCTCTGATGAGCGTATTGGTTGCGCTAATGGAAGTTTTGAGGTGTTTTGATGCTCCAGAGACATTCGTGGCAGGCTTAGAGAATAGTTGTATGAGGAGTGCATGAGCAAGTTTTGCCCTTCGGCCCAGTTCAAAGATTTTTTTTTCGTAACTTGCCCTTAGACTAATGATTTTTTCAAATGTGTCCTCACTCTTTTTTGCTGTTTCAATGACAGCAGAAAGAAAAAAAATTAACCATTGGTCAAGGTCATTACGTTCACGAACGAACGTAAGAGCATCATAGTATTTTGCCTTGTTTTTTTCAAAGAAATCGGAAAGATAGAGTGTTGGTTTTTTTAGGATTCCCATTTCGATAAGGTGGAGTGAAATTAGCATACGCCCAACACGTCCATTCCCATCGTTAAACGGATGGATTGTTTCAAACTGATAATGGGATATTGCAATTTTAATCAGGTTGGGCATGTTGAGTCCTTTATTGTGCCAGAAAAATTCCAAATCCTTTAACATGTCAGGAAGATCATCTGGGTGTGGGGGAATGAATCCTGCGGTCTGGATATTCGTACCCCCAATCCAGTTTTGGGCTATTCGAACCTCGCCGGGTTGTTTGTGTTCGCCCCGGACTCCAGAAAGTAAAATTCGATGAGCGACGTTTAGTAATCGCATACACACTGGAAGTTTTCTTAGTTGGGCAATTGAGTAATTTGTTGCTTTAATGTAGTTTTGAACTTCAGTCCAGTCATCTCGTTTTTCGGGGGAGATTTCTTCTTTTGGTAACACCGCTTCGTCCATTCCCGTACGAGTGCCCTCAATGCGACTCGATTTCACTGCTTCATTACGTACGTGCATTTGGATGAAGAAATCAACATCGGGTACCAAAAGAGAATAGGCATTGAGCTCGCCCACTAGGCGTATCGCCTCTTCAAGGAGAACGGGGATTCTTTTATCTTGCCATTCGTAGGGCTGATTCACCAGAGACGGGGAGAAGCTACGGTATTCGTACTCTTTTCCCCAGAAATGTTTCGTGTAGGTTCCGGCACTAAAGTTATTTTGGAGTTTGGGCATATGATACAAAGTAGGGTTTGATATATCTATATTACTAGATTGAGCCGAAAGTTGCAATATGGAAATTTATATTACGACTTGTAATAGAAAGGTTCTACTATCCCGTTCTTGGTATCAAAAAACACCCAATAAACATTGGATGTTCTTCGATGGGGCATCTTTACGACTCCGCTCGAACCTATTTTCAATCAAATCTCCCGACGAAGTCGGGTCGATTGCGGAGGCCTGTACAAGCCATGCGTTTGGATCAGAGTATTACTAAGGACGACTATGACAGAAAGTTGCAAGAGCTGAAAGATGAACAGTATCGCCTCAACAATGAGCTAGAAGAACACACCAAGGCAGACCACAATTATTCTATCCATGTATCTACAGTGTTTGATCTCTGTCGCAGGGTTAAGGAAATTTTTGTGAGTTCTAAAACAACAGAGAAACGTGCGCTTTTGAACTACCTACTTCAGAACCCAGTTGTTGAAGGCAAGAAATTTGAGTTTTCGTTAAAATCTCCTTTTGATTTAGTGCTTTCCCTCGCTTCTGAACAAAGCAAAAGCAGGGCTTTAAACCCTGCTCGTACAACTTGGGGCCAGCAAGTGAAGGATGTTAGAACTTGTCTGGTTGCTTTACAGATGACCCAGTAGATCTTCCACCGTCCAATCAATATCCTCGAGAATTCCTTTGAGTGTTCCGTTAGGTATATCGCGTGTATGCATGGGGATGACGCTCATCCGACCGTCGATATGTCGCAGGATAATATGGCTGCCGCGCTGGCGATCAACGAAAAAGCCTTGTCGCTGCAAGGCCTTGATAAGTTTCTTTGGTGTTACCACGGGTAACTTAGGCATACTCTCGTTGTTGAATTTTAGATCGTTGTTTTGCCTTTTCAACAAACACTGTTGTAAACGATTCGAAACTTTGTTCTTCGGGGATGGATTTTCCGTTCTCCATAAGTGATTCGAGATAGACACCCACCGCCTCTTGGAGGTGTTTTTTTGTTTCAGGGATTGTTTTTCCCCAAGTATGACAACCCTTCAAGGATGGGACGTATCCATGGAATCCTTTTGTGTCTGGTTCGATAATGATGCGATAGGTGTGATTCATATGCCTACAGTATAGCAGGCGAGGGTTAAGTATTCAAGCGGAATTTTTCGTGGGCCGGCAAGACTATATTCTGTAGCTTTAGCGTAGGAGGGTTAGAATCATTATTCTCGCCGTTGGACATTTGGATAAAGTTGTGGCATAATATAGAATTGCAGAACGCAGATCGGTGAACAAAGGAGGAATTTCAAATGGAATGGAGACCGATTTGGGGCTTCGGTGGATACGGTGACGACGATGAGGAATCGTCGAGTCCGTTTCTACCGGACTCATCCGCCGCCCCTGCACCAGTCGCGTCAAGCGAATTCGATGCGGAGGGGGAGGCTCCGGCTGGCCCTCCGAAGCCTCGGTGGAATCGCTACGATCCCATGCCGAACAGCAGACTGTTCAACCTGCCCGCCGTGCGCATGCAGAAGACGACCGACCAAGACAGCAACCTCACATGCAGCCGGGCCGGATGCACACGGGAGGCCTGGATGAAGTCCGTCGGGCTCAAGGTTGAGCTACGCCACTGCAACAGCGGTAAGCACAACGCCGCTGTCACGCGTCAGTTCCTCAACCAGGTGGCCGAGGAGGGTAAGTTGAGGGACCTCAAGACTCAGAGGGACTAATCCGCGCATCGCGAGATGCGCTCCAATCTTCTCAACGAGAGGAGGTGAAATCATTCGAACTCGAACGACCAAGGGCAGTCGGCGTCCTAACCCGTGGGTACTCCCACGGCATCCCTACGGCGTCGGGACGCCTTCAGAGAAGCGGTGCTGGAAAGGACCCAAGAACCGCTGCACGTGCCGGTATCATATGATCGTCTACTCAAGCGACGGTCGTCCATCGAAGGTCTTTCTTTTTCACTGACGCACTCGCTGAGCAACAATGGTGAGCATCATGGCAACATCCGGGGAGCAGTGTTCCTTTTTGAGAGTGATTTGTTTTGTATTAAGTAGCCGTTCGGCTTTTTGTAACTCATCCGCGAACGCTCCGGTCATGGATACCACGTCGTTAAAGTCGAGGATTACTTCGCCAGGATGATCGGCCAGGATTATATCACGGAGTTTTATCGCCATATGCCGGCCCCAGCAGGAAGAGCCGATCAACGCTTGCACATGATATATTTTAGCGGAGGATGTCATAGAGGTTGATGGATTGTTGCGGCAAGGGGGATTGAAGGTGCGCAATTGTTCCTTGCCAAAAGAAGGGAAGTGCATGACATTCGATTACGTCATGATGAGCACGCAGTGCCGCGGATGCGGAAATGAGCCACAGTTCTCCGTTGAAGAGTTGGGTTATTGCCCTTTGAATGCTGGGCAATCCAGTGCCCCGTTCTTCCACGGTTTTTGTGGAGATGCCGTTGAGTGCCTTGCGGAGCGCCTCACATTCATCGCTGACTGCGATATGTGACTGCCGGTAGGCGTTGGGGATGGAAACCCCCATGTCCGCGACGGTGAGAGAAAATCGTTCTTGTCCTAGCGCCGAGGTCGCGATGCCCAATGGTGTCTGCGCATGTTCATGCAGATTGTCGATCAGTTCTCCGATGATGTACAAGATGGTTGTGCGAATATCGGGTCGAATTTTTTCTAGAGGGGCAAGTGTTTGTTCCAAGAGATTAGTTGCATTTTCAGACGGATCGATCAGCACCCCCTGCGTGTGTTCGGCAGTGATCTGAATAAGATATCCTTCCCGCTGTTTTTGTTGGCTTAGCAGTGTTGTGAGTGCTGGGAGGAAAGAAAGCGGATCGCGGTGAGCATCAATAGTGATCCAGTGTTCCTCATTGCGCCGTAGCGATTGGAACTGTTCAGTGAGTCGTTGGAGTTCTTTCAGTGTCTCTTCGAGCGTGTTGTGTTCTGGAACGACACAGGTGATTTCCATAAGAAAGAGATCATGAAATTTTATTGGGGCGGCCAACGGGAATTGAACCCGTATATCCGGTGCCACAGACCGGCGCTCTAACCATTGAGCTATGGCCGCCACGTCAAACGTGGATTACTGCCACGTTCTACTAGAATATAGAAAATTGCATCTTGAATCAAGAGTAGATACATGTCCCCGGGAGGAAAGGAATCGAACCAATAACAGCTGGTCTTTGTCTCCGCGAGGAATCGAACCTCGATCCGGAGCTTAGAAGGCTCCTGTTTTATCCATTAAACTACGGAGACAAGGACCAGCACTCATTGGAGGCTTATCCCGCAGCGTGCGGGACCCCATCTGTGGGCAGTGGGAAGGCGGATGCTCTACCCATGGGATCCCGCTGTTGGCGAACAGCGGGATGAACTACAGGGACAGTAAGATTTCATTGTTCGTTTCACGTTTCTATCTTTTATCTTCTCGGCGTTTCCCGTGGAATGCTTGATGTACTTCTTTTAAATGTTGGTCAGTAACATGGGTATAAATTTGCGTGGTGGTGATTGAGGCATGCCCGAGCAGGGTTTGCACGGCGCGGATATCGGCGCCACCGCGCAAAAGATCAGTGCCAAAGCTGTGGCGGAGCGTATGCGGCGTGATGCGTTTAGTGATCCCTGCGATGCGCGCATACCGCGATACAATACGCTCGATCGATCGCGGCGTCAACGGTTGCTCGATTTGAGATTTGAGATTTGAGATTTGAGATTGCTCGGCCGCGGGGTCGTGGCGCACAAAGACAAAGGGTGATGGGTCAGTGCGCGTATCAAGATAGCATTGGAGCGCTTGTTTTGCCGAGCTTGACAAAAAAACGACACGAATTTTCCCACCCTTGCCCCGGACCGAGAATTCATCGCGTTTGAGATTGATTTGATCGCGGTTAAGGTTAGCCAATTCCGCCACCCGTAGTCCGGTGGAAAAAAGTGTTTCCAGCATCGCTTTGTCGCGCAGTCGGATCAGAGTAGCATGTGCTCGGAGTTTCGGATTTCGGATTTCGGATTTCGGATCTTCTCGATTCGAGGGTGCTGCTAGCAGCCGCGCTAATTCACGATCTTCTAGTACGCTCACATGTCGTTCTTCCATTTTACCCAGTTCAATTTTTTCTGGTGTCAGTGATTTAATATCTTCGCGCGCAAGATATTTGAGGAATGCGCGCAACGCGATCATGTGGTAATTGAGCGTATTCACCTTGAGCTCTTCGCCGAATCGGTTCCGCAATTGTTTGAGCCAGACGCGGTATTCATGGACAAGGGCTGCCGAAATTTGTTTGGGTTCTTGCAGGTTGTGTTTCGCTGCCCATAACAAAAAACGATGCAGATAATATTCGTACGTTCGGATGGTTTGCAGTCGGCGGTTCTTTTCGACAGAGCAATATTCCAGGAACCGCTTTACGAGGTTCTCCAGCGTCGTCATAGTGTATAAGTAGTATTCGCATTATGTATTCTACGATCATTGACTTTTGAGGGCAATACCAGTATAGTGTGAACATTATTTACATTCGTTCTCTTGGATTGGCCTTTTGAGCAAAGACCATTCTCGGAGAAACGATTATCGGGGAAGGTTCTAGTCAATAGGTTCTAGGTTTTAGATTTCGTTAGCGATCCTCTAGCCCCTAGCCCCTAACAACCTAGTCCCTCGCCATTGTATGCTCTCCAAAAAGAGTAAAGATAAAGTTATACAGAAGTTTAAGACGCACCCGAACGATACCGGTTCGAGCGAGGTCCAAATCGCCATCTTGAGCGAGGAAATCCGGGAACTCACTGAACATCTTAAAACGCATAAAAAAGATTTTTCTTCTCGCAGGGGGTTACTCAAAAAGGTCATGATGCGTCGAAAACTTTTGCGCTATCTCGAGAGCGAAAGCATCGAACGTTTCGAGTCACTCGTTAAGCGCCTCAAGCTCAAGATCTCTCGTACGCCACAGCAAGACGCTGCCGCATTGGATGAAGTGATTGCAGCCGATTCCGATGCTGTCGGCGCGACCGAGCAACCGGTCGAAAAAACCGAAGAGACGGTATAACCAAAGCAGTATGTTTAAACATCCGGAACAGCGCGTTGGGGTTTTTGTGGACGTGGGCAACATGTACCACTCCGCAAAGAATCTTCATAATGCGAAAGTCAATTTTAAAGAAGTGCTAAAGGCGGCTGTTTCGGATCGTAAATTGGTTCGCGCTATTGCCTACGTGATTAACTCCAAAGCCCAAGAAGAACAGAAATTTTTTGAAGCATTAGATAACCAAGGATTTGAGGTGCGGATGAAAGACCTGCAAGTGTTCTTGGGGGGCAACAAGAAAGGGGATTGGGATGCGGGCATGGTGGTGGACGTCATTAAATTGGCGCCGAAGCTGGATGTGGTTGTATTGGTGACGGGTGACGGCGACTTTGCTCCGCTGGTTGAATATCTCCAGGCGCATGGCACATTGGTAGAGGCTATTGGCTTCCGCGAAACAACATCGGCAAGACTCATCGAAACCGCAGATGACTACACCGACCTTTCTGATCCGAATAACGGCGGTCGACGGAGATTTTTATTGCGCTAACAGACGGAGCGAACCGTAAAGAATAAAATTCAAAAAACCCGTTTTTTACGGGTTTTTTGCTGTATTCCCATACACCTCTTGACGCAGCAGCTAAAATATGATATGATTTTGGGTTAAATTTTTGGGACCTTTTTGATATGACCGCCAAACGCATGACAGTGGCCATGATTGGATCCAAGGGGATCCCGAGCAAATCTGGTGGAGTGGAGCGGCACGTTGAGGAATTATCTAAACGGCTGGTTTCTGATGGCCTGGAGGTGATCGTCTATACGCGCGGTTGGTACGTCCGCCGAAAACAAAAGACATTTTATGGAGTGCGGTTGATCCAATTGCCGTCTATCCATACCAAGCATTGGGACGCGATTACGCACTCCCTGATTGCTGCCGTCCATGCAATTGTTATTGTCCGCGCCGACATTATTCATATTCATGGAATTGGCCCGGCGTTGATTACTCCGTTGGTCCGGCTTATCCCCGGAGTGCGCGTGGTCGTGACGTATCATTCTCCAGATTACTATCATCAAAAGTGGGGGCGTCTTGCCCGCTTACTGTTGCGAGCGGGGGAATGGATGGCGTGCCGTTATGCGCATGAGCTTATTGTGGTGTCAGAAGAATTGAATCGCCATGTGTGGAGTGTGTATCGTCGGCAAGCGGCGGTGATCCCCAACGGCGCCGTTGTCCCAGAGTCGCGACCCGTTGCGACAACACGAGAGCTCTTGCGTCGCATGAAAATCGGTAACGCTGGGTACATTTTATATGTTGGCCGGTTAATCCCGCACAAAGGAGTGCACACATTAATTACGGCATATGGATCGCTTAAGAAGAATATCCCGTTGGTGATCGTGGGCGATGGCCACCACACCGATCACTATGTGCAGACGATCAAAATCCTTGCTCGTGCAAATAAAGATATCCTCTTTGTTGGGGAGCGTTATGGACGCGAGCTGGATGCGCTGTGGCGCGGCGCCGCGGTGGTTGTGCAGCCGTCAGAATCCGAAGGATTGTCATTGAGTTTGCTTGAGGCGATGAGTTATCGCAAACCCGTTGTGGTCAGTGACATTGCGGAGAATCGTGACGTCGTGCCGAACCCGGATTTTTGGTTCCATACGAATGATGCGAATGATCTCGTGCGTGTCTTGCGGTTTGTTCTCGCCCGCGACGATGCGGCGCAACGGCAGGCGCGGGTGAATCAATCGATTGTCCGTGACCGCTACAATTGGGATCGGATTGCGCAGCGGACAGTATTGGTGTATCAGCAATTGGCGCGACCGGCCGCTCCCGTGGCCGCAGAGCTTGCGAGAACTTAAAAAGGCAACAGAATCCATCCCCAGGCAGATCGCCTGGGGTTTTTGTATACTTGACCATAGAGTTCCCTCGCCACGAGGGAGAGGGTTTAGGTGAGGGGATTCGTCAAAAGGAGGACGGACAATGAACCTTTACAAGTCGGTTTCCGTTTCCATTTTGGTCTGTGCTGTTACCGGGAGCGGTTGGTGCCAGACTACGAGCACGATTGATCTCCACCGCGGGGTCAATATTGTTGCACTCGAACGGCAAGATCCTCGGCTCGCGACCATCGATGATCTCTGCGGTCGTACCGGTTCTCCGTTTGTGGCGATTGCTCAAGGGCAGCGTTGGCAGACGATTGTGCGTTTTTCCGATGCGGCACAATCGATGCGACTCTCTGGCAATCAAGGGTATGTGGTGGTCAGTTCTCGAGCGCGCACGATTGCGCTGACCGGCAGTCCGTGGGGGACCGAGGCGTTGACGATTCGTCCGCACCAAGGCCTCATGTTGTTTGTGCATCAGAGACCGAACAACGCATCAGCCGGAGAGATCGTCGATGCGTTGGCGGCGACGGCGTTGTTGCGCGTTCGTTCCACTGGTACAGGTCTTGGATGGCATCCGATCGCATCCCCATTATTGGGAATTATCGGATCCGATCCGCTCGAGCGAGGCGTCGTATATGCGGCGATCCTGCCGAGCGCTGTGGCAACCAGCGTGGTGCTGCCAAACAGCGATCAACCGCCGGTAGCGCTTACCAACGATCTGCCGGTTTCGGCAACCGTCGGCACAACGCTCACGTTGGCGAGTCGATCAACCGACGCGGACGATGCGCCTGAGGCGCTGCGGTATGCATGGTCCGTGCGGTTCGGGCAATCGGCACTGTTGCAATCGACCAATTCCGTGGTCGTGGTGACTCCAACTGCTGTTGGAATCATGGTTGTCGATCTGGTCGTCACTGATGGATTGGCGCGATCCAATATCCGACAATCCATTGCGATCGCGCAATCCACAACTTCAACCATCAACGAGATCCAAACTCCGCTTGGGCCGTTTTCCCTCAATGTCTTCGGGGTGGTTGGCCATCTCCCCCGCGTGCCCGTGAGTGGCAGCCCACTCCCTGACAATCCCAGTGGATACCGGATTCGACAGGAAGCGCGCGCCATTGCGTTGCCAACAGGCGTGGAGCAGCTCGGACTCACTCGGGAGTTGGGATACGGTAATATCCCCGACCTCGAGCGTGATCCCCAGGGAGTGGTGATCCCGCTCCCTCTCCAACTTTCGGTAGAGGCCGGTTTGAGTCAAACTGCCGATTTGCTTGTCGAGTCGTCGGTGGTGAGCGGATTCGATAGTCCGGCGACCACGACGTTTTCGTACTACGCGTTCACCGACGACGGAGCGAGCACATCGGTGCAGGCAGTGGGCAAGGGCATTGTCCAGCAGTGGCGGCAGTGGCATACGCAACTGGCCGCTACCGCGCGTCGATTTACCCCCGTGAGTTTGGCGAACCTCGCGAGCAATCGCGTCGGGTATGGGTTTACGCGCGTGCATCCAGATACACCACGTGGGCGTCGTCGCCCCGTGTTCCATCTCCATGGTTTTGACCCACGCAGTGAGTTCGCGCCACTGGGCGACACATTCCTCCGAGCGCAACATCGTTGGGATTCGTTTTTTGGAGTTGCGCGCGACAGTCCTGCGGGAATCTCGCCGAACATTGCGGTGCTCGAAAAAGATTTCGATTTTATCCTGCTCACGTACCCGACCACACGACCGATTACTGAAATTGCCGTGCGGTTGGCAGAACTCTATGAGCAGAATATTCCCGAAGACACCGAGGATGGGGTTGTTATCTGCTATAGCGAAGGCGGCGTTGTGGATATGGCCTGGGAGAACACAATAGTGCGCGGCAAGCGCATTGGCGATCGCATCAAGCACCGCATTGCCATCGCGGTGCCGTATCATGGAGCTTCCGTTGCGACCGCGCTCACGAACCGCTACTTTGATGCGCGATTTTTTACGCGCCAAGTGATGCCGCGAGCGGCATGGCCGCTCTTGCAGTACGGGCTTGTGCCGCCTTCGGATGGGTTGCGCAATTTGCGCTACGACAATTCTTGGAAAACAGGGGACGGCCGCGTTGCATACCCCACCTTGAATCCGTCGCTGAATGCGCTCCACAGCCAAGATGCATTCGCGCAGAGTACAAATGTTTTCTTTCTGGTCGGGGCAACCGAATACGACCTTCCGTTGCCCAATACAGAAATGGAAACGGCACGCAACGCATTCGTGACCGAAGTGGAGCGTGAATATTCTGATGGCGTGGCATGGACCGAGAGCACAGTGCCCAAGGACAAGCACGGATCCTCGAAAGGGGACACCGACGAATTTGTCGGTTGGCGAGCCGACGGCACGCTCGATCGCGTTGGAGTGTACTGGGGGTTTGATCACCTTCAGATGTTTGAGCATCCAGACGTGATGTGCGCGCTCCACCGGTTGCTGGCCCAGATCAAGGATCGCTCCAATGATCCGCCGGTTGATCTCACACCGGAGTTGATCACACTCAATGTCGGTCAACGTTCGGTTGAGCTCACGCCGTTTGCATCGGCAACCGATGCCAACGGCGATATGATCACGGACCATTGGACGTTCTGGCGCACATGGCCGGATCAAGGTCGCGCGCGATGGGACAGCGCGAACAAGACGCTTACCACCACTGGATCATGCAATATGGTGATGAGTCATGTGGTGGCAGACGGGCGCGGGATGATCGCGCATACGTTCGTGATCGTGTATCGCCCGATGCCACCGGTCGACCCATTTGTGTCCGATGTACCGGGACTGGAATTTACGTTGCGGCCCCGGTTTGATCCGCGCCGCAGCGGTAATGTGGTGGAATGGTCGCGCACGCCATCGGGGGGCGTCAGCCAGGACTCGGAAGAGTACGATCTGTGGATTGACCTGCGGTCCGATAGCGGCATGGTCCCCAGGGCCAACAACACCAGCGTGTACGGAGCCTATCGCTGGTGGAGCGGGCGCAAACTGTACGGAGCATACCAAGGGCCAGCCCTCAATGGCGGTCCGTACCTGTTCTCCAACATCGCCGTTGCAGAGCCGATATCTGTGCATTTGTTGGACCGATAAAAAAGTTTTTCTTGATCGTACGGGTCTTGTTCGGATAATATTGCGGGCTCCTCTCAATTATTTCTTGAGCGGGGCCCGACTGTTTTCAACTCCATTTTTTGCATGATGGCCGTGTGCATAACTATGATTGATCAAACCATTTTTTTATGCTATAATACAAAAGTAATGAACATTGAAATGTGCTGTTCTTTAAAAAAAAGAATAGAAGAGCGATCGAGCGGAGTTGCTCCCAACCCCTTTCGGTTGCTCTGCTGTTCGAGGCCGACCAACCGGCCCATAAATAAAACAAAAACACAATAGGCTACTGTCGATGCCAAGGCCTCCAGCCGGCTCGATTCTGTAACCACCAGAACGGCAGACTACATTCCTTCGCTCATGTTGGTAAGCGAGGGCGAACTTCCCTGCTTCAGGATCATTGCATTCTTCCATTCTGGAGGATCGCGATGCGGAGGCAGAGAAGATGGCGCGGGTTCCCCGAATATTTTCCCTTGATCAACATCAGGGCGCGGGGTTTATCCCCGCGCCTTTTCATTTCCTCAAACCTTGTTGTATAGTAGAGGAACTTCTGATTGATTTAAAAGTATGAATACTCAAACTCTTCAAACGCTTGCGCAACAGTTCCGTGCGGATCTTACCACCGTTACCAGTGCCGATGAGTTGCGCGAATTGGAGATCCGTTATCTCGGAAGGAAGCAGGGGCTCGTGACAGAGCTGTTGCGCAAACTCAAAGACCTCTCCATTGAACAACGAAAAAAAATTGGACCCCAGATCCAGCAACTCAAAGTTGAGATCACGGCAGAGATAGAAAATACAGAATCCCAAATCTTAAATTTCAGATCTCAAATTTCCGTCGATGTCACATTGCCAGGAGAAAAAATTCCGGTTGGTCATTACTGCCCACTCACGACGATCCGCCGACAAGCGGAAGATGTTTTCCGATCGATGGGCTTCATGGTGATTGATGGGCCGGAGCTCGAGAGCGAATATTATAATTTTGAAGCAGTCAATATTCCGGCTTGGCACCCCGCACGGGAAATGTGGGATACGTTTTACGTACGCGATCCCGAAAGAGACAAGGAGATGAAGAGACAAGGAGATGAAGAATCGAATCGGTTGTTATTGCGAACGCACACGAGCGCGATGCAAGTGCGGATTATGCGTGAGTTCCCATTGCCCATTAAGGCGATCGTTCCGGGCACGGTATATCGCAACGAAGCCACCGACGCTCGACATGAAAAAGCGTTCCTCAATGTTGAAGGCTTACTTGTGGGCAAGGGTATTAGTTTGCAACATTTGATTTCGGTTAACCGCGTGTTCCTCAAAAAGGTGTTGGGCGATGATGTCCAAGTGCGGTTCCGGCCAG
This sequence comes from Candidatus Uhrbacteria bacterium, assembly GCA_016215325.1. GTDB lineage: Bacteria > Patescibacteriota > Patescibacteriia > JACRJV01 > JACRJV01 > JACRJV01. The sequence goes on from JACRJV010000012.1 coordinate 15,962, forward strand.
GGTACTTCCCATTTACCGAACCGAGCCTTGAGCTCGATATCAGTTGTTTGATTTGTAAACAAACAGGATGCAGCGTCTGCAAGAAGACCGGCTGGTTGGAATACATGGGGGCCGGTATGGTCCACCCGAATGTCTTGCGCGCTGGCGGGATCGATCCAAAAAAATATACCGGCTTCGCTTTTGGATTTGGGTTGGATCGATTGGTGATGCTCAAGTACGGCGTCGACGATGTTCGATTATTCCGCAGCCAAGATTTGCGATTCATCCAACAGTTTTAATGTATGTATCTTTCTGATAACGAGCTCAAATCAATTGTTGCGCATACACTACCGCCGGAGAAATTCGCCCGACTCCTCACCGAGAAAGTGGTGGAAGTAGAAGCTCTGCATCGATGGGAACTCGATCATGTTGTGGTCGGAGCGGTGAAGGCGATCAAGCCGCATCCGAATGCGGATCGGTTGCGGTTGGTGGAGACACTGGTGGGGGAGCGTACGCTCACCATCGTATGCGGCGGGAAAAATTTGTACCCCGGGCAGCGGGTGGCGGTCGCGCTAGAAGGTGCAATGGTCCGTTGGCATGGACAGGGAGAAAAAGTAAAACTAGAACCCGCAACGATCCGAGGAGTGAAGAGCGAAGGCATGATTTGCGCGGCCTCTGAGCTCGATCTGCCTATCAACGATCGTCATCCTGAACCGAGTAAAGGATCTCGTGAGATTCTTCGTGCTGCTCAGAATGATGATGACGGGCCGTTCATTCTTGACCTTACCCGGTTTATCCCTACGACGAAACCGGGTACGCGATTGGATGTCGCACTGGGATTGGACGACGTGCGCTACGAGATTGATAACAAGTCGCTTGCGCGCCGGGCAGACCTTTGGGGCTATTGGGGTATGAGCCGCGAGGTTGCACTGATTACCGGAGCTCGACAGAAATCGCAAGCATTTCCGTCCGTCCGATATGCCAAGCCCACGATTGCAAAGATCCAAGACAAAACGGGATGCTGGCGGTACATTGCTGCGCGGATTGGAAACGTGCGGGTCGTAGAGTCGCCGTGGGAAGTGCAACAGAAGTTGATCCAGGCGGGGCTGCGACCGATTAATTTGATCGTGGATTTGACCAATCTTGTCATGATCCAACTCGCGCAGCCGATGCACGCCTTTGATGCGCGATCCATCGATCGTATTATTGTGCGCCGAGCAAAAGCAGGAGAACGGCTGATTGCGCTCAATGGCAAGGAATACGGACTGTCTCCGGCCGATTGTGTGATTGCCAATTCCAAAATCCCCATGGCGCTCGCGGGCATTATCGGCGGGGAACATTTTGGGATCCAGCAAGACACCACTTCTATTATTGTCGAGAGCGCAACATTTGATCCGGTCATGGTGCGAAAAACTTCCCAGCGGTTGTTGCTGCGTACGGATTCTTCGGCCCGGTTTGAAAAAGGCCAACCGGTGGAAATGGCCGACGTTGCGCTGCGGCGGTTCTTGTTCTTGTTGAGACAGTATCAGCCGAATATTGTTCTTGCGCATGCCGAGTCGAGCGGAGAGAGCAAGACGGTCAATAATACGGTCCGTGTGGATCTGGCGTGGTTGGACCAACTCATTGGCCCCGGAGTTATCCCCGTGTCAACAACAAAAGCAATCCTCAAAGGGCTTGGAATGAAGGTGGGCGGGAATACGAAGACGCTGATTGTGACAGCGCCGTACTGGCGCAATGACGTTGATATTCCAGAGGATATTGCCGAAGAGGTTTCGCGCATTTTCGGGTTCAATTCGATCCCCGACCGTTTACCCGATCTGCCGGCGACCCTGCCGTACCGCGATGGCGCGCGCGATCTCACAGAGTCGATTCGGAGTTTTTTGGTTGACCGATGCGCCATGGATGAAACAGAAAGTTACCCCTTTGAAGTGCCGCAAGCGATGGCGGATGACCGATTGCGAATTGAAGTCATCAGCCCGATTTCGCAAGATAGCAAATGGTTGCGCACGGATTTGGGGTACAATGTGTTAGAAGGGGTTGCAAAAAATCTTCGATTTTCTCAACGTGTGGAAATGTTTGAAATCGGAAAAGTGTTCCATGCGGGTTTGCCGGGTCCATACCCCATCAAGACGGGTTCGAAACAATTCCTGCCCGACCAGCCGATACACTGTGTGGTTGCTATTTCTCATCAAGGAGATTTATTTCGATCACTCAAAGGACGTGTTGAGCTGATGGGCCAAGTGCTCGGTTGGGAGTTCGGGTTCAAGCCGGCATCCATGCACCCGCTGCTGGATCCGGCCCAGTCTATTGATATCCATTGCGCCGGACAACCCGTTGGCATACTCGGGCTCGTTAGCGCCCCAGCGCTGCGCCGGTTTGACATCAAACAACCGGTTGCGTTGTTAGACCTCAATCTTGGCGCTCTTGCCCAGTGTCCGCGACAAGAAAAGAATTATACTCCGATGAGTGCCTATCCATCGGTGCTCCGCGACATTGCGGTCGTGATGGACCACACAGTACCCTACGAGCAGCTCGCCACCGTGCTCAACGATTCCTCCGCGTTGCTCCAGAGCTATGAATTGTTTGATGAATATACTGGGAAGGGATTGCCAGAAGGGAAGAAGTCGCTGGCGTTGCACTTGAGGTTTTCTTCTTCAGGGCGAACGCTCACTAATGAAGAAGTGGATAGCGAAATACGCATGATGACAACCATTCTCCAGAGCGAACTAAGGGGAGATCTTCGATAATGACTGACGGTAGACCATCGCGCGGTATCATCAATTGTGGTAGAATAAAAGGGCACTATCCATTATCGTGCCCTTTTATGTTCCAAACTTCCCAAGATGTATTTTTTGTTGTCGCATCGATCGCCATTGTTTGGGTCGGCGTGTTTCTTTGTTGGGCTTTGTATCGATTGACGATTTTTTTGCGGTCGATCAATGACGTCACCCTTGATCTAAAGGAACACATTGAAGGAATAGAAGGATGGTTTAATGATATGCGCTCTCGTTTTGCGCGGACCGTTGGAGCGATTACGGCCGTGCAAAAAGCGGTGAATGTTGGGCTCTCGATCCTCGAGCGACGGCAGCGGAAGGGATCGGCGCGGACGTCGAAGAAGGATGAGAGCCCATCGGGATGAGTGATCATGTGCTCCCCCTATGTATTTGTTTGTCTTACCGTTAGAGATCATCGCTTCAATATTTGTTTATCGAGATGCCCGCAAGCTCCAGAGGCAGGGGTTTACGATCCACCCGGGGGATACTGTATTTGTGCTCTTGGTTGTTCAAGCGATCGTTGGTATAAGCTTTTTTATTGGACAGATCCTTTCCGATCGATTTTTTGTTTTTACTGATTTTACGATAAATCTTGTGGTGCTGTTTATAGGCATCATTGCATATTTCTTCTATCAGCGATCTGTACAACAAAGGGGGGTGCCAGCAGTGGCGATGCCAACGAGAGGGCTCTCGCCGGTGTTTGATAGTATCGTTTTTATCCTTGTTTTGATCGCGACGGTTTTTGGCGGGATGATCGGGGCATTTATTGCGGTCTGGGCTGCAGCGGATGGACAGGACTATTCTTATTTCTGGTCATTAATCGTTGGGCTGACGTTGTCCGTAATCCTGGAGACGGTATTAGGGATTCGTATTTGGAAGAAAATTCGGCATCGACCGGCAAAGACTCCTTCGCAACCGTGATTGTGAATGCACACCGAGGTTGACCCCGTTAGAGCCTCACTCATTGGTTGCTTCGCTACCAACGTTATTGTTCCCAGTCCACAATTGCAAACAATGCAATCCAGGGCTCTAAAACGGGGTTGACAACAGTGTCGCTTTCCTTTATCCTATCAGCATGTTGAACGCTCGCAATAGAGCGTTTTCATTCGCAAATTTTTTCTCTTTATTCATATCGACCTCGTGCGCTCATGCGTGAGGCCTTAATAATTCTCTTTTTAGAGAGAAAATACTATGGCAGGGAAATTTGAACGGACAAAGCCCCATATCAATATTGGTACCATTGGCCACGTTGATCATGGCAAGACCACGCTTACCGCTGCCATCTTAAAAGTGATGGCTGCCAAAGGTTTTACCGCGCAAGCAAAGAGCATTGATGATATTGACAATGCTCCGGAAGAGAAAGCCCGCGGCATCACCATTAACACCGCGCATGTTGAATACGAATCGGCCGGACGGCACTATGCCCACGTTGACTGCCCCGGGCACGCGGACTATGTGAAGAACATGATTACCGGCGCCGCTCAAATGGATGGTGCGATTTTGGTTGTTTCTGCCACCGATGGTCCGATGCCTCAAACCCGCGAACACATTCTTCTTGCGCGTCAGGTCGGTGTGCCATACATTGTGGTGTTTTTGAATAAAGTGGACATGGTGGAAGACAAGGAACTCGTTGATTTGGTCGAAGAAGAAGTCCGCGATCTGCTCAAGAAATACGAATTCCCGGGCGATACCATCCCGGTTGTTCGTGGAAGCGCCCTCAAAGCATTGGAAGACCCGAATGGGGAATGGGGGAATAAGGTTTTAGAGTTGATCACGAAGGTTGATGAATATATTCCGGAGCCCGTTCGCGCAACCGACAAACCATTCTTGATGCCGATCGAAGACGTATTCTCCATTGAAGGGCGCGGGACTGTGGTGACTGGTCGTATCGAACGCGGGCTTATTAAAATTAATGAAGAAGTTGAAATCGTCGGTATCCGGGCGACCCAAAAGACTGTTATCACCGGTATTGAAATGTTTAATAAACAGTTGGATGAGGGCCGCGCAGGGGATAATGCCGGGCTATTGCTTCGCAGCACCAAGAAAGACGAAGTGGAGCGCGGCCAAGTGATTGCCAAGCCTGGTTCTGTTACGCCGCACACCGAATTTGAGGCAGAAATTTACGCACTCAAGAAAGAAGAAGGCGGACGGCACAAGCCATTCTTTAATGGATACAAGCCGCAGTTCTATATCCGTACAACAGATGTGACGGGAGAAGTGAAATTGCCCGCCGGAACCGAAATGGTCATGCCGGGCGACACCGTGAATCTGACGGTCAAACTGATCACCCCGGTTGCATTGGAAGAAAAACTCCGTTTTGCCATCCGCGAGGGTGGACACACCGTGGGTGCGGGCGTTGTGACAAAAATTTTACAGTAATTGATTGAGGATCTCCGCCCCTGTGACTGCCCAAACACCAACGACTGAACCAGCGTCCGCAAAACACGGCGGTAAACGTGAAGAGGACGGCCGTCAGCGTATCCGCATCAAGATTCGCGCGTACGATCATAAGATCATTGATCAATCGGCGCAGACCATCTTGGAAGCCGCGCAACGTACAGGAGCAGAAGTATTAGGACCCATTCCTTTGCCAATTGAAAAGAAAAAGGTAACTGTCAATCGATCAACATTCGTCCATAAAGATGCCCGAGAACAATTTGAAATGCGTACACATAAGCGACTGGTTGATATCGTCGATCCGACACCCAAAACAATGGATGCGTTGATGAGCTTGCAGTTACCCGCCGGAGTTGATATTGAAATAAAGATGTAAATCAAAGCCCGCATAAAGGGCTATAGAAGGGAAGATGCGTTGGCTGTCCCCAAGGGGAAACGCAGCGCATGATCCCCTTCTTTTTGTTCTGGGACCCAGAACTCTGTGTCCACTTGTATGCCCGTAGCAAAAAAATGTCTCATCGGAAAAAAAATTGGCATGACCCAGGTCTTTGATGCAGCGGGGAATGTGCGGCCTGTTACTATGCTGACCGTTGGCCCCTGTGTCGTTACGCAGGTCAAAAAAAAGGAGACCGATGGGGTGGATGCTATCCAGTTAGGGTGGGGGTTTGCCAAGCATGTTGCAAAGCCGCAGCAAGGACATCTCAAAGGATTAGGGAGCTTCAAGACCTTGCGGCAATTCCGTGTGGATCCCACGCAATTCGCTTCTTTGGAACGGGGCAAGACAATGGATGTGAGTCTCTTTGAACTTGGAGAACAGGTGACGGTGATTGGTACATCAAAAGGTCACGGATTCCAAGGGGTGGTAAAACGTCACGGATTCAAGGGGTCTCCGGCCAGCCATGGTCACAAAGACCAATTGCGTATGCCGGGAACTTCGGGCCCAGGCGGACTCCAGCACGTTGCAAAGGGCAAGCGGATGGGCGGCCACATGGGCGATGCGCGCGTCACTGTGAAAAATTTGCCCGTCATGAAGGTTGACCTTGCAGCCAATCAATTATGGGTGGGCGGTGCGGTGCCGGGAGCGCGCGGATCATTGGTTAGTATCTTGGTGCAATAAGTATGTCCTCGACAATCCCCATTTTTTCATTTGATGGTACAGCAAAGAGTGAAGGGCAGGTGCTTCCGGAGCAATGGCTTGATGCAAAGCCGCTCAAGCCGGGGACTATCGCGCAGGTAGCGGTTGCATTACAGTCGCATGGGCGCCCAGTACTCGCTCATACCAAGACACGCGGGGAAGTATCTGGCGGAGGGAGGAAGCCCTGGAAGCAAAAGGGGACTGGCAGGGCCCGCCAGGGGTCGATCCGTAGCCCGCAATGGAAGGGCGGTGGTGTGGTCTTCGGCCCGCGCAATAATCGGAATTATTTTTTAAACATTAATAAGGCCATGGTCCGCCGTGCATTTGCGCAGTTATTAAAGGAGCACGCGACAGAAGGCGGGATGGCCGTGTTGGAGACAAACGGGGGGATTGAGCCCAAGACCAACGCAATGGCCAAAACGCTCAAAAAATTGAGCAGCCAGTGGAAACCATCGGGCCCGTTGATGATGGTTGTGGGCGGTGACGCAGATGCCAACGTCCGACGCATGACGCGGAATTTGAAAGAATGCGCACTCACTGATATTGCAGAGCTGGGCGTGTTGGATCTATTGAAATATCCGGCAGTATTATTCACGCATACCGCTTTCGATCAGTTGGCAAAGCGAACAACCAAGAAATAACTCTATGGCAGCAGGAATCCGAGGATTATTCAAAAAAGACAAGAAGAACGATGCCGTGGTCACCACCCAGCCACCGGTTGCTTCCGCGCAGAACAAGTCGGATGCTACTGAACAACAATCGGCCAAATCGTTCGCAAAGAAAAAGCACGCAGAGAAACTTTCTGTTGCCTTGAGGACAATCCTCCACCCATTGGTCACAGAGAAAACCGCCCGACTGGGAACCGAGGGAGAGCCGAGTGTGACGTTCCGAGTGTTAGCGAGCGCAACAAAGAGTGACGTGAAAAGGGCGGCGAAAGAACTGTATGGCGCTCATGTCACCTCGGTTCAGGTCATCAACACCCCACAGCGACAGACACGAACTCGATTTGGAGCGGGTCGAGTCAAGAAAGGGCACAAGAAAGCCATTGTACGATTTGCCCCAGGAAGCACTGTTGATATTACGAAGTTTCCTACTATCAGCTAACGAATTGTATGGCCGTTAAACAGTACAAACCACTCACTCCCGGACGCCGGTTTGCCACCGTGGATCCGATGAACGACGTCACGACACGCGACCCCCTTAAACAACTCGTGATTTCCAAGAAGCGGACAAATGGCAGGGATTCTAGCGGCCAGATTCGTGTTCGACATCGCGGCGGCGGCGCCGCGCGCAATATTCGCATTGTCGACTTCCGGCAACAGCGATTGAACGAGCTAGCAACGGTGAAGGAGATCGAATACGACCCGAACCGATCCGCACGCATTGCGCGTGTTCAATTCCCCGATGGGCAGTTCCGATACATCCTGGCGCCAGATGGTCTGCGTGTTGGCATGACCGTTGTCTCGAGCCCCACCGGTGGGGAAATCCAAGTCGGCAATCGTTTCCCGCTCAAGCACATTCCTATCGGCAGTCTTGTTTGCAACATTGAGCTTAAGCCTGGTCAGGGAGGGAAGATGGGCCGATCCGCTGGAACGAGTATCCAGCTCATGTCGATTGATGCAGGGTTTGCTCAACTGCGCCTGCCATCGACCGAGGAGCGGTTGGTCCCGGAATCATGTTTTGCAACCATTGGGATGATAAGCAACCCTGATCATCGCCATCATGTGTTGGGCAAGGCCGGACGCCGCCGGCACAAAGGCTGGCGCCCCAGTGTGCGAGGGAAAGTCATGAACCCGGTGGATCACCCGCATGGCGGCGGTGAAGGGAAGCAACCGATTGGTATGAAATTCCCAAAGACTCCCTGGGGCGCTCATGCCCTTGGGGTGTATACCCGGGTGAATAAGAAATATTCTGATTCGGCTATTCTTCACCGAAGAAAGAAATAATATATGTCTCGTTCCATCAAAAAAGGTCCGTTTGTTGATCCAAAACTCCATGATCGCGTGACCAAGGCAGTGGCCGCTGGGAGCCGCGCCCCTATCAAAACATGGTCTCGCGACTCTACCGTGATTCCCGAAATGGTTGGGTTGACGCTGGGTGTCTACAATGGTAAAGTGCACGTCCCTGTTGTTGTAGTAGAGAATATGGTTGGGCATAAACTGGGGGAATTTTCACCGACCCGGCGTTTTATCCGCCATGGAGGAAAGATTGCGAAGGAACAAGAAATGGCCCAGAAAGAAGCAGAGAAAAAAGCGCTCGAAAGCGTGAAGGCCGCGAACGAACCTGCAAAGAAGAAGTAATATAAAATATGAAAGTCCAGGCCGTCGCAAAATTTGTACGAGTCTCGCCCAGGAAAATGAATATCATGGCTGGGTTAGTTCGGCGCAAGTCACTCGAAGCCGCACGCGAGCAATTGAGCATCCGACCGGAACGCGCCGCTCGGTTGTTATTGTCCGTATTAGATTCTGCGGCTGCGAATGCGTATGAAAATCATTCATTAGATCGATCGGCATTGATTGTGAATGCGATCGAAATTGGTCAAGGGCCCCGATTAAAGCGGTTTACGCCACGCGCTTTTGGTCGCGCTACCCCGATCCGGAAACCCACCAGCCATATCCGTGTCGTGATCGAAGGTGAAAAGACGGTTGTGAGAACAAAAAAGGTGAAACCAACGACCGTCGCCAGCCAATCAAAAGCTTCAGAAACAGAAGAAGGGCAACGGTCAAACACAAAGGAGTCGTTGGGTCAAAAACAAGCCCCAGAGAAGAAAGGATTTTTACGCAAGGTATTTCAACGTAAATCTGGCATGTAGCTATGGGACACAAAGTGAACCCCGTTGTATTTCGAACCGGCATCCTCTGGGGATGGAAATCCAACTGGTTTTCGCATAAGAATTATGCCGTGTGGCTCAAGCACGACATTGAGATGCGTCGGATGATCACAAAAAAATTTAAAGAAGCCGGCGTTGCAGGAATCGAGATAGAGCGAACGAGCAGAATCCTTAAACTCACGATCCATGCCGCAAAGCCCGGTGTGATCATTGGTCGTGGCGGGGCAGCGTCGGAAGAATTGAAGAAAGATCTGAAGAAGAAATTTGCAGGAAATTGCGAGCTTCAACTTAATATCATCGAGGTCGCGCAGCCGGGACTCACATCCGCGGTTGTCGTCCAGAATATGGCGGCCGATATTGAGAAGCGCATGCCCTTCCGACGCGTGATGAAACAAGTGATCGACCGTGTGCAAAAAGCCGGCGCGCAGGGAGTAAAGGTCATTATCTCTGGCCGCTTAGATGGAGCCGAAATAGCCCGGCGAGAAACGTTGGCGTGGGGCAAGATCCCGCTGCAAACATTGCGAGCAAATATCGATTACTCGCGGAGCGCGGCCTACACGACCTACGGAGCGATTGGGTTGAAGGTCTGGATATACAAAGGAGAGGTCTTCGATGAAAAAAAACCTGCGTAATGTATGTTACTGCCCAAGAAAGCAAAATATCGAAAGTGGCACAATCCCCCCGTCCGTTCTGGTGTTAGCTGTCGGAAGAATGATTTGAATTTTGGAGAGTTTGGTTTGAAGAGCGATTCCGCCGGGTGGGTCACAAGCCGTCAGATCGAAGCGGCCCGCCGTGCGGTCACTCGATATGTCCAACGTGGAGGGAAATTGTGGATCCGGATTTTCCCTGATCGTCCGGTAACAAAAAAGGGTTCTGAGGTGACCATGGGAGGCGGCAAGGGCGCAGTCGACCATTACATGTGCAGTGTGCGCTCGGGAACGATCCTTTTTGAAATCGATGGAGTGACCCGCGCTGTCGCCAACGAGGCGCTCACATTAGCGGCCTTTAAATTGCCGGTCAAAACGCATATTGTCAGTCGTTCGGCGTAACATCTTATGTCGCGTATCCCATCGCAACTCGATACACAACAGAAGCAAGAGATGCGACAGCTCGCCTCAACATTATTGGAATTGCAATTTGAACACAAGAATCGATCGCTCAAAGATGTTACGAAATTAAAAAAGATACGACGGCAACGTGCGCAATTGTTGACGCGCGTCCGAACCACCAAATAATATGAGCCGAAGAGTACTACAAGGCACGGTCGTTTCGATTGGGAATGCAAAAACATGTGTCGTTCGAGTTGACCGCACCCTTAAACATCCAAAGTATTTAAAACTTTTCCACCAGAGCAAACGGTACGCGGTGCATGACCCCAACAATCAAGCCGTTGTGGGAGGAGAAGTGGAAATCGAAGAAACGCGTCCGATCAGTAAAACGAAGAAATGGCGGTTAGTCAAAGTTTTGAATGCTGGCCAATAAATCGTATGGTTCAACATCGCACCATGTTCGTTTCTGCCGATAATACCGGAGCGCGTAAGCTCCAATGCATCCATGTGCTTGGAGGGTACAAAAAACGCATCGCCTATATCGGTGATATCGTAAAAGTTTCTATCAAAGAAGCACAGCCGCAAAGCATGGTGAAGAAAGGGGAAATTTATGATGCAGTGGTCGTACGCACGAGAAAGGAGTGGAGGCGACCGAACGGGACGGCGATTCGATTCAGTGAGAATGCCGTTGTATTAGTAGATAAAAAATCAAAAGAATTAAAAGGGACTCGCGTGTTTGGGCCCGTTCCGCGGGAATTACGCGATCGCGGATTCACAAAGTTAATTTCATTGGCACCGGAGGTTTTATGAGGATCAAGAAAGGCGACACCGTTAAGATGATGGGTGGGAAAGATCGTGGGAAGGCCGGCAAAATCACCCGGGTGCTTGCGAGTGAAGACCGCCTCGTCGTTGAGGGCTTGAATATCGTCAAAAAGCATCGCCGACCGCGCCGCCAGGGGGAGGCGGGGCAGATTGCAGAATTTGCCCGCGCAATCCCGGCATCGCGCGTGATGTTGATTTGCCCGCAGTGTGGTAAGCCAACGCGCGTCGGAGTAGTCCGTTCAACGGACGGTTCGGCAACTCGTCGTTGTCATCATTGCCAAGCAACGTTTGCGTAACCCTATGGCAGCATCCAACAATATCATGAATAAGCCGAAACTCACCAAGATCGTTTTGAATGTGGGTATTTCGTCTAAAACCAAGGATCCAAAGTTTTTAGAAACTGTTCGTGCAACACTGTCCCGCATTACCGGGCAGAAAACAGTGGATACTCTTGCCAAAAAATCGATTTCGAGTTTTAAAATCCGAGAAGGCATGGTTGTAGGCGTGATGGTCACCTTGCGCGGGCGACGGATGCAAGATTTCTTAAAAAAATTGACACAGATTACATTGCCGCGAACGCGTGATTTTTGGGGGCTGTCGCCCAAGCATGTGGATGCACGCGGGAATTTTACCCTCGGACTCAAAGAACATTTGGCGTTCCCCGAGATCCGATCGGATGAAGTCGAGCATGTCCATGGGTTGCAGATAACGTTGGTCAGTACTGCAAAAGGGAAAGAACAGGCGTTAGCATTTTATACGTCATTGGGATTGCCGTTACTTGATTCATAATTTTTTATTCTGTGGCCACCGAAGCACAAATTTCAAAATCAGCGCGAACGCCAAAATACTCCACACGCATTGTACGACGATGCTGGAAGTGCGGGCGACGTCAGGGATATCTTCGTCAATTCAAGCTTTGCCGAATTTGTTTCCGGGAGCTCGCAAACCGTGGTGAAATTCCTGGTGTTCGAAAATCGAGCTGGTAAATACTCCCTATGACCGATCCTATTGCAGACATGCTTACTCGAATACGCAACGCCGCGTTGATCCGGCAACGCCGGGTATTAGTGCCGTATTCAAGAATGAAGTTGACTATCGCCGAGATCTTGTCCCGTGAAGGATGGGCGGGCGCTGTCACCCGGACACAAGAGCCCGACATGATTGCGATCGAGCTCCTGTATGACGGGCAAGGAAAATCGGTACTCACTCACCTTAAACGATTAAGCACTCCCGGACGACGTGTGTATGTCAAACGGTCTGCGGTTCCCAATGTGTTGAATCGTTTCGGACTTGCGATTATCTCCACGCCGCAAGGAGTGATGACGGATCGCGAAGCCCGCAAGCGCGGAGTCGGCGGCGAGCTGATCTGTGAGATTTATTAATCTATGTCTCGTCTTGCTCGTAAACCACTTCCGATCCCCGCCGGCGTCACGGTCGCGGTCAGCGGTAGCGTTGTCTCGGTGAAGGGGCCGAAAGGGGCGCTCGAAAAAACACTTCCCGTCTCTGTGCATATTGCCGTCGACGCCAATGCTGGCGTTGCCGTGACGGTGGACCATCCCGACCAATCAGGGGATAAAGCGTTACAAGGCCTTTGGGTGCGACTCATTCAAAATATGATTGTCGGTGTTTCCGTTGGGTTTGAGCGCGTGCTCGAAGTGGAAGGAATCGGCTATAAGGTTGTCGTGAAGGGGAAAGAGGTTGTGCTTGACATTGGCTTTAGCCATGAAGTTCCAGTGGCTCTACCCGCAGGGATTGAGGCGGTTGCGGAGAAAAATGTATTGCGCATCCGGGGGATTGATAAAGAAGCAGTTGGAGGGTTTGCGGTATTTGTTCGCAATCTCCGTCCACCAGAACCGTACAAGGGGAAAGGAATCCGATATCAAGGTGAAATTATTCGACGAAAAGCGGGGAAAGCCGCTAAGACGTCGGCAGGATAGCATGTATGCGAAGAACAATTCCAAAGCGCACAATTCGACATCGACGGATTCGGACGCGATTGAGTGGAACCGCTGAGTGTCCGCGATTAAGCGTGTACCGATCATTGAATGGCGTGCAACTGCAGCTTATTGACGACCAGCACGGTCGAACGATTGGTTCGGTATCGTTGCCGTCACTTGTCAAAACGAAACCTTCGGTAACGGTGCCGGATGAATTCAAGGCAACAAAAACAGCACAAGCATTCCAATTGGGGTGGTTGCTCGCGCAGCAAGCGAAAGAACAATCTATTGAGCGTGTCGTCTTCGATCGTGGTGGATATCAATACCATGGTCGCGTCCGAGCAGCGGCAGAAGGCGCGCGTGCCGGAGGGTTAAAATTTTAAAGTATGACAGCAATGCAACAACAGCGCGGACGGCGGCGATCATCTGGTCGATCGCGCGATGCGCATGAACCGAAGGAATTCGAACAAAAGGTGCTTGAGGTCGCTCGCGTCACTCGTGTGACAGCGGGGGGGAAACGCATGCGTTTCCGCGCGCTTGTTGTCATCGGCGATGGCAAGGGTCGTGTGGCGGCAGCCGCTGCAAAGGGGAGCGACGTCTCGCAGGCGATTGCAAAATCCACAGAACGCGCTCGCAAAATGCTTTGGGCGATCCCGATGACCTCTGGGACAATCCCGCACCGCGTACAGAGCAAGTATGGGAGTTCGGTGGTTCTGCTCAAACCGGCCCCGGTCGGCACTGGGATTATCGCCGGTGGCGTTGTCCGACAAGTCCTCGAAATTGCTGGTGTCGGTAATATCGTGAGTAAAATGTTGGGTTCGCACAATAAACTGAATACCGTACGCGCAACGATCAAGGCGCTGCAAGCTTTACGCACCGCTACTCCGAGTCGGCGTGTGAGCGAAGCGCAGTCCAAGGCCTAATATGCATACACTTCATACTCTTCAACATGCTCCAGGGGCGCGTACAAAACGGGTGCGCGTGGGCCGCGGGACCGGCAGCGGTATTGGCACCTATAGCGGTCGCGGGATCAAAGGACAGAAAGCGCGCAGTGGGGGACGCAAGGGGCTTAAGGCCCGTGGGATGCGCGCGCTCATTTTGCGCATTCCCAAAATGCGCGGGTTCCATCGCGAGCAAGCAGCCACGCTTGAGTTATCATCGGGCAAGATAAATGCAATGCTCCAGGATGGCCAAACGCTTTCACCGCAGGTATTAAAGAGCCAAGGTTTATGGAAGCAATGGCACCAGCGAGCAAAAATATTGGGCGGTAAAGACACCTGGCAGCGGAAGAATATTACGGTGATTGGGATCGGGGTGAGTCGCTCGATTGCAAAAACGATCCGCGAATTGGGCGGAACGATAAAGAAATAGTATGGAGACCTTGCGTTCAATTTGGAAGCTTCGCGACTTGCGAAATAGCCTCCTGTATGTTTTTGGAATGCTCCTGATTTTCCGTATCGCCGCACATATTCCCATCCCGGGAGTCGATGCCGCATCGCTCAATCAACTCTTTGCGACCAACCAATTTTTTGGACTCCTCAACATTTTCTCTGGCGGGGCGCTTGAGCAATTTTCGGTGGTTGCCATGGGTGTTGCGCCCTATATTACTGCATCCATCATCTTTCAACTGCTGGTGATGGTGATCCCTTCGTTGGAAGAGCTCCAGAAGGAAGGCGAATATGGTCGCATGAAAATCAATCAATATACGCGCTATGCCACCGTCCCATTAGCCGCATTGCAAGCTTTTGGGTTGCTTGCCCTATTGGAACAGGGTGGCCGGAGCGGAGGGGTCAAGATTTTCCAAACAGCATTGTCCCGTTGGGAGACCGCCGTGGTTGTCGTTACATTGGTAGCGGGATCGGTTTTCCTGATGTGGATCGGGGAACTGGTGAGCGAAAAACACGTTGGCAATGGGATATCGCTACTCATCTTTGCTGGGATCTTATCGGGGCTTATAACGGGGCTTCAACAATTTTTTTCTATCTTGGACCCAAGCCAGATCCCGTCAGTGATTGCATTTACCGTCATCGGGTTAACTACTATTATTGGGATCGTGGTGATGAACGAAGGGCAACGCAATATACCGGTTTCGTACGCTAAAATTGTTCGGGGGAATCGGATGCTGGGTGGGGTTAATACCCACCTGCCATTGCGGGTGAGCCAAGCCGGCGTGATCCCTATTATCTTTGCGATTTCGATTATCTTGTTCCCGCCGACGATCGCTCAATTTTTACTGACCTCCACCAATAGTGCCGTACGTTCGGCAGCCACATTTGTCCAACAGTTGTTTAACAATCAGCTCTTTTACGGTATTGCATATTTTGTTTTAGTCTTCCTCTTTACCTATTTTTATACCGCCGTCATTTTCCAGCCTGAACAGATTGCGGAGAATTTGCAAAAACAAGGAGGATTCATCCCTGGGATTCGCCCGGGGCGGCCGACAGCAGAATATCTTCAGACTACGATCAATCGATTGATTTTGCCCGGAGCCGTCTTTTTGAGTTTGATCGCCGTGTTGCCGATCGTGGTGCAGACATGGACGGGGATCACAACGCTCACCGTTGGCGGGACGAGTATTTTGATCGTGGTTTCGGTCGTGATCGAAAGTGTCAAGCAGATCCAAGCCCAGATTACGATGCGGCAGTACGAGGGATACTAGACGAAAAATTTCTAATTTCTGATTTCTAATTTCCAATGATTGCTCAATGGACAATGTTCATTGGACATTCGTGAGAAATTGGATATTGGGAATTGGAAATTTTTAATATAAGATGGTAGGATTGATCTTGTTGATTTCACAACGGAATGTCATATGAATAGACCTCTCGTAATCATTTTGGGCGTTCCTGGCTCAGGCAAAGGCACGCAAGGCCGGAAGATCGCCGAGACGTTTGGCATGGCGTACTTGGCAACAGGGGATCTCGTGCGCGCGGTACGAAAGCGCGCAGGCACTGGTGATGCGTTTGCCGATCAAGTCAAAGAACGCTACGATCGCGGGCGTCCGCAACCGGATGAGGTGATTGTCAAAATTTTGCGCGATACGCTCGCTGCCCTGGATTTAAACAAGGGGATCATTCTAGATTCATTTCCGATTTCGCTGGGCCAGACCCAAGAACTCTTTCGCATTGTCAATGATTTCCAACTCGACCGGCCGGTCGTTTTATTTTTGCAGATTGATGAATGGGAATCGGTCAAACGCATTTCCAGTCGCAAATTCTGCCCCACCTGCAGCGTGGCATTCAATCCAGGAAGTGAAGCTTATACAAAGGGTGAATGCCCGACGGACAAGAGTAAACTCATCACCCGGGCTGATGATAATTTCCGCATCGTGCGCACGCGTATGCAGGAATATACAGCACGAATGAATCATATCCGTCAGTATTTTCAGCACAAAGGGTTGGCGGTGGATATTAATGGCGGGCAATCGATTGAACAGGTATTTGAGGAGATCCTTACAAAGTTGAAGGAAAAGGGGGTTGGATAGGGGAGAAATACTCCATTCGTTATCAGGTCGATCGACGCGTCTGGCTTGCCGTAGTAGTGGTGAGCCGGGCGCGTTTTGAAAGAAATGTTTTGACAGATCACAGGGGGTATGTTGCAATGATGGGCACGACGGAGTATGACATGCACATTTGACCGACAGGAGGGACTTCGATGTACTCATCTTCCATCATCGTGGGGGTTCGGGATGCCAATCTCTGGACGGAATTCCAGAGCACCATTCCAACGTGGAGCTCGCAATGGGCAGTGTTCCCGACCCAAACTCTAACGTCCGGGGCGATTACTGACGCGCTTGCCAGCGGTCATGGGTCGTTCCTGATCTTGGGCAGCGAGTTTTTGGGTTGCAGCGCACTCATGGACATTATCCACGGGATCGGCATCCCGTGGATCCTCGTGGCTCCACAACTCACCAATGAGGTGATCCGGGTCGCTATGCGGTACGATGCTCGTGATGCGTTCCAGGTGCCACTATCGGATGAAGCAGCGGTGATGGAGCTGACTCGTTCCATCCAAGACAACATTATCATGCCGAATCGGCGAGGCGTTTTGGCTTCGGATCGAGCCGGTTCCAACGGCCATCGTCGGGGCATCATCATCACCTTCATCTCTCCCTGGTGGGGAAGTGATTGCACACAGGCGATGATTAACGCTGCGGTGAGGATAAAAAGCATCTACCAGCGGTACAATCCCAACGTCGTCTTGTTGGACGGCGATCCGGCCAATGGGGATGTGGCTCTCCAACTGCGGTTGGAGCAACAATGCATGAACGAGCACGACAGCGACGGTGTGAAGATCAAGGAATTGCGGCGCAATGTGCTCGCGTTGTGTTGTCGGCACCCTGATCCCAAGACGTGGACGCCGGAGATGCTGGACACGATCACCATCCACCACAGCCTCTCGGGTCTGGACGTGATCGCGTCACCTATGGAGCCTATGGAGGTCGACCAGGCGCTGGCCCCCGAGGTATACATGCAGCTCATGAACGTCGCTCGGAAAAAGGCAGACGTCTTGTGCGTGGGGGTCCCGTGGGCGAACTGGCAGTTTGCGTTGGAGGCAGCGTACCACAGCTACAGCGTGGTCATCTGCGCTCCACAGCGCATGCCCACTTTCCCCTTCGCCCGCCAGGTTCTGCGGTTGATGCGGGCCACAAACGTTCCCATCAAGGGTCGGACCTACATCCTGCCCACATTGTGGAATGACTCGGAGGCCATGACCGGTATGAGCATGAAGGAGTACCGCCAGCAGTTTAGCGGGTGGCCGGTGGAATTCCTGGAGCCTCTCCCGGACTCTCGGGACGCAATTCTCGCCCTCAACAAGGGCAGGCCCATGGAATGCTTTGATCGGGAGAATGATATCCCGCCTGGTTGCCATGCCCCTCTCAAGAAGATCGTCGAGCGGATCCTGCGGGTGTCGTTTACGGCAGCAGAGACCAAGGCGCGGCAGATCGAAAGCGAACGGCCCTGGGGGTACACGCGCATCTTCCGTAAGGGCGTCCAGACATTGAGCGGGCGAACCATGGCAGGGTTGCCCTGGGAACAGGGGGACGGCGAGCCGCAGCGGTAGATCGTTGCTGTGCCCCGCGGTCTGTTTGGGGGACAGATCGCGGGGCACACTCTTTTGATGTGGCAACACGGTAACAGATCTAGTATCTGCAACGCTTGGTTGACAACATATGTATACTTGTGTTAACGTATTAATACGATAGTACAACACTTCTTTTTGCCATGTTGTTATGCATACAAAACGGCAGTATCACTGGGAAAATCAGGAAACAAAGGAGTTATTCCAAGCGGTCACAAAGCTCCAAAACGCTGATGAATCGCACCGATTTTTTCGCGACCTTTGCACACCCGAGGAAATAGATGAGATGGCCCGTCGATGGCAGGTGGCGCAACGGCTTGCAAAGAAGCAATCGTATCGAAAAATTGCCCGAGACGTTGAAGTGAGCACCGCCACGGTGAGCCGAGTTGCACAATGGCTGTATTCGGGCAAAGGAGGCTACCAGTTAATATTAAAGCGGTTACACCTCACTTGATGTCAAGAATTATATTGGTTATGTATCAATGTATTAATACGTTAGCACAAAGCAAATTGTTCATTACTTCCCATCATTACAACCGTTCTCGTTTGAGAAAGGGTTGTGGTTAATGTTGAGTGCTCTTCTGTATTGTTTACTCCAACCCCTTCTCCAACGAGAAGGGGTTTTGTTTTCCCGCACTCGGGAAGGCGCTCCGCATCTGCGGAGTCTCCCCACGAGAGAGCTCGAGTACGTTGACAAGGAGGTTGGTCTTGAAGATCAGGTCGTTGCGCGACATCGAGCGCGTGCGCTCGATTATCGGGGATGAGAATGCGGATGCCGCCACAAAAGCGCACCGCGATGGTTGTCAGCAATGGATATTTACCTCGCAGGATGAAGTGGACCGATCGCGCTCGTTGAACTCAGCCGAGCGCGAATTCTGCCGTAAGAGGTTCTCGGATGGCGAGCCGTACGCGGGGATCTGCCGCAGTCGTAATACGTCCGCACCGTTGGGACGCGCGTTGTTTATCCGCGGTCCTCTTACCGGGAACTGGAGTCACTGACACGGATCGGAGGAATTCATGAGCGCACGAACGAAGAAGGATCGGGAGAAGTTCAAGGTCTCGATGGAGCAATCTCAGCGATCGATGCGGGTCAAGTCGCTGGATGAACTCGAGCGCCTGCGCGAGCATTGCGACCAAGGCAACTATCAGAACTTTCGAAGGGTACTGGAGTGCGGTGGCGAAGTGTATTTCTTCCGCGACGAGGCAGACTTGCAGAACTGCACCGATGACCTCCGGCCGGAGGAATTGCGGGATCTCTACCAGCTCTACTACCAGCAGATGAAGCCGGTGTGGCTCTATCGGGCGCCTAAGCGCCGTATCAAGATCCCGGGGTTGACGCAGGTCGGCCCGGATGGGCGCGGGGGTTTCTATGACGCTCACGGCAACTACCACAGCGGCGGGGGGTCCTCGCACGGCGGGATTCATTAGAGTCCGTGTCATGCTGGCTTGATCAGCATCTAATTCGACGCCACCGGATCCTGGCCAAGCCAGGATGACGATTTTGGACGGCTCGCTGTACAGGGTTCAACCCCCTGCGCTGCGAGTCGTTTTCTTATACCTTTTTTGTTACAATTCGTGCATATGCAATGGAATCACAAGGACATTTTCCTTACGACTGTAATCGGGCTTTGCATCATTGGCCTCGTCTTATTTATTGCCAGCCAAAGGATCGAATCCAACGATCTCGAGGTGCCAGCGAACGCTGTGGTTTGTGGTGGTCCTACCAAGGTAAAATGCCAGAAGCAGTATATTTGTCGATATGATATCGTGGGGGGAAAGAAACAAGATACTGGCATTTGCGTGTTGCGGCAGAAATGATACCTTCTGATTCCGTTTTGATTTAGGGTTTCAGCCAAGTCAGAGTCTTGTGAACAGGCCCAGATATGTGTCTTTTTTGACCTATTTTGGCCCATTTGCCCCCTTGATTTTTAGGCTGTTTCTTGCTATAGTGTTCGGTCCGGCTACAACGAAGCCGGTATGGATGCATGCGCATCCTGACAGAAAGGAGAATGCCTTGAAGAAGAGCTTCAACGGCAACCAGTTCTTGTCTCTCGTCGTCGTCATCCTCGTCGCCATGGTCATCGGCGGCTGCGGAGGAGGCGGGGGCGGAGGCGCCTCGGGAGGAGGCGGGGGCACAGCGCTGCCCTCCAAGACGTTCGACGTCACGATCGACGTCACGTCGACGCTCTCCGCGTTCCCGACTTCGACCGCCGTCGCGTACGGGGAATTTCCCGACGCGGCGCATCCGGTCAATTACCCGCTCGACCCGTCGCAGTGGACCAGCGTCGAGCGAGTCGACGCTACTCACTTGCGGATCCGCGCCAAGGCCGCCCCGGGCCGTCACACCTTCAACGTGCTGTTCGGTGCGGCCCCCGGTACGTGGCTGGATCGGATCAATGGGGTCGTCGCGTCGATCGGAAACGTCGCCGTCGACTTCGTGGACAACAATTTTGGCAATGGTAGCCGAAGTCTTGTGTTCACGATCAACGACTCCGGGGGGCCGGTCGGCACTGTCATCACTCCGCCCTCGGGCGGGGGTGTCACCTCCGTGGCGGGCGCTCTCGCGCTTACCATGGGGTTTCAGTGGATCGGTTCCCCGCGGGACAGCAGCACGCCGGTTTTGTACGGTGAGATCCCTACCGCCCAGGATCCGCGCTGGCCCGGCTCGGATTCCTCCAGCCGCTATACGGTGCAGCGGCTGGACAATGGCCAGCGGTTCAAGTTCGGCACGACCGCTGTCCCCGGTCGGCACGAAACCAACTTCCTCGTGGGGCCGTTGTCGGGCAATCTCTTTGGAGATTTGCTCGTCCGGCTCACGCAGGGAATCGCCACCGTGGGTGGGGTGGTTCCGCAGCTCGTTTCCAACGAGCTCGGCGGTTTCAACTTTGCCTGGTGGTTCACGACCACCGGCGAAGTCGCTCCCGCCCCTGGGCTACTCACCGTCTTCGGAGACTCGGTGGATGCGACGGGGCTGATCAGGGTCAAGCTCTACGCCAGCACAATCGCGGGAGCTATCGGGTATCAGTTCCTGATCGCCACCGGTCAGGACACCGTGGGTCAGACCATCAATACCACCAGCCCGGTGGCGGAGGTTCTGTTGCCGGCATCGCAGCCGGTGAGAGTTAAAGTGGTGGCGAGCACCACGAACCCTTCGACGGTTGCGCCAGTCCGGGTGGTCGCGTTCCCTGGCATTCCGGTCACCATCGTCGCCCGCTGGGACGCCGACCCCGGTGTGGTCACCATGCTGGGTGGACTGCCCATCAACGGCGTGTTCAACGCTGCCGGGATTCCCGTGGCGGGCTCGGGTCTCACCCGGACGTTCGTCACTCAAGTCCCGGTCGGTCAGTTCAGTTGCCAGTTGACGTCGTCGGCCAGCAGGTCGCTGATCCAGGCGACCGTCAACGGGACGACCATCCAGGCCGGCACCACGGGCGCGTGCTCCTTCTCCGTCCTTCACTCGACGGCCATCCGCGCCCCGTGATTACGCCGTCCGGCCCTTCCGGGGGCCGGCATTCGGCAACCGCGCAGATCGCTCGAGGACCTCCCCAACGGTGGTTCTCGGCGGTTTGCGCGGTGTTTTTATTTTTTTGGCATGCATGCTATAGTTTCTCTGCATTCAGTATTCTATTCCTTCCGATCGTATGCTTACCTCCGAAGAAATCAAACAAATTGGCCAAGAAGTTGCGAGGGTAATTGAGGACAATATTAACCCTCAATTCGAGACTCTGCGCACAGATATTCAAGAAATCCGCGGTGATATTAAAGACATTCGCAGTACAATGGTCACGAAAGACTATCTTGATGAAAAGCTTGCTCAACAAAAGCAACTGCGATCCCTTGTCGATTTGCTACAGGCAAAACAGGTGATTTCTTCTGATGAAGCCAAGCGGTTGTTTATCATAGATCCATTCCCGCAGGCATCGTAATGATATTGGGTGGCCGTCCCACTCTTAATGTCAACTGTCGAAAACGCCGCGGTTTGCGCGGTGTTTTATTTTCGGGTACTCTATAGGTACTTCATATGGTCATTCCTATTAAAACAGATCAGGAAATTTGGAAGATGCGCGAAGGTGGCAGGCTCCTGGCAACGATCATGGGAGAACTTCGGCAAATGGTAGAACCAGGAATTTCCACCCAACAACTCGAAGACCATTTTAATAAACGACTTGGGCAGCTCGATGCCCGCACAGCGTTCAAGGGATATAAGAATTCGCCCAGCGCTCCGCCCTTCCCCTCCAGCCTTTGCACCTGTATTAATGCAGAAGTGGTCCATGCGCCGGCGCTGCCGGGACGCGTGGTCAAAGAAGGAGATTTGCTCTCGATTGATGCCGGACTCATTTTCCCCAAAGACAATGGGCTGTATGTGGATATGGCGGTGACGGTGCCGGTGAGCTCGGTAAATGAGCGCCTGCTTAAACTCATTGCTGTCGCAAAGCAATCTTGCGAAGAAACGATTGCGTCGCTCAAGCCCGGCATGAGCGTGCGCGATATTTCAAAATCAGTCCAACACATTGTGCAAGCGAATGGGTTTGCTATTGTCAAAGAGTTTGTGGGGCACGGGGTAGGGAAGAAGCTCCACGAAGAACCCCAGATTCCGAATTATGTTGACCGCCGGTTCCCCAACTTCCCACTTGATCGCGGTATGTGCTTGGCGATCGAACCGATGATCGCGGTGGGTAGCGCAGATGTTGAAATACTGTCGGATGGCTGGACGGCCGTGACTGCCGACGGGAGTATGAGTGCGCATTGGGAGCACACAATCGTGGTTACTCCAGAGGGAGCTGAAGTACTCACAAAAGTGAATTAGTGGAGTTTATCGGACCAACAAGATATCTTTAATTTTCAATTATCAATTTCCAATTTTTAATGAATGACTTAATTTTAAAACATTGAAAATTCAATGAAAATTATAAATTGAAAATTGAAAATTTTATGCGCTATCTCGGCATCGACTACGGTACGCAGCGGATCGGCTTGGCGCTTGGCAGCAACGAAACGTCCGCGGTGCCCTTATCAGTGATCAGCGAACAGGGATCAGTGATCACTGCAGTAATAGATATTATTAAAAAAGAAGGGATTGATGTGGTGGTGATCGGCAAGCCGCAACACATGCATGGTAAGGGTGATGGAGAAATTGAAAAGGAGATCCAGAAGTTTATTGCAGATCTCCAATCGCGAACTACTATTATCGTCGAGCGCGTTGATGAGCGCCTTACGAGCAAAGCTGCCGATGCGATGAAAAAAGAATTCGGTGGTTCGGGGCAACGGGATGCCGTGGCAGCGATGCTGATTCTTGATTCTTATTTACAACGGAAGAAATAATAACTTATGTCCAATCTTCAAGATCTCGCAAAACTAGTTCGATACTATAGTTTGCTCTGTTCCACATTGGCCGGATCTGGGCATCCGACGTCTTCGTTGTCTGCCGCAGATCTGCTCACCACCATCTTGTTTGGTGGATTTTTCCGATACAATCCCGCGGACCCTGCGTACGCCAACAATGACCGCCTTATTTTTTCTAAGGGCCATGCTTCACCCCTCTTTTATGCGCTTTGGACCGTTGCGGGGGTCATCACCGAAGATGAGCTCAAGACTTATCGCACATTTGGAAGTACTCTCGAGGGGCATCCGACTCCACGATTCCGATGGGCAGAAGCAGCCACAGGGTCACTGGGCCAGGGCCTCTCGATCGGCGCTGGTATGGCGCTGAACGCAACATATATTGATCATCTCCCATACCGCACCTGGGTGTTGCTGGGCGATAGCGAGATGGCCGAAGGATCCGTATGGGAAGCAATAGAGTTTGCCGCGCACCGGAAGCTCAATAACTTGGTTGGTATTATTGACGTGAACCGTTTGGGGCAACGCGGCCCCACGATGGTAGAACATCATTGCGAATTCTATCGTGCCCGATGCGAGTCCTTTGGGTGGAAGGCTATTGTGATCGATGGACATGACCTCCCGGCGATTGAGCGCGCGTGCACCGAAGCGGTCCAGAGTTCGGACCAACCCGTGATGATCATTGCTCGGACGCTCAAAGGTAAAGGCGTAAGCTTTATCGAAGACAAAGAAGGATGGCACGGGAAAGCCTTGACCAAAGAAGATTTTGACCGGGCGGTAAAAGAATTTGGAACATTGGATACATCGTTGCGCGGCAATCTTGCGAAGCCAGAGCAACTATCGGCGACTCCATCGGCGATCGCGCCATCGGATCTTGCCCTACCAACCAAGGATATTGCAACTCGGAAGGCCTATGGTGACGCGTTGGCGCGGTTGCTGCCAATGTACCCCCAGATTGTTGCGCTGGACGCTGAGGTGAGCAACTCCACCTATGCCGAAGACTTTGGCAAACGCCACCCCGACAATTTTTTTGAAATGTATATTGCAGAGCAGAACATGGTTGGGGTTGCATTGGGGTTGAGCCTGCGTGGCAAGATCCCATTTGTTTCGAGCTTTGCGGCATTCTTGAGCCGGGCGTTTGACCAAATCCGTATGAGCCAATATTCGGGCGCCAACATCAAGTTCGTTGGTTCCCATGCCGGAGTTTCTATCGGGGAAGACGGGCCGAGTCAGATGGCGTTGGAGGACCTTGCAATGTTCCGAAGCATTCGCGAAAGTGTTGTGTTCTACCCCAGCGATGGCATGAGCGCGCACCGGTTGATCGCGTTGGCAGCCAAGCACCGCGGGATTGTCTATGTGCGCATGAGTCGCCCGGTGACACCGCTCTTGTATAATGAGTCAGAACAATTTGCGATTGGGGGGAGTAAAACGCTGCGTTCCAGTCCGAGCGATGTTGTGACTGTTATCGCGGCCGGGGTAACACTCGTCGAGGCACTCAAGGCCTACGACTTGCTGCAGAAAGAGGGGGTCGCAATCCGCGTCATTGATTTATATAGCATTAAGCCGGTTGATGCCGCGGCACTCCAAAAGGCCGCAGTCGAAACAACGGCATTGATTACGGTTGAAGACCATTATCCCGACGGCGGCATTGCCGATGTAGTGCGAGCAGCCATCAGCACCCCCGTGTACTCACTCGCCGTCAAGAAATTGCCCATGAGCGGCAAACCCGATGAACTACTGCATTACGAAGAGATTGATGCAGAGGCGATCGTGAAAAAAGTGAAAGCAATTGTAGGAAACAGTTAAGTTTGGATTCAGAAATAAAATCAACGTGGATTCCGGATCAAGTCCGGAATGACAGACGGTCATCAACGCACGACTTTTAGAAATTCTGTATGCGTCCTGCCAATCTCAACACCCGCATCTTCCTCGACGGTGGTGATCCGCAAGAAACTCGTTCGATCAAGGACCGACTTGGTTTTTTGGACGGCCAAACGACCAACCCCACACTGATCTCCAAGAACCCCGAAGCAAAACACCACCTAGAATCTGGAAAGAAGTTTTCCAAGCGGGAAGTTTTTGAGTTTTATCAGACGACCGTTCGGGAAATATCCGGCCTCATTCCGGACGGGTCGGTTTCCGTTGAAGTGTATGCTGATGCACAAACAACAGCGGAGGAAATGTTGATGCAGGGGCGTGAGATGTTCGGTTGGATTCCCAACGCCCACGTTAAGTACCCGTGCACGCGCGAAGGTCTTACGGCAGCGGAACAATCCGTAAAAGAAGGAATGCGGGTGAATTTGACGCTCGTGTTTAGCCAACAGCAAGCCGCGGCTGTGTATGCGGCAACAAAGGGCGCGAAAGAAGGTCAGGTGTTTCTGTCGCCCTTTATCGGCCGGTTGGATGATCGGGGAGAATGTGGACTCGATCTTCTCGCCAATATTATTCGCATGTATACAGAAGGGGATGGGCATGTGCAGGTGCTCACGGCGAGCGTCCGCACGCTTGATCATCTCATGGCGGCCATTGGGTTGAGTTCGGACATTGCGACGGTCCCGGGATCGATCCTTACCCAGTGGGCCGATGCGGGGTCTTCGACATCTGCACGGGGCCCTTACGATTGCGGCAGCCTCACGCCAATAGATTTTGAAGCGTTGTCATTGGCGCAACCGTGGCAGTCGTTTGACCTTCGACATTCATTAACAGATGTTGGCATTCAGAAATTTTCGTCAGACTGGAATCAACTCATCGCTCCTCATTAATTGTGGATTGTGTTTGACTCTCAAGTCATCCTCTTGCGAAAACGCGTCTTCCGCGAGAATGATTATCTTTTGACGTTTTTTACGCAGCACGAAGGGAAGAAGACATTGTTGGGCCGCGGCATGCAAAACATGAGCAGCAAACTTGCCCCGCATTGTGCAGATTTTTTTGTTGTAAGCCGTATCCGGTGGGTACCGGGGAAATCCTTTGATACGATTACGAGCGCGACTGCAGAACAATCGATGGACGGGATCAGCACGGAGTTACTTCGGATTGGTGTTGGTTTCCAAGTCTTGGAATCCTTGGATCGCTGGACCAGAGACGACAATCCTGAGCCGCAACTGTGGAATGCGGTTATGACAGTACTCCAGCAGATCAGCACATCCGCCAGCCCCTGGCTTGTGGTCCAGGCGTTTTTCGTTCGAGCGCTCGCCCTCCTCGGTTGGAAGCTCCAGTTGGATCGATGTCTTGTCTGCCAATCTCCGGTTACGGCAGGGGCGCGATTGAACATATCAGCCGGGGGGGTGTGGTGCACCCAGCAACATGGCGTTGCGTCCGCTACCGCGATTAGCCAAAATGACATCAATATATTAAAATACCTCCAGTCTGATCAATGGAACACCGTATCCACCGATCAAGTAAAACCATTACTACCTATTATTCGTGAGAGTATCGATCTCCATCGGGAGCGCCCATGGTCCTCTGATCAATGGGTGAGCTGGGTGGGGCGCCATGTCTATGCACGCGCATGATTTGAACGATATCCGATTGTTCGCGCTCCCATCCCATCCCGCATGGGCCAAAGAGGCCGCCGATTTGTTAGGGATCCCATTGTCCCCCGTTCATGTGGAACAGTATCCGCTCGGACAATTCCGGATTCAGTTGGCTGATAATGTCCGTGAAAAGCGCGTTTGCATCATTGGTTCTACCGATGGGGATACGAATCGGACGTACGCAGAATTGGAACAAATGATTTCGGCGGCGAGCCGTACGGGCGCCGCGTCCGTCGATGTGGTGATGCCCTACTATGGGTACGCACGTTCCGATAAAGAAAATCATCCGCGCGTCCCCATCATTGCCCGCATCAAAGCGGATATTCTTCAGACCGTTGGGGCAACGCGCATAACGTCGCTCAATATCCACAACCCCGCGATCCAAGGGTTCTTTAGCATTCCGTTTGCGCGGTTGGACATTACTCCGTTGATGATCCTGGCCCTCAAACAACTCTACGGCGCCAAGGGTGTCTTTACGTTTTCGAGCCCAGATCTTAAGGGCGGGGAGTTGGCAACGCCATTTGTAAAAGCCTTCCCGGGGTCGCACTTGGTGAGCATATGGAAAAAACGAGAGCAATCAGGGGAAACAAAAATCGTTGATATCATCGGTGAGGTGAACGGGCCAACAGTGCTCGTGGATGATGAAATTGCAACTGGCGGGTCCATGGCCAGCGCGGGTCGAGCCTTACACAAGCGCGGGGCAACGCATGTGGACTATGTTGCTGCCCATGGGATATTCAGCGGCGAGGCTTGGAAAAAATTGCTTGCCACAAAACCACGGTATATTTTGGTATCTGATAGTGTGGAATTTATCCGTCCCAAGGGAGGAACGGGCAAGACAAAAGTTTTTGTGCTACCCATAGCACCTATGATTGCGGAGGCAATCCGACGGAATATGTTTGGCGGCTCGATGCACGAGCTCCACGATTTGGCCTACTGGCAGCAGTGGTTTGCTGATCACCCGGAATGTCCAATAATGAGGCCACTGTAAGTCGAATACGTTAATTTCATTGTCCTTGCTTTCCGGGGGGAATTTGAGTATAATTGAGAACGATTCTTCGAACTGACGCTCGAACTATGTTTCGTTCTCACACGTGCGGCGAACTAGGAAAAACTGATGTTGGCAAGCAGGTTACGCTCTCCGGATGGGTGAATACCCGTCGCGATCATGGAGGGCTTATTTTTATTGACCTTCGGGATCGCTACGGGCTTACTCAAGTTGTCTTTGATTCGGAGAAGTATCCTCCGGCATGGGCAGTCGCCGAAAAGTTGCGCGATGAGTTCGTGATCCGTATTGAAGGAGTGGTTACTGGGCGGCCTCCCGAAATGGTGAACCCGCACCTCCCAACGGGATCAATTGAAGTGCGCGTGAGCGGCGTTGAAGTGCTTAATTCCAGCAAAACTCCGCCGTTTGAAGTGAGTTACCTCCCCGCGGAAGGGGATACATCAACTCAGACGGTGAATGAGGAATTACGGCTTAAGTATCGATTTATTGATCTCCGACGCCGACGAATGTTAGAGAACTTGGAATTCCGATCGCGTCTCACGCTGTTTATACGGCAATGGATGGTTAAGAATGGGTTTATCGAAGTAGAGACACCGATTCTCACCGTGTCTTCGCCCGAGGGGGCTCGGGATTTTTTAGTGCCGTCGAGGCTCCACCCGGGCAAGTTCTATGCGTTGCCGCAAGCGCCGCAGCAGTACAAACAACTCCTCATGGTGGGTGGAATTGATCGGTACTTTCAGATCGCGCCGTGCCTGCGCGACGAAGACGCGCGCGCGGACCGGAGCCCTGGAGAGTTCTACCAGTTGGATGTGGAGACAAGCTTCATGACGCAGGAAGAATTTTTTACGCTCATGGAGCCGCTCTTCATCGAACTCACCGAGACTCTCACGAAAAAGAAGATTTTAAGAAAGCCATTCCCGCGTATCCCATTTGCCCAGGCCATGGCCAAATACGGCACGGATAAACCCGATATCCGATTTGGTTTAGAGATACAGGATGTGACCAGCATGGTGGCAGAGTGCGGATTTTCGGTGTTTAGCGAGGCGGTGAATTCTGGAGGGGTGGTGCGGGCGATTGTCGCCACCGGCGCCGCGGGGATGAGTCGTTCGCAAATTGATGAACTCACCGAGGTGGCACGGAAGAACAAGGCTAAGGGCCTAGCCTATATTGTTGTAAAAGAAGATGAGTTGAGTTCTCCCATCATCAAATTTCTCGGTGAAGAATTAGCTCTAGAGCTCGTAAAAGAACTGAACGCCAAACCTGGGGACACCATTTTTTTTGGCGCTGCGGACAAGGCGATTGTCGCCGCGTCGCTGGGTGCGGTTCGAGCTGAACTTGGGAAACGCTTGGACCTCATCGATTCGACGATGATGGCGTATTGCTGGATTGTTGACTTCCCGATGTTTGAATACAACGAACAAGAAAAGAAAGTTGATTTTTGCCATAACCCCTTTTCTTTGCCGCAAGGTGGGCTTGAGGCACTCAACACCCAGGATCCGCTCACGATTCTCGCGTATCAATATGATATCGTCTGCAATGGCGTGGAGCTCTCCAGTGGAGCGGTCCGTAATGTGACTCCGGATATCATGTATCGGGCGTTTGAGATCGCCGGGTATACGCGTGAGCAAGTTGATGCAAAATTTGGGCACATGATTCGGTCGTTTGAGTTTGGGGCGCCGCCGGAATGTGGATTTGCGCCCGGCATTGAGCGCATGGCGATGTTGTTGCGGGACGAGCCGAACATTCGAGAGATTACGGCATTCCCCAAAAATGGCAGAGCAGAAGATGTGATGATGGGGGCGCCTTCCGAAGTGGACGCCCAGCAGCTAAAAGAACTCCATATCAAAGTTGCCCACGATTAAGCAACGCCTATGCGGTTGAGCACTCTGCAAAAGTCCATTCTCCTCCAGTGCTTCGATCAAAAAAGGCTCAAGAAAAAAGCACTGGATGATTGGTATGCGCATCAGGCGGCGCCATCACGATCAGTGCGATACAAGGATACGCAGAATACCGTCACAAAAACATTGGAAAATTTGATTGACAAGGGGTGTTTGACGGGAGTCGGTATCCGGACACAACAAAAGTGGTTTGTTCATGAAGTACGACTGACACCGGACGGCAGGAAGATCGCGAAAAAATTGCGCGGAGTTCAGCAAGCGCTCCCACTTCAGCCATCGTAATTTCCAATGCCTAATATCTAATTCCCAACAAAATGTCCAATGCCCGTCTCATTGGAAATTAGAAATTGGGAATTTGAAATTTATACTGTATGTCCATTTCCAAAAAGCTTCTCAAGCACCTCGAAGCAGGAAAGGTTCGATACGATGTGGTAGATCACCGGAAGGTCTACACTGCCTATGATCTCGCAGCGACGCTCAAGAAAAAATTAGACACGATCGCCAAATCCGTTATCATTGTGGTTGATCGCAACCATTGGATCGCGGTGTTGCCGGGAAACCGCCGCGTGGATTTGAGCAAACTCAAAAAGGTGCTCAAGGCCAAGCAGGTCACCATGGCAAAAGAATCCGTGCAGCAAACCGTAATGAAGATCCGCCGAGGAGGGATCACGCCATTTGGAGTTCTCTATGGGAATATGCCGGTCGTTGTTGATCGAACGCTTTCGAAGATGAAGAAAATTCTTGTTTCTACGGGCTCATTCGAACAGTCACTGCATCTTTCCGCTAAGGCTTTGCTGGACGCCACTCAAGCAAAAGTTGCCGATTTTTCCGTGCGCGCCCCGGTGATAAAAAAGAAGAGGAATTGAGTCTTGACCGTGGGGGTATGCAGCCAATTGCCATTGAGCAGTTCGAAGGTCCGCTCGACTTGCTATTGCAGCTCATCGAACGGGAAAAATTGCCGATCACCGAAGTGTCGCTCGCACAAATCACAGAGCAATACCACCGCTATGTGTTTGAAGGTTCGCTACCGACAGAAGAGATTGCGGACTATATTGTGATTGCGTCCAAATTATTGCTCATGAAATCGAAGGTGTTATTACCGCAACTTGAGCAACCCGAAGAGGAGGGAGAATCGCTGGTGGATCAACTCAAGATTTACCAACAATTCCATGAAAAGACGATTGTGTTGCTGCAGCGGTGGAACAATGATCAGCATTCGTATCCCAGGACGAAAGCGCCGGAAGCATGGGTGGTCCAATTCCGCCCCCCGCTCGGCTGGTCTGCAATTGATCTCCTCCGCAGTATGGAGCGACTCGTCGCGGCGTTGGTGCCCCCCAAGGTCCTCATTCGCCAATTAGTTGATCGTGCAGTGACGTTGCAGCAACGAATGACGGATCTCGTAACCCACCTGGCCAGCAGAATCCAAACAAGCTTCCGTTCGTTCCTGGGGGACCGCAAGAACCGTACAGAGATTATTGTTAGCTTCCTTGCGCTGTTGGAACTGGTCAAGCGACGGTCGGTCCGCATCCAGCAATCAGATTTGTTTTCGGACATGACGATTGAAAAATTATGAGTCAACCCCAAGAGCTCCAGGCCGCGTTGGAAGCAATCCTCTTTGTTTCGATTAAGCCATTATCGATGAGCACGATCGCGCAGTTATTGCATTGTGATTCGTCGCAAGCGCAAGAAGCGGTCGAAGCGCTTGATCAGTGGTATAGAGGGCAGAACAGAGGGTTGCAGGTTCTGCGGCAGGGCAATACCATACAATTGATGAGCCATCCGCGGTTTGGTGCTCTTGTTTCGGCACTCTATCGCGAAGAAACAACCGGGGAGTTGACCCGGCCGGCATTAGAGACGTTGACGATCATTGCCTACCGTGGGCCGATCCGCAAGTCAGAACTTGACCAAATCCGTGGAGTCAATTGTGCGCTTATTTTGCGCAATTTGATGTTGCGTGGTCTAATCCTAGAGGAAGAAATTGCGAAAGAGCGGATGTATTGCCTGACGATGGAGTGCATTCGCAGCTTGGGCATCTCACGGGTTGAAGAATTGCCGGAGTATGCCCTGTTGCATAGCAATGAAAAAATAAATGCTGTTGCGGGCGATGTATGAATAACAAACGATTGCGACAAATCGTTGGGGTGGCTGTTGGGTTGTTGTTGATTGCGACACTGACACAACTGCGACCGTTGTTTGTTGATGCCACGATCACCAAAGAGCTGGACGCTCCTCAAGCGCCTCAAACGCCGGTATCAGCGGCCGGTTCGCCACGCGTGACGCTCGAGAGTGCGCCGGTGGTGTTGCCGATACCACTGCCCGTTTCTATTGAGCGCAACCTTACAGCCCGTCATGCCGTTGTCATGGATATATCGAGTGGTCGTGTTGTCGGGCAGCGACAGGCGCTCACACCGTACCCTATGGCGAGTCTTACCAAGTTGCTTGCCGCGCTCGTACTGGTTGATCGGGTGCATGATTGGGAACAGTTGGTAGAAATTACGTCAGGAGATGTGCGGGAAGGAGAGCCGGTGGTACGGGTCGGTGATCGTCTCGAGCTGTATGATCTGTTTGCCGTCACCTTGATTCGTTCTTCCAATACCGGCATTGAAGCTATTGCACGCTCCGTGGGCTTGACGCGGGCATCGCTTGTGCAAGCAATGAACGAAATGGCCCAATTACATGGTTGGACAACTGTCTATATTACCGATCCCACCGGGCTTGCGCCGACGACTGTTGGCAGCGCCGAAGATATATCCCGGATATTGGCATTGGCATTGTCTCGGCGTGAGATTGCCTCCGCGCTTGGTGCCGCCCGTTACCAGTGGTGGACGTATTCCGCGGATAATAAACCGTTAAAGCAATACACTACCTTTTCGACGAATGAGTTGATTCACCCCACTGCGTCGACCGAAGGATATTCTGTCATCGGTGGGAAGACGGGGTACATCCCGGAATCGGGCTATAATGTTGCGGTAGAGGCAGTCAGTTCCCAGGGGGCTCGGCGTATGATTGCCGTTGTATTAGGATCTTCAACCTTTGACCGACGTTTTATTGAGGCGGATGAACTTCTGCGTTGGGCGTTTACAATGAACCCCGCAGAACAATTTTCTCTATGATTCTCTCCAATCCGTTAATTATCGCCAATTGGAAAATGGGCGTGCCCTGCTCTGAAGCAAGGGGCTGGGTTGACCAATTTGAAAAATTAACGACCCCTGCGAGCCGCAAGCACGCCGTCATTCTGCCCAGCTTCCTTTCACTGTCGATTGTACGCCAAGTCGATCGCGCATTATTTTTGGGATCGCAAGATTGCAGTGCATTCGGGGAACCCGCTCATACCGGATCAATACCGGCAACCGACATCAAAGAAATTGGTTGTCAATATGCGCTCATTGGACATTCTGAACGTCGTCGTTGGAATGGCGAAACAGACGAACTCATTCATGCCAAAGTGATCCAAGCCACTGCCGCTGGGCTTACCCCCATCCTTTGTATCGGCGAGGATGCACAGCAACGGAAGATCGGTAAAACAAAAGTCGCCCTTCGGTCACAGTTACGACACGCTTTACAGCCATTGCCAGAGAAATTGACGGCATTGATTGTGGCATATGAGCCAGTTTGGGCAATCGGGGGCAGTGCCGCCGCAAGCCCCACCATCATCACAGAAACGCATCGATGGATCCGTCAAATACTCGATCGGCTGCCCATCAAACATTCGTTGATTGTGTATGGCGGGGCGGTTGATGAGATGACGCTCCCCTTGATCTGTCAGTTGCCCAATGTCAATGGAGTGTTAGTCGGACGGGCGAGTTGGAAAGCGGAATCATTCTCCCGTCTTGTTTTGGCTGTTCACGATAAGGGCAGTCGCTTGGTATGAGCAATATTGTCATCATCATGGAGATTGTTTTTGTTTTTTCGATCGCTGCGCTGGCGACATTACTTTGGCGCCACCGCGGACATTGGTTTATCCCATTTGAACAATTGGACCGCCACGAACAAGAATATCATCGGAAGAAAGAATTGGTGGTGCGCAGGGCCGAACGGCAAATGGAAGAATGGTGGTCAACCATCAAGACTTATGCGCGCCCGATTATCAGCAGCGCCGTGAGTATAACGAAGAGGTGGTATCAGGCATTAATAGAATTGGAACAGCGCTACCGAAAAAACGTGGAAGCGCTGAAATTAACCGGTCCCCAGAAAGTAGAACGGATTACAACGATGTTGGATGCGGCCGATGCCGAAATGGCAAAGGAAGATTGGGGGCAGGCCGAGGCGAAATTTATCGAGGTCCTGACGATGCAGAATACCCACTTGCGCGCATACGAAGGGTTAGCCGAAGTGTATTGGAATATGGGTAAATGGAAAGAAGCGATGGAAACGTACAAATTTGTGGCACGGCTCTTACAGGAGAAAACGCCCATTGGTTATTATCATCGATGGGCGGAAGCGGCAAAAGAATGTGAGCGGTATTCTCAAGCGATCAAGGCGCTCCAGAAAGCCATCGAGATTGAGCCGAATAACCCCCGCACGCTTGATCTTCTCACAGAGAATGCTATACTGGATGGCAATCTTGACCTCGCGAGGGATGCTCTTGAAAAATTGAAAATTGCCAATCCGGAAAATCAAAAAATTGCCGATTTCCAAAAGAGGATCGATGAGACGGGAGCTCTCGCGTCAACCCTGTAAAATGACTGATATTAATTGTTTAGAAGTGCTTCATAGTGATCGAACATGCCGTTGTAGCTCAGCTGGTAGAGCAACTCCATGGTGGGGACGCAACCCCTGCCCATCCCGATGGTAACATCGGGATGAATCCCGAATAACGGTTAACGGCCGACACACGGTCAAGACCGTGGCCCGACATTCGTCAGGGCCCGAACGACTGACAAGGGGACCCAGTAGTGAAATACGGGGTTAATATACAGTCTAGCCCTCTTATAAGTGTTGTCCCTGCCCGCAATGCTTTCGCATAGCGATGCAGGTGGGTAAAAAGAGGTGTAAGCGAAGGAGTAGGTCCGCGGTTCAATTCCGCGCAACGGCTCCAGATAATTTGATTGGGCGGGTACCGAAGTGGTCAAACGGGGCACGCTGTAGACGTGCTGGCCTTGCGCCTTCGGGGGTTCGAATCCCTCCCTGCCCACCACCCCTTATGATCATCGCGGCGTTTTGGATACTGCGTATTGGCCTGGCAGCAACGCTCATTTATGCCGGAATCGACATGATGATCCAACCCCAGGTGTGGTTGGGTTTTTTCCCTGCATTTGCGTTGGCGGCAAGTCCGCTCAAAGAGACTCCCACCGTGATCATGCATGGGATTGCCCATATCGTTCTTGCTGTAGGATTATTGTATCCGAAGACCGTGCGATGGGCTGCGGTTTTCACAGCCTTGCTGTTGATGGGGGTTCTGATTTTTTCGGGTGATTGGTTTGTCACCTTCCGAGACGTCGGTTTGTTGGCAATTGCCGTGGCGCTTATTGTCTGGCCGAAATCCGTTGCCGAGCCATCGACGCATAACACGCTGCAAGTGGGCGCCATCTGCCTGCGGCCGACATTTAACTCGTTGGAAGTGTTGTGTGCGCAGCGGACGAGTGATCAGGTCTATTATCCTTCCCAATGGGATTGCGGGGTGGGACGCGCTCGTATGGACGAAACGCTCGAGCAAGCGGCGGAACGCAAAATTCGTGAATCCTTTGGAGTCGAATCGCGTGCACTAGCGCCAGTGGCGTCGTTCTCATTTTTTCCCACTGGTCGTAAAGTTACTCAAGGGGTAAAGTACGTTTGCCTTTTTCAAAAGTATCTTAATGGCAAAGGTGTTGCGCTTGATAAAAAAGAGTTTTCGCAATGGCAATGGCTGCCGATCGAACAATTGGATGCCGTTGCCTGGATTCAAGGGCGGGAACGAAGCGCCGCAGACGACGTTCGTTCTGCAATCAGTTATTATAAGGCGATGGGAGAGTTTGATCGGCGCAACGCCCCCGCTGCTCGGTCGCTCGCGTAAGCATTAAGCCGGAGTAGCTCAGTGGTAGAGCAGCGCTTTTGTAAAGCGTTGGTCGGGGGTTCAAATCCTCTCTCCGGCTCCAGGATCAGCAAAGCGAGATAGGCAAGATAAGCGAGATAAGCCACAGAGCTTAATTTACTTATCTTGCTTACTTCACTTAATTTACTTCGTATGAGCCAAGACAACCTTATCGGGTTCGAATGCATGGACTGCCGCCATGTGAATTATTATTCTAAGAAGAACAAAAAGAAACTGAAGGCGCGGTTGGAAATGAATAAGTTGTGTACTACCTGCGGTCATCATACCAAGCATAAAGAAACCAAGATCTAATCCTGTGTCACTCCGAGGCCACGAAGAGTTCATGCGTTTGGCAATGGACCAAGCCCATCGGGGAGAGGGCACCACCAGCCCCTACCCCTCGGTGGGATGCGTTATCGTCAAGGGGGGGCGCGTCGTCGGCAGAGGCTTTACGCAACCAAAGGGTCGTGAGCACGCAGAAGTCCATGCCCTCAAACGGCTCGGCAACCGAGCAAAAGGGGCAACTCTTTATTCGACTCTTGAGCCGTGCCATCATAATGACTACACGGATTGCGAACCGTGCTCCCAATGGATTGTGGGTAGTGGGATTCGCACGGTGGTGTGGGGCGCTCGCGACCCCAACCCCAAGAATGCCGGTGGTTGCACGCGATGGTTATCCGCGCGTCGGGTTCGAGTGATCGGCCGCGTTCTCCAAAAAGAGTGTGAGCAGCTTCATGAGGTTTTTCTCGTGAGCCTTGCGCGCAAACGACCCTTTGTACTGGTGAGCACCGCGGTGTCGCTGGATGGCAAAATTACTTGGCAGAAGGGGAAGTCTTCTAAAGGGGAGTTTTCTTCTGGCGCCGCATTCCGGCGCGTCCATGATCTGCGCAGCCGCGTAGATGCGATCGGCGTAGGGATTACAACCATCCAGATTGATAATCCGCGGTTGACCGCTCGGGTTGGGCACCGATCAACGCCTGCGCGAGTCATTATTGATTCCCATTGCGAGACTCCGGTATCCGCAAAGGTATTCGAAGCAAAGCAGGGGGCAGTGATCGTGGTGACCACGGCCTATGCGCCACTGATTCGCCGCGAAGAATTGGTTGCAGCGGGCGCGCAAGTGATTGTGGCTGCTGAAACCTCCACAGGGCAAGTGAATCTTAAAGACGCACTCAAGCGCCTGTATCAGCAGGGGATTACCAGTTTGATGATCGAGGGGGGCGGAGAATTGATTGCGAGCGCCTTGAAGGCAAGGCTTGTTGATAAAGTGTATTTGTGGTATGCTCCATTGCTCATCGGCGGGCGCGATACCCCGACGCTGGTGGAAGGAGAGCCGTTGGAGCGCTTGAGCGATGCAACGCGCTTAAAAGATGTGACGAGCGAAAAAATCGGCAATGATATATTAATCGGTGGATACATCCGTTAAGATTTGAAATTTGAGATTTGTGATTTTATCATGTGGGGGTGTAGTTCAATGGTAGAACAGCCGTCTCCAAAACGGCTGACGTGGGTTCGATTCCTACCGCCCCCGCCAAAATAACTCCTCTGTTCAGAGGAGTTATTTTAGTGAAAAGAAGGAATCGAACGGGCAGAAACGAGCTGTAGCGAGTGATCGCCAAGCTGCCAGTGGCAGGTTGGCGCTGCCCAGGGCAACGAAGCCCGAAGGGCGAGGCGGAATTCCTACCGCCCCCGCCAAAATAACTCCTCTGAACAGAGGAGTTATGTGAGTGAAAAGTAGGAATCGAACGGGTAGCGTCTGACGTCCGGGCAGAAGCGAGCACCCTCTTGTCTTGACACGTTTTTTTTGGTAGAACTACTGGGTATTATGAAAAAGAAAATCCTTTTTATCGTAATGGGTGTGACTATTGGCATGACGCAGGGTCGGGGGGGGGGTGCGCTACGACCTCATTGGAGTGCCAAATCATTTCTTGTAATCGTTCCAACTCTTGGGAAGAAAGCGAACATTGTTTGCGAACAGCTTGAGAATCTTGATAGTTCAAATGTTAACCCTGGCCATTGGTCTACATTAGCTCGTCGAATTGGGAGGGTGAACACTCGGTATGATGGTATCATTGTAACGCATGGGACTGATACGATGGCGATTACTGCAACGGCCACGGCATTGGCGTTGGGGCGGGGCCTTCAGATTCCGGTTGTGTTTACGGGTTCACAACTTCCGTTGATGGCGTTTGGATCGGACGCACGATTTAATCTTGAGAATAGCGTTAAAACAGTTATAGAGGCGTCAGATCAGAAAATTGCCGAAGTTATGATTGTGTTCGGGGACCGGGCTCTGCGGGCAGTACGGACAACAAAAATCAGCGAAGCGAGCTTCACCGCCTTTGACTCTCCGCTATTCCCACCCCTTGCTCGCATTTCCGCTACAGGCGTAATGTTTAGCGATCAGGCGTATCGTCGGATACAGACCCGTTCGTCGTTGGAGGTTCGAGACCAATTTGATAGCAGCATTCTTGTTATTGACATCATGCCCGGCTTGCAGTCGGATGTCCTGCTGGACATTGTTCGTTCGAAGAAGTGCCACGGGTTGATTCTGCGTTCTCTGGGCGCGGGTAATCTCCCCACTGTTGGTGGTTATTCGTTTATCCCACTCATTAAAGAAGCAAGCAAACGTGGAGTACCGATTTTCATCACGACAAAATTTTTTGGGGGGCGGACGCACTCCGATCTGTACGAACCGGGGCAGTCCGCATTGGACGCGGGTGCAATCTTTACCGGGGATCTCACCGATGATGCACTTCAAGTGAAGTTGATGTGGGCGTTGGGTCAGGGATATCGGTCTCATACAGATCTTCAGAACGTAATCCATAAGAATTTTGTGGGGGAAGTCAGTTCAGCTTCATCGTAACAGTATACTTCAGAAAAAAGTATGGAGTCGGATCATTCCATTACCATCAATACTGGCCAGAGCATACCTCTCTTGGGCCTAGGCACTTGGCAATCAGAGCCGGGCAAGGTTGGCGCTGCGGTTGAATACGCGCTGTCCATCGGGTATCGGCACATCGATTGCGCGGCGGTCTACCGCAATGAGAAAGAAATTGGCCAAGCATTCCATACTGTTTTTTCAAAGGGGCAACTTAAGCGCGAGCAGGTGTTTGTCACCAGCAAGCTCTGGAACACCGCCCATGCTCCAGAGGATGTTGCACCAGCTTGCAAGCAAACACTCCAAGATTTGCAACTCGACTCCCTCGATCTCTATCTCGTGCATTGGGGGTTGGCAACGCCCCATGTGACAGCGCAAGATGAACAGAATCATCGAGGGGAGCCCTTGGATGAACATGGCGTTTTGCGGACATTGTCGATTTCGCTCCAATCCACCTGGCAGGCGATGGAGCAGTTGGTGAGCGAGGGGCTTGTCAAAGCCATTGGGGTGGCGAATTTTACAGGGCCCATGCTTATTGATCTGCTTTCGTATGCGCGCATTGCCCCGGCCATGAACCAAATTGAATTGCACCCGTACAACAGCCAGCAAAAACTCGTCGATTTTTGCCAATATAAAAATATTGCAGTCACAGCCTATTCGCCGTTGGGCCGGCCTGGGCAAACGCATGGCCATGGGGATCATGGGCATATTGTGGATGATCCGGTGGTCATTGGTATCGCCAACGTTCATCACAGAAGCCCAGCGCAAATTTTGTTGCGATGGGGGATCCAACGCAGCACGGTGGTGATCCCCAAAAGCGTGACCTCTGCGAACATCAAAAGCAATGTTGAGGTTTTTGACTTTGAACTTTCCAAGCAAGAGATGGAGCAGCTGGGCAAGTTGGATCGAAAACAGCGCTTTGTGGATCCATATGAATGGTGGAATGTGCCGTATTTTGAGTAGATAACATCGCAGAAAAATTTGTATATGTTTGGTGAACATCCAGCAATCGGATCAGAGGCGGTTAATGGACAGGACCCCAAGATTGGTAGTGAGCAGCGATTGGAAAGGGATTTCTTACTAAATTTTCAATACCAAAAGACTATCTGCCAGTGGCAAACAGATCTTTTATCTCCACTTTCATCAGAATCGCAGTCCGAACGTATTAAAGCTCTCGACGGCTTTATACGCCAAGCAAAGAAAACATGTCAGGTCGAAGATGGTCGTTGCAAAGGCGGTTGGACACGCATGATGCAAGAAATGGTCACTGACCAGCGGTTGGGGGTTGTGATCGACGCAGTAGATCAGAGTAAATTTTCAGAATTGATTGCTGAAATACCATTGGAGGAGGGTCGTGTCGAGACCATCAAGAGTGCAAGTTTGGCCTGTGCGATGAGCGAAGTGGTGAACGAGCGAATGATTTTTCTTGAAAAATTGTTCATAGTAACATCCCGAGCAATCGAGCGAGAGCAAGTTCTCGACAACGAGATCATTAATCTATGGGTGAATTTATTTAAACAATTTTCGCTCTTGCGAGCAATGGCGCTCCAAGAACGCCTTCGTGAACAGATCGAAGTTATTCAACGCGTTCGCGAAGAAACCCTACGTC
The DNA here is from genome assembly GCA_016215325.1 of Candidatus Uhrbacteria bacterium. Classification (GTDB taxonomy): domain Bacteria; phylum Patescibacteriota; class Patescibacteriia; order JACRJV01; family JACRJV01; genus JACRJV01. The sequence goes on from JACRJV010000012.1 coordinate 56,244, forward strand.
GGCTCCAGCAAGTCTACGGGGCAAAGTTATCAGTTGAGGCGATTAAGCGCGTTCGCACAGCGACCATCTCGATCGCCGATGAATATCTCAGCGCGAGTGCAGTATTTCGGGGCCGACTTCGACCATTTTGGGAAGCGGCATACTCTGCCAATGAAGATAGTCCCACTGTATCCGTTGAACTCCACGGTCTTCTCGAGTGGTCACAATCAAATATTCCAAATCAACTATCGCATGAGTTGTGTCATGCATCCACCGGGCATGGCCCGCAACAACCGCAACAACCCAAGGACCCCACCGACCACATTATGGGTCAGCGTCGTGTTGGATTGAACAAATACAGGTGGGTCAACGAAGCGATGACGGAACGCAGACGGGGGAAAATCTATAGTCTCCCCTCAGGTGAGCTTCACTATTTGACCGAACGACAAGTTGTCCAGAGCATGATTGATCAAGGTGCCATCAGCGAGGATACGTTAGAGGATTGGATTGCGGTTGAGGGCGACGATACGGAAATTGAGCAACATGTTCGAACGGCACACCCTCTCTTTTCGCAATATCTTGATAAAATAAGATATGCGAACCCGTTCAGCGGGCAAAGAGAGCTCACACAATTGCTAAAAGAGATGAGTATTTGAAGTGAAGCATCTTGCTATCCGGTCATGGACTCGTACCGCAAAACCCTCAATAACAGCCATGTATCTGTTAGGCCCGTGATTGGGGCACCGTTGGGGATGCTCGCATACAAATATATATCCAACGAGAAGTAAATCTTATTATTTTATAGAGTTTTCATATGCTCGAAGTATCAAGTAATGTCCCTGCCATCGCGCGATGTCAGCATGGGAATGTTGCAAGAAACTGCGAGCAGTGCCAGCAAGGGAAAGCAGGCAACGGCGAAGTTGTTGCACAAGAACTCCATGACGGATTGCCCGTCATCAGTTCGGAAGAGTTTTCGCGGCTGTATAATACGGACGTAAGAGCTTTGGGGTCCTTAACGGCTGCCACATTTGATTTTAGAGGTTTTGTTCGGGCAATACAGGGAGTGGGCGAGCATTATGTCGATGCGATGGCGACCAATGGTCTTCGTAAAGATGAGCAACAACCCGGGATTCATGTAGGAACAGATGGGATCACTAACTACTCTTATAACAGGCCGATGAGTTCTCCAAAACAAGTGGGAGAATATGTTGTGTATATCGAGGTACCCGGGCGTCTCCAAAAGAAGATGGGGGTCGTCTGCAAGTATGATTCCTGTTTTACTGCCGATGGATTTAAAAAACAGTTTGATACGGATGATCAGGAAATTGCTCAAATTCAGGTACAAGAGAGCGGCCATATTGTTGTCCGCCTGAGTGTCGACCCAAAAGAAGACACATTAGCTCGCCAAAAGGCAAAAGTCATTCATGACGCGATTACCAAATACATTGAAAACGGTGGCGCTGTTGAGCAGATCAAAGATCGTGTTGCTGATTTAGAGGAGAGGTTGCAAGATGTTAGTTCGGAGGATCTTATGGGCGATAAAAAGGTGTTGCAACAAGAATAGAAGTTTGTAATTGACAGCTTGGGTTCATTTATGGCAGGCTAAGCAAGCAATGCCTATGGTGGACCCTCTCAGCACTAATTCGGTCAAAATCATGG
>JACRJV010000013.1 GCA_016215325.1 Candidatus Uhrbacteria bacterium
ACTCAACGAAGTCATGAGAATGTTAAACAGCATGACGGAACAATTACAACGTGAAGTCTAGAGTCAGAACCTAGCATCTAGAACCTAGAAACTCGTATGCTCGAAAAAGACCCCCAAACCGCAAACATTGATGAACTCGAACAGAGCCTCGCGGACATCGAAATCGGTGGCGAGTGGGGGGATGCGCGCAACATCCTTAATCTTTTTAAGCAGCAGCCGGAATTGTTGGACGAAACCAAAACAGACCCCGCCCTCGTAGAGCGATTTTGGAAGCTGTGGGCCCGGGCTGCGTTTATGGCGTTCTTGAGTTTGAACTCCTCGGAGATTGGCATCCTCTACAAGGAACACATCGTGGACGTATTCGACCATCATGATGATCCCCGTTTGGTACTCGATGAGCAGTTACGGTCCATCGCCTATCGGATTGAGCCTGCCGTGCTCCAAACAGTGCTCGATGCCCTCGAAGTCAATACGCAGCGCCTGGGGGATGAGTATATTCAGCGCAAGAATGGGAAGGAAGTCCCGCCCGAAGTGCGTGCATGGCTCAATGAATACCGCGCCACCTATGATCGCGGGGTAGAGCGCGGGGCCATGGAGGAAGTCACGTTTGTCAATCGCAATCCCAATGTCCAAAAGTTGAGCCGGCGTCAAAAACAGCTCCTGCGAAAAATCATCCAATTCGACGATTACTTATTATTCCCCGATCCATTGCCCGGCAGCCAGGAGTTTTATTTAAAAAAGTTGGTGGATGAAGCGTTGTGGAAGGAGGAGTTTGAAGCAAAGCAGAAAGCGGCAGAGACGACCGCAAGTGCAAGAGCCGCTGTGCCGGTTCGTTCTGCCGACCCTAAGCCGGCGATTGCTCGCCCGGGAAGGATGGCGCCGTTTGTGTCTGTACCCATGGAATCTGCGCGGCCGGCGCAATCCCCTCACCCTGCCCCTCTCCCCATGGGAGAGGGGGCTTCAAGGGAAATCCCCGACCCGATCGTCGAAATCCGCACCATGGCAGAGACCGGGGGGCTGTTCCCCCTATTAGCCGGCAAACCGTTGACGCCCGCCAATCTCGCGAACGCTCTCAGGCTCGCTTATGGCAAGCGCGCGGGGCTTACGGATGAGCTCGCGGCCCGCGAAGCCGTGCACGTTGGCAATATCCTCAAACGCAAAGGCAAGCCAGAGTTTTTGCAGATGGCGTACTATGACCGGAAGAATGAAACGTTCCTGTGGAATGACTTTAATGGGAAATAAGAATTACAAAATACCAGAGAATTAGTCATTCGTGATTGTTTAGGCTATAATAAACCTACTTATTCTTGTTTTAACATGGTTGCTATGACCAATCCTCACAGTCCTGGCTTGAGTTTGTTTACCTCGGAGTCTGTGACCGAAGGCCACCCCGATAAAATGGCAGATCAAATTTCGGATGCGATTTTAGACGCGATTTTAAAGGACGATCCGCGCGGCCGGGTTGCTTGCGAGGCGTTGCTGACCAACGGCGTGTGCGTCGTGGCCGGCGAAATTACCACTTCCACCTACGTGGATATTCCCGTGTTGGTTCGGTCTGTTGTCAAAGACATTGGGTATACGAATGCTGAATATGGGTTCCAATGGGAAACCTCCGGACTCATGGTCGCAATCCAGAAGCAGAGCTCTGATATCGCACTGGGTGTGGACCGGTATGTGGAAGGCAAAGGCGGCAAGATCGTAAAGGAGGATTTAGCCAGCGTGGGCGCCGGAGACCAAGGGCTCATGTTTGGCTACGCCTGCCGCGAAACTCCCTGGCTGATGCCCCTGCCCATCACCCTGGCCCATATGCTGTGCCAGCGGTTGGCAGAAGTGCGCAAGAAAAACATCATCAAGGGGTTGCGGCCGGACGGCAAGAGCCAGGTGACGGTTGAATACCAAGGCGATGTGCCGGTGCGCATCCACACCATATTGCTTGCAGTGCAGCACGACCCTGACCTTAGTTTAGAAAAATTGCGCAAGGAAGTGATCGAAAACGTCATCAAGCCCGTTCTTTTCGACAAAGCTCTGGCGCCTGGAACCTCGAACCTGGGACCTCGTATCAGGGGCCAGGTTCCAGAGACCAGTTGGCAGGAGAATACCAAAAAACGCTGGAAGGATTTGAAAATTTTTGTGAACACGACCGGACGGTTTGTCGTCGGCGGCCCGCAGGGAGACACCGGCCTTACCGGGCGCAAAATCATTGTCGACACATACGGCGGCATGGCGCGGCATGGCGGTGGAGCATTGTCGGGCAAAGATCCGACGAAAGTGGACCGCTCAGGTTGTTATGCAGGACGCTGGGTGGCAAAGAATATTGTGGCATCGGGTGTCGCAACCAAGGCAGAAGTACAAGTCGCCTACGCGATCGGCGTTCCGGAGCCGCTTTCGATCCGTGTGGATACCTTTGGTACCGGATTGTATGACGACACATTGATTGCCAATGCGGTTGCCAAGGTGTTTGATCTGCGGCCGGGCATGATCATCCAGCACCTGGATTTGCGCAAGCCCATGTATCGCGCGGTCGCGGCGTATGGGCACTTTGGGCGGCCAGAATTGGGCCTGCCCTGGGAGAAGACGGATAAAGCAAAAGCCCTGCGAGCAGAGCTCGCAGGATAATGCCTAATTCCCGATGTCCGATTCCCAATGAAATGCCCAATGTACCAAAGCGCACATTTTGGACATTCGCAATTTCATTGGAAATTAGGAATTAGAAATTGGAAATTTTCGTATGCTCCTCCCCACCGTCAGCCCTAACGACGAAGTCCTCGTCAAGGACGTTGATGGGGCGTGGAAAATTTACACCGGAGGACGGCTCATTGCCTTGGAGTCTCAATCAAATGCAAAGGCCATTGCAACGCCGCCGGTCGTCGCTTTGATCGTACCGGCTGTGCCGGATACGGGATCAGCGCCAATACCGATCGTTCGTCAAACCGTACAACCCCAACCCGGCAAGCCGGTAATTGCCGATATCCGTGCTCCCAAGCCCATCGTTGTCGGACCAGTAGAGGAATTGCGAATGACTCTTGAAGATTATTTGAGATCCGGCGCCACCGCCGGGGCTCGAGCCGATGGGATCCGCTCCCGTATAAAACAGCTGGAGGCGCAAGACTACTCTAAGCGGGTGGAAGGGGTGACGTCATGGAAACGCAGCGAAGTATATAGTTTGTACGTCGTACTGGGGCAAGAAAGCGTACTCTCTGGCACCAGCCTGGAGGAATCGATTAATAAGCGGAAGAACGCCGGCCAACCAACGTTAAGCGTGGAAGACTTCCAGGCGATTACTAAGTTGAATAACGATCTAAGAAATTGATTGAAGGAGCCAGGTTTTAGGTTTTAGTAAACATTGGTTTGAAACCCGTCGGACTGGCCCCTGGCCCTGTAACCCGGACCCTAACTTCGCGCTATGCAACGCTTCACTGTCCCGCAATTCATCGACGTGGAAGATAAAATCATCGGGCCGGTGACGACCCGTCAATTTTTGATCATGATGGTCACCGTGCTGTTTGTGATGGCAACGTATGCCGCTGCCGACTTCTCCCTCTTTATCTTCCTGGCAATATTTGAACTCACGGCCGGTTCGATTGTTGCGTTCCTGAAGATTAACGGGCGCCCATTCCATTTTTTTATCCTCAATGTGATCCAGACGCTCAAGCGCCCGAGCATTCGAGTTTGGCGGAAAGAAATAGATGTGGCAACGGTAGAAATGGTCGTCAAAGAACTCCATCCGGTGATCCTCCGGCCGGCAAGCGATGGGGTAACCCAAAAGAAAGCGCCCACCGCGCAGACCTTACGGGACTTGGTGATGGTCTTAGACACCGGAGGGAAATATACGGGGGATGAGATATGAGCAAACGCCTGCCATCCACTCAAAAATATCTGGACATCGCTGAAATCCGCGACGATGTGTTGATGATGAAAGACTCCAGTTTACGGGCTGTCTTGGCAACGTCCTCGATTAACTTTGGTCTAAAAAGCGAGGATGAGCAAAATGCGGTCGTGCAATCCTATGTTTCATTCTTGAATGCGATTGATTTCCCGTTGGAGATTGTTATCCAGTCCCGTCGTTTGAATATCGATAAATACCTTGGCCAACTCGAACAAACCGAACGGGAGCAAACCAATGACCTGTTGCGGTTGCAGATCGCGGACTATCGTCAATTTATCGTGGAGCTGATTTCCATCGGGCAGATCATGTCCAAATCGTTTTTTGTGGTTGTGCCGTATTCCGGAGAGGGAGCGGCATCGCTCAATCAGCCCAAGGGGTTCTGGGCGCGCATGCGCGATGTGGCCAGCCCTTCTTCGGTGATCCGGCTCAAAGATGATCGGTTCCAGGCCAAGCGGCTTTCGTTGGCGCAGCGAGTCGATCATGTGAATAATGGATTGTCCGCGATGGGTCTTAAAGTCCAGCAACTGAACACCCAGCAACTTATCGAGATGCTCTACACCACATACAATCCCGATGTTGCCGAACCGCAGCATATGGCGGATGTGCACTCGTTAAACGTTGAGACGTAAAATCCGAAATTAAAAAATACAAAATCGTTTTTGGTTATTAGTAGTATTTTAATTTTTGGGATTTGTTTCGATATTCGATATTAGGATTTCGAATTTAATACAGAGGTATGGCTTTCCGCCCATCACAATTGCAAGCTCCGACTGTGCCGCAAACAGCATTGAGTGCGGACCAGGTGAAGCTGCAAAAATATCAAGAACGAGAGGAGGCGAAGAAGCTTCTCCAAGCTCGTCAAACGTATCAAAAGGGCATTGTTTCGGTGCGCGACATTATCGCTCCGGCGAGTTTTGAAATACAACCCGATCACTTAAAATTGGGGACAACGTATCTGCGGACGATTTTTGTGGTGGCATACCCGCGCTATATCAGCGTTGGTTGGTTTGCGCCGATTATTAATTTTAACGCGACGCTAGATATCGCAATGCACTTTTATCCCATTAGTACAGAATTTATTTTAAAACAGTTGCGCAATAAAGTGGGATTTTTGCAGGCGCAGATTGTGGCAGACGCCGAAAAGGGCGCTCCGCGCGATCCCATGCGCGAGGTGGCGCTCAAAGACGTGGAGCAGCTGCGCGACGATCTCACGCAAGGGACAGAAAAATTTTTCCAGTTTGCGCTCTATGTGACTGTCTACGCAAAAGAGAAAGAGCAATTGGACCGCTATACGCAAAAAATCGAAGAAATATTTGGTACCAGTTTAGTGTATTCTCGGAAAGTCCTCTATCAAGCGGAACAAGGGTTTACTTCGACCCTGCCGATCGCGATCGACGAACTCCAGGTCAGTTTTAACATGAACTCAAGCCCTTGCGCGTCATCGTTTCCGTTTATCTCCTCGGAGCTTACCAGTGACAACGGCGTGCTCTACGGGGTGAACCGGCACAATAATTCCCTGATTCTCTTTGATCGGTTTAGCATGCAAAATGCAAACATGATGGTGTTTGCAACCTCCGGCGCTGGGAAAAGCTATACGGTTAAGTTGGAAATTTTGCGATCGCTCATGTTGGGAGTGGATATCATTGTTATTGATCCAGAAATGGAGTATAAGCACTTGGCAGAATCGGTCGGGGGAACGTACATCAACATCTCGCTTTCGTCCGACGCCAAAATCAATCCATTTGATCTGCCACGGCCCATTCGAGGAGAAGAAGAGACAACCGCCGACATTATTCGCTCTGCTGTTATCCAAATGAAGGGGATGCTGCGATTGATGCTCGGTGCGCTCAATACTGAAGAAGACTCCGTCATCGACCGAGCCGTATTGGAAGCGTATGCTAAAAAAGACATTACCGCCCGGACCGATTTGACCCATGCGCTTCAGGTTCCGGTATTAAGCGATTTAGACCAAGTATTGCAAGGGATGGTGGGCGGCGAAGCGCTCGCGGAAAAACTCAAGAAATATACCGAGGGGACATTTGCGGGGCTGCTCAATCACCCGACCAATGTTGATCTCAAGAGCCAATTAGTCGTCTTTAGCGTACGCGATTTAGAAGATGAGTTGCGGCCCGTCGCGATCTTCATGTTGATTAACTATATTTGGAATGTGGTGCGCAGCTCCCTTAAAAAACGCATACTCGTCATTGACGAAGCCTGGTGGATCATGCAGCATGATGATTCTGCGAAATTCTTGTTTGGCATCACCAAACGCGCCCGAAAGTATTATCTTGGGATCACCACGATTACCCAAGACGTAACAGATTTTTTAAGCTCCGAGCACGGCAAGCCCATGCTCAACAATTCGGCTCTCCAAATGTTACTGCGGCAAGCTCCGGCGGCCATCGATCTCGTGCAAAAAACGTTTTTACTCACCGAAGGGGAGAAGTACCTATTGCTGGAAGGCAATGTCGGGGAAGGAATCTTTTTTGCCGGGGATAAGCATGCAGCGATCAAGGTGGTGGCCAGCTACACCGAAGATCAAATCATTACATCGGATCCGCGGCAGTTGCTCGAGATTGAACAGGCAAAGGAAGATTTTGAACGACGACGGCAACAATCGAATTAAGGTTCCAGGGTCCAGGTGTTAGGTTCCAGTATCGGCGATAAACGTTTAGTTCGGTCCTGGGACCTGGGACCTGACATCCCGCATATGTTAGACCTTCGCATGCGCATTATCGGGTTTGGGATTCTAGGTTCCGCAATTATTGCTATTGTTGTGGGTCTTGGTTCGTGGTTGCTGCGACGGGATTCGCCCCAGTACGTTTCGCAACCAACCTCCTCAACGATGCCGACACCGTCCTCCACCAATGTTCCCGCGGGCGGCCTTGGGGGGAGTCCATCGGGCGGGACATTGCCCACCGCAACATCCACACCACCTCCAGCGCCGCCAACGACACCGACACCCGTCATCGACCGCACCCAGCGTGTAGAGAGGGGAACCAACGATGAGCTCTTAAGCATTGCTTATTCGTTTGCCAGCGTCTATGGGAGTTTCTCAAGTACGGGCGGCTTTGAAAATCTTGAGCGATTGCGCTTCCTCATGAGTAAGAACATGAATGCATGGGCGGATCAATTAATCAAAGACCGGAAACCTACGCCCACCGGCTCTGCTGATCTATATTATGGCATGGCGACGACGACCTTATCGGCGGCGATTAAGCAGCAGCAAAGTGACCGGACCGTCATCTTTGTGCAAACACAACGCAAAGAAACGCGCGGGGTCCTGTCCAACGCACGATACCTGCTGGAAGATTTAACCATCACCTTTGTGCGGGAAGAAGGATTATGGAAAGTGGAGAGCGCTGTATGGAGCAATCAACGCATATTGGGCGCGGGTTCATTCAGCGGATACGCACAGTAGTATTCGATCTGGTGATGCCCATCTATTGCATCGGATGCGGCATTGAACGAACGCATTGTTGTCTATCTTGTGAGCAACAGTTGAGCGCCTTGGTGATGGCGCCTCGTTGTTTTTATTGTCAGAGACCCACAGTGCCCGGTAGCCGGTGTGATCGCTGTCCCTCCGAAACTCTGCCCGCAACGCTCGCGTGGATTGGCTCGTATGCCAATCCATTGCTCCAAGCGGCGGTTCGAGAGCTTAAGTTTGGACTACGCCGACATCTTGGCATTGTCCTTGGACAGATACTCGCACAGCGATGTTCATTCGATGGCGATGGCATCGTGGTCGCTATTCCGTTGAGTCCTCGTCGATTGCTGGAGCGCGGATTTAATCAGGCCGGCATCATTGCTCAGACCATTGCTGCGCAGCGCGGTTGGACGTACGTGCCGGATCTGCTCGAACGCGTCCGTAATACATCAGCGCAGGCAACGCTTGAGCACCATGCAAGGCCGGCAAATATTGCCGGAGCGTTTCGGGTTCCGCTGTCATCCTCGGACTTGATCCCGTCAAAAATCCTCCTCGTCGACGATGTCTGGACAACGGGCTCGACAATGGAAGAGGCGACCCGTGTACTCAAAGAAGCTGGGGTAAAGGAAGTCTTTGGCGCAGTTGTTGCCGTTGGATAAATTCGAAATTCGAAGCACGAAATCCGAAACAAAAATTAAATTCGAAAGAGTTAATGGAAAATCCGTAAGGCTGAAATCTGCAGTTTGTGCAATACTAGAGCTATCAAACCATTAATCGAAATCGAAAAAAATATAAAATTGTTTTTGAATTTAGTATTTTAACTTTTGGATTTGTTTCGAATTTCGATATTCGGATTTCGGATTTTACGCAAAGTAGCTCACTCCGTTGCGAAATATCTTCATCCCTTCTCCTTCATCCGGAATTTCTTTTCCCGCGCGTTTGAGTTGTTCGCGTTTGAGGGTCCAGTCAGGCCGATGGGTGAACAACATGGCCCGCTCCGGGTGCGGCATCATTCCGAGAATTCGTCCTGTTTCATCCGTAAGTCCAGCGATGGCATTGATGGATCCGTTCGGATTGTGTTCAAGATGTTGGTAGTCGCAAATTGCCCCACTCACATAGCGAGCCGCAACGAGTTCTTGGCGCTCAAGGCGGTCGATGATTTCGGCGGGGGCGTAGAGGCGACCCTCGCCATGGGCGATCGGCATGCTCATGCGCTTCAAGCTCTTTACCCAAGGGCTTGTCCCTGCGAATTCTACATCCACCCAGCGGTTTAAAAATCGGGCTTGGGTGTTATCCAAGAGCGCGACTTGGCGGGTGCCATAGGCACCGTCCAGCGCCGGCAGAAGCCCCAAGTTGACAAGCATTTGGAACCCATTGCAAATCCCGATCACGAGGTGTTGGTCATCCTCGATAAATTTTCGCACCGCTTCCCATAGATGATTGCGGATCCGGTTGGCCATCGCGTTGCCGCTTCCGGTATCGTCTCCGTACGAAAACCCTCCTGGTAGCGCCAGAATTTGATAGTCCGTGAGTTTACTGGTCCCATCGATGAGATCGTTAATATGGACCACTTCGGCCTGCGCCCCGGCGGTCGCAAACGCAAATTGCGTTTCTTCTTCACAGTTGATGCCGTAGCCGGTGAGGACCAATGCTTTTGGAGACATAATCGCTCTTTGCGTAAAATTCTAAATCCGAATATCGAAACTCGAAACAAATCCAAAAGAATCAAATATCAAAAATCCAAAACGGTTTTGAGCTTATCGATTTTTGTATTTGTTTCGGATTTAGTGCTTCGAATTTTGGATTTTCTCGAGGCATTTGAATTTCGGATTTAGCTCCGGCTAGTAACCACTGAACGGTTTCTCATACGCTTCTTTCAATTCTTGAACCGTGGTCTTCACGATTTGTTCCCCACTCATGCCGTTGACCGTAAACGCCCCATCGCTGCGGACAACGCCAATCTCTTTGAACGCGTTGCCGTTTAACAGGCGTTCAAATTGCTCTTTTTTCTCCGGCGCCACTGTGACGACGATTCTTCCCTGGCT
>JACRJV010000014.1 GCA_016215325.1 Candidatus Uhrbacteria bacterium
CCCCGCCGTAGATCGGCTGGAGGGTGGGGGTAGAGACCTCGGTGAACCCGCGGGAATCAAAATATCGACGGATCGCGGAGATCATTCTTGAACGCAGGTCAAACCGGTGGCGGACTTCAGGATTGAGGAGGAGATCGATGTATCGTTTACGATACCGGTCTTCCACGTCCTTAAACCCATACCATTGGCTGGGCAACGGTCGGACCGCCTTGGAAAGCATTTGAGCAGAGGAGACGAGGATAGTTTTCTCGCCGCGTTTTGTGAGCGTCGCCGTACCCGCCACTTCGAGAAAATCGGCTTCGTCGAGGGCTTGCTCAATCAGTTGGTACCCGCTCGCATCCAAGACATCAGCTTTTGCATACCATTGGATAGACCCTGACTGGTCCTCAAGATCGCCAAAGGTGGATTTCCCGTGCCGACGGATGCTTCGGACGCGACCCACGATGGATACAACTACTTGATCCACGGTCAATTGATCAAAGGTATCCAGAACAGCCTGTACCGTGTGCGTACGGCGCACACTGGTAGGATAGGGCTCGATCTGCTGTTTACGCAGATGGTGGACTTTGTCGATGCGATCTTGATATTCACTAGACATACCACAGGGTTAAATCAGTATTACGATACCGCACCATGATGAGGGTGTCAAACAAAAATACCCGCCGATATGGCGGGTATTTCTACGGAGTTCATTGATTGATCTTCAGGACCGTATACGTCACTATCCCACGCGGTGTTTGTACTGTTACTGATGATCCGACCCGCGCACCTAAAAGCGCTCGGCCCAGCGGCGATTCGTTAGAAATCATCCGCTCCGCCGGGTTTGACTCATTAGCCCCAACCACTTGAAACTGGAGTTGCTTCCCACCCGTTTCTAATTGCACATGATCACCCAAGTTCACAACATCAGATCCCCTCTGGTGGGCAACCACCGTGGCATTCTTGAGTAATTCTTCCAGCTCGAGAATTCTCCCCTCGCTAAATGCCTGATCTTCTCGCGCGGTTTGATATTCGGCGTTCTCCGAAAGATCGCCAAGACTTTTTGCGTACTCAATCCGATCAGAGATTTCTTTCCGCCGGACCGTTTTAAGCAACTGGAGTTCGTCAATAATTTTTTTGTGGCCCTCTGGAGTAAGAATGGTGCTATTGCTCATACATCAAATAAACAAGGCAATACCACACAGACTAACAGAAGAGGCTTCGCCTGTAAAGGGTGGTGGACAGTGGATAAATCATTGGATCAATTCCGGTTTTTGCGAAAGCAGCTGGTAGATCGAGGACGCAACCGTCAATGCGCTCCCGCTGCCTTCGCCGCCGTGTTCAATCATTGCCGTCACTACAATCGGAACAGAATAAACGTCGGCAAATGAGATGAGCCAGCTATGCGGTGGTTGGGTACCACCGGATTGCGCAGTACCGGTCTTAGCGGAAATGGGCAGCGGGATCGCCGTAAGTCGGCGTGCGCTCCCTTCGGTAACCGCCAAGCGCATCCCTTCCTTGACAAGGTTGATTTGACTCTCGGAAGCAATCGGGGCCCGCTTGAGCGCCGGGTCACGCACCAGCCACGGAATAAGATTCTTGTTATTGCTCACCAGCCGAGCTGTGGCGACTGCCAGTTGGAGTGGGGTGACTAAGATGTCCCCCTGTCCAATGGCGGCATGATACGTGTCTCCAATAAACCAACGTGTTCCGGTGGCCTCCCGCTTCCATTGCGGGCTTGGAACAAACCCTGATGCTTCCCCCGGCAAATCCACTCCTGTGGTGCTCCCCCACCCGAATTGTTGGAGTCCTTGTGTAAATCGCTCCATTCCAAGAGCAGAACGCGACCATCCGGTGCCGCTGCCCACATCACCGCCAACCAAAAGATAAAAAAATGTATTGACAGACTGCGCAAGCGCTTTTGTAACGGTTGTCCAACCATGGCCGCCGGCTTTCCAATCCGGAAAATAAAATTCTCCAATGCGAATCCCGCCAACGCTTTGCACGCCCGTGGAGCGGTCGATAATACCATTCTGGAGCGCTGTCAGAGCGATGAATGGTTTTATTGTTGAACCCGAGGGATACTGCCCCGAAAGCGCTCGAAAGAACAAGGGCTTTTTTGGATCTGTCAAAATTTTTTTTCGATCCTGCGCTCGGTGCGGGCTCGAAAAAATTTCTGGATCAAATGATGGCAAACTCACCAGCGTCAATAGTTCGCCCGTTCGCGCATTCATAACAATGACTGTACCATTTGTTGTCCCGGATTGTCGAAGTACATCGGAAAGCGACTGCTCGGCCAACGCTTGAAGGGGTAATGAGAGAGTGGTGCGCATGGACGCTGCATCGGCGGACGGAATCTCACTTAAGATACGTCCGCGTATCCCTTGGGAGTCATACTCCCATAATGTTGCGCCATCGATGCCCCGCAGTTGATCGTCGTATTCCAATTCAAGGCCGCTTTTCCCAACAAAGGAAAGTGGCTGTAAGGAGGGGTTGCGCTTTACATCATCCCCAGACGTTGGGCCGACAAATCCCAGCAAGTGACTCAATGAAGATATCTTGCGAGGATATGAACGAGTAGAAAATACTTGGAGTTCAATACCGGGGAACTGTTCTTTATTGAGCTCAAATTGTAGCGCTTGATTGTAATCAAGGACGATCCCAAGCGAAACCTCCCGCACTGTAGCGATTTCCGGAGATTGAAGCAGTTGGAGTTCATCGGAGGCGATCCCAAGAGTGCGAGAGAGATTGCCCATGAGCGATTGACGTGGCTCTCCCGCCGCGGGCAACTGCGGTGGCGCTGCCGTCAAGATAAAGGATGGTGTGTTTTGAACGAGCGCCGTACCGAATCGATCCGTGACGATACCGCGTCGCGCAAAATGGACACTGCGGCGAATCCGATTTTGGTCAGAGAGCGCTCGGAATTCGTTACCACGAACGCCCTGAAGATCCACCAGTCGAACAATCAACCCCACGATCACGACCGAAATGATAACGCTCAAGATCTTGATGCGCCGTTGGTGCAACGCAACGGTAATAAATATCCCAGACTTGTCCCCGGAAGGGGAAAAAGTCTCCTCAAATCCAATTTCCGATCCGGGATGTTGACCGGAAATGCGGCTGACCGACATTCTCATAATAATGTTGGAATGTTGCGGAAAGTGAAGATCGTTGGATCCATGATTCGATAATCGCCAGCAGTAAAATGCAGCCGGTCATCAAAGCGGAATCCACAACGATGCCCGTCAACGCCCAAGACAACTGCAGGATTGGGGGCTCAATCGCGCGCAATGAATACCAAATCCAAATCAATATCATTATCAACCCATTCCAAACAGCGAAAAAAACAAATACGAGCAGCAAAAAGGACCCGGGGTGAGTATGCTCCACATACTGGCTCAATACGCGGCGCAAGCCGAGCACTGCGACAACGGCCGCCACTATGGCCAATGGCCATGGAAGGATTGGAATAGTAATTACAGCGCTCAATACCCAAACGAGATACAGCAGCGGCGAACGATCAAATGAATGGAATACGATAAATAAGAGGTATATCCCCGCCAGATTCACGCGGATACTGCCGGGGACGGATAGTGCAACCGCGTTTGCAATCAGCACCAATGCCGTCATGAGTGTCGCCACGGTCACGACGCTCATAACGATCCGAGGACAATCCCTACCGCACCGAAACGACGGACGTCCGCAAGAGCGCGGATGTCCGCATATTGAAAAATATCAGCGGGATTTTGATGCACCTCCGAAATGAGCCCGATCGTGAGCCCCCGCGGGATCTCGCTCTGGAGCCCAGACGTTGTCACGACTTGATCACGCGTGAGGACCTCTGATGTTGGAATGAGTTTAAATTGCAAGGAGAGATTGGCGCTCCCTTCGACAATCCCAATCGTTCGCTGCTCATTCATGATCGTGCCCGCGATACGCGCCCGGGGATGGGTTATGGGGATCAATGTTGATTGATGGTCCTGCGTTTCGAGAATAATTCCCACCACAATTCCTTTATCGACAATGGCGGCCATCCCGCTGCGGACGCCATCTTGGGCTCCCCGATCAAGGATGTAACTGGGGCTGACGGACAAGGCCGTGACTCCGATGATCCGCGCGGTAACAGTCTTAAATTTTGTTTGAGCAAATTGTTCAAGTTGCTGATTATCTCGCTGCTGCCGACAAGACTCTTGCAATTGAGCAAGCTGCTGGGTGAGAGCACGGACCGTCTCGTCGCGATCACGCAACGGTCGGTTGGATACTGTGGTAATAGCCCCTAATACTCGGGCCCGAACACTCGGGAAGAATATCATTACTGCGATAAGGCCGCCTCCAATGATAGAGACGGACATGGGCAACGTGAGCAATGGTTTACGAGCCATACAAGGCTATTCCATCGACGCAATCGGCAGCAATACCTCGCGGTAGTCATCCAAGTGTTCCAATACCTCGCCTGCCCCGCGGACCATAGCGGTGAGGGGGTCTTCGGTAACGCGTACGGGCACCCCCGTCGAAGAGGAGATGAGCCGATCAATGCCTTTGAGTAACGCCCCTCCCCCCGAAAGGACAATCCCCCGTTCGTAAATATCGGCAACCAGTTCCGGCGGAGTCCGTTCCAGCGTATCGTTGACAGATTCGAGTAAGGTTTTCAGCGGCCGCGCCAAGCATTCGCGAATCTCGGTGTCATGAATGAGTTGCTCATGTGGCAGCCCGCTGACCAAATCTCGGCCGCGCACTTCCATCGGGAGAATCTCATCGAGTTTTGTGGCGGACCCAATGCGGATTTTGACCTGTTCGGCCACTTGGGCGCCGATCAACAAATTATGGCGGTCGCGCATATACTGGACAATCGTCCGATCCATTTCGTTACCGGCAACTGTGAGGGTTTTGAATGTCACGACTCCGCCCAAGGAAATAACCGAAATTTCGGTCAGCCCACCACCCATGTCAATGAGCATGTTGCCCACCGGTTCTTTAATCGGCAACCGAGCGCCAATCGCCGATGACATCGACTCCTCAATAAGGAATACTTCCCGCGCACCCGCACCAATCACGGCATCGGCCACCGCCTTGCGTTCCACTTCGGTAATATCCAACGGCACGCCAATCACCACCCTCGGGCGCGGAACCATTCCCCAACGATCCTTGTGAATTTGCTCAAAGAAATATTTGAGCATTTTCTCGGTTACCTCAAAATCGGAAATGACTCCGGCGGTCAGTGGCTGCGTTGCAATAATGTGGCCGGGTGTGCGGCCGACCATCTCTTGAGCTTTCCGACCAACGGCGATGATTTGATTTGTGCGAGTATTGAGCGAAACAACGGATGGTTCATTCACCACGATACCGCGTTCTCGGGCATAGATAAGCGTATTGGCAGTGCCAAGGTCGATGCCCAGATCTTCCGAAAATGATCCCAAAATACTGCGAAGCATACCATGTGGATAATGGATCGTGTGGGTGTAGTTTCTGCTGCCCGGGCCTTCTTGTCAAGGGAGGTACGCCCTCAAATCATTGACCGTAATGAGGGCCAAGAGTGCCAATAAGGCAATAAAGCCGAATTGGTGGATCTTCCGTTCAATGCGGGTGGGAACGGTAAACAATGCCGAAAGAAGGAGAAAAAACAGCCGACCGCCATCCAACGCTGGAATGGGGAGGATGTTGACAACCGCCAGATTCAACGAGAGCAATATCATCAAATTAATCACGGCAAACCAACCGCTTGTCGCGGCAACACCAACGAATTTTGTAATCCCCACGGGGCCGACAATATGTTCCGAGACATTATTCCCGCGCATCAAATCCATCATCAGGCCGACCAACCCGTTGGTGATCGCCCACAGTTGCCGCCCGGTAATGGCGGCCGCTTGCACAACCGCCGTGTGGATCGGCAATCGTACCGTCACCATGGGCAGGAGTTCAACCCCGATCCCAACTTGATTACGAATTGTTGTTGGCGTAATTGTAAGGGAACGTTGCCCGCTGGCAGAGGCGAGTGTGAAATCAAGCGCAGTACCCACATGTTCTGTCACAATGCCTTGCAATTGCTCGATGCTGGTAATCGATTGCCCGCCTACGGCGATGATGCGCTCTGCCGGTTGGACGCCGGCGCGCGCGGCAGGAGTGTCGGCAAGAACGTTGACAATCTCAATATATTGGTCAGATACCACCGCAGAAGGGGGGAGATCACTCTCCACCATGGGAGCTCCCAGGACCAATACACCCGTTAGGAGGACGAACGCCAACAGCACATTCATGACAACTCCGCTGACAATCACAAACGATCGTCGGAGGATACTCTGCGATGTGAAGGCATTCTTGCCACCCGGATGATCTTCACCTTCCAACCGCACAAATCCTCCGATCGGGATGGCATTCAACGAAATGACTGTGCCGCGACGGGTCGTCTTGGACCACAGGCGCGGCGGGAACCCGATCGCAAACTCTTCTACCCGAATTCCGGACAAGACCGCGCTCACATAGTGTCCAAATTCATGGACAAGAACCAGTAATGAAAAAATAAAAACAAAGAGAACAATCGTCATACTGTCATGATGTCTTTCTCTTTTTGCTGCGTCATTGTCTCAAGATTTTTGCCGACATCACCGCAACACTCGTCCAATTCTTTTTGCAAGCTATACCGATCATCTTGAGTGATTTCCTTAGTTTTTTCTTTTTTTTGGATATCGTCTCGGATGCGATCGCGCAACTGACGAAGTTGCGTACGGGCCTGCTCGAGTTTACCACGCAAGACTTTCAAGAGATCCTTGCGGTTTTCTTCCGTCATTAGGGGCAACGAAATCCGCAACTGATTGGCGCTCACAGCGGAAATGGAAAATCCGCGGCCTTGCGTACTTAACGCCCGCTCGATATCTTTCAGCGTCGTGGCATCCCAGGGTTGCACCATCAACGTCTTTGGGTCGCTGACCGTGATGCTCGCGTATTGCTTGAGAGGCCCTCGCACCCCGTACACTTCAACCGGCGCATCTTCGACAAGCGCCGGCGTCGCACGCCCGGTACGGATCGTTTGGCATTCCTTCTGGAACCAAGCGATAACTCCATCAAAATCTGATTTAAACGGCTGTAAAAATGCGGATCGAATATTCATACGATGCGGAAGCGTATCTCAAGAATAAGGGAGTTAACGGACACTCACGTATAGGTGTCCGTGACGTTTGGGATCGCTTAATAATACAAAGGCGCTCTTGGATGATGGCAGGGGGAGGGCTTGCCACCCCGCCCCACCGTCTTGCGAACGGTACAATGTGTTTGTTGTTGCATAATAAATCCCCCGCGATTCTTGCTGATCAATCGCAATCGTTTGGATGTCTGTGGTTTCGGGGGTGGTCAGCAGCGGCAAGGCCGTCCAATGTTCGCCCCGGTCGCTGCTTTTGAGCAGTTGCTGCTTTGTGCCGACAAACAAAACATCATCTGTGGTGGGGTCAACAATCGCTTGGCGGAAGACATCGGCAAGTTCCCCCAGGGGGGCGCTCAAATCCAGCCAGTTCGCCCCACCATCCACCGATCGATACAGTTCGTTGGTCGCTGTAAAGACAAACACCTGTTCGGGGTGCTTGGGATGAAACAAAATCTGCGCAATGGGTGATCCAGCGCGCAATGGCGAACTCCAAATATTGCCGAAATCCGTACTCAAAAAGACATCGCCGCGATTACTCCCCATAATAATCCGCGACGGGTCCGAGGGAGAAATACTGATTGCGGTAACCACCGTACTCGGAGCATTTTCAAAAATCTGCTTCCAGCTGCGCCCGCAATCTTGGCTCTTATCCACCCCACCATCAAATGAGCCATAGAACGTGCAGGGCCGCTCGGTATCAACCGCAAATGCTTTGAGTTCGCGCCGCTCCGGCAGCGGGAACCATGCATTGTTCCACAGTGAGAACAATCCTCCTTTTGCAATGGAAAGGTAGATCGCACTAGGATCCAACGGACTCATCTGGAACATTGTTGCCGTTTGGTTGGTGAGCATGGAGGGCTCTGGAGCAGAAAGGACATTGTCAACCGCTGTCCAACGTTCTCCCCCATCCACTGTTTCGAACACTACTGCCGGCGAAGAAGTCGAGGAAAGCTTGATGCAACCCGCACCCGGCAGCAGGAACACGAGCGCCAAGCCAAATATCCAACGCGAAAGATTATGCCGATCGAGCATACGAAAGAATTGAATTGAATGATTGATGACGTTGAATTGCGGCGATCATTTGCTCTATCTTCTGGAGCCACCGGACATCCGCTGCTCGTACGTCGCCCGACTCGAAGATACGCGCCTGACGATCGTTCTGCCATTGCCGCAAATATTCAAGCGCAATGTCGGGTTCGAGCTGCTGCAAAGCTTCTATTTGGTCGATCGCCTCGAGTGCTTGGCGTTGTATGGAACCACTGTCCATGAGCCGTTGGAGCAGGCCGGGGCGCCCCATCGATTGCGTCACACGCAACGGATCGTGAGGATAGTGTAGCACGTCCGTCATCCACCGGCCAATAATCGATGGGGGGACCGGCGGCAGATAGATATGATTCACCCGCGAACGGATGGTAGGTAATACCCGATGGAGATTATCGGTAGTAAGAATATACCTTGTTTGCGAAACTGGTTCTTCGATGGATTTGAGCAATGCATTGCTCGCCTCGGTGGTCATGGTGTGCGCTTTGAGGATGACAACGCAACGGCCGGTTGCGGACAATGTTGAGAGCCCAAGCGCCTGCTTGAGTTGGCGAATTTCATCCACGGTTATGGAGGAGTTTTGTATTTGAATGTAATCCGGGTGCAAGCCTGCCGTAAACGACCGGCAACTCTGGCAACGACAATGATCCTCCCCGCTATTTGCGCACAACATCATTCGAGCAAGCTCTCGGGCAAGGGTGGTTTTACCAATGAATGGAGCTCCCGAAATCAAAAGCGCATGCGCACCAAGCAAGGGAATCTGTTGGAACTGCTTCAAAACTGGTTCGAGCCGAGGATGAGCGCAGAATGCCTTACTCATAAGACCTCTTGCAAAATAAATTTTCTGGACAAAATAATGATTTTTTGAGAAAAAACTAAAGGAAAAATTTTGATGTTTAGCCTTAGCTAAGCGGAAAAATTTTTAATTGGTTTTTGCCAAAAAAGCATATTTTGACGGGAAAGTTATTTTGCAAGCGGTCTATAATAGTTTCTTTAGTACTGCTGCGGTTCGCTCTGCAGCACGGTCCCACTGGAATTGTGCGAGCCGCCGTTTCCCTCGATCAACAATATTGTGTTCGCCCGGTGGCAGCGCGTTCTTTAATACATCAACCCATTGTTCTGGAGATCCAAGCGGGAGAACGATCGCAGCGTCCCCGGCAACCTCCACCAGCGCCCCACAGTCGGAAACAACCGGGACGCACCCATTGGACCAGGCCTCCAGAACCGGGAACCCAAACCCCTCGGCAATGGACGGTAAAGCCATAAATTGCGAAGTTTGGCGCAATTGCTGCAACTCAAATTCATTCACCCACCCCCGCCAAGTGAGATGGCGAGGGCAGCGTTGTATTGCATCCCACAACGCTCCAAATCCATACCCCGCATTGCCAACAAACGTACAACGGAGGATGTCCATCCCGCCCTGGTGCGCCAAACGTTCGATCGCTTGAATAAATGGAAGAATGTTTTTCTTTTTTTCCATCCGCCCCACATACAGGAATGTTGCCGGTATTTTTGGGACAGTCTCTGTGGCCACAGCGACCGTTGGTCCATGGGCAACCACATTGACTTTCGAATACCATTGAGGATAGCGATGAGCGATGTCGTTGGCAACGCTGTTGGTGGGGACAATTATAGCGTCCGCACGCCGGAGGATATCCCGCAGCACCCATCGTTGCCATAATCGCTGCCCCAACGAATACACTGCGGGATGGGTTTCGAAGGCGATATCGTGAATCGTAGCGACAACGCGATGGCCCGTGATCGGGGGAATTCGAGATGCAGGAATAAACAGGCAATCCACCGAGTGCGATCGGAGGTGCTGGGGGAGGATCCATTGCGACCAAAGCGCACGCCCCGGCAATACAACCCACTGCCATGTGGGAGGGAGAGTGCCCCATTGGCTCAATGGCGGACTCGCCGTATACAGGCGGACATGGGCAGCGGGCATCTGCTCGGCCAAGGCCTTGATGATGTGGAATGCGTACTGTTCGACGCCGGTACGCATGGTGGTATTCGCCCGAGATGCATCAATACCGAGGACCATAGCCGATCCGTTACCGATTTTGCAGCACACTGCGTTTGTAGAGTTCAAGATTTTCAAGAGCAATACCGGTCCCGCGCGCAACGCACAGCTGCGCATCGGGGGCCACATACGCGGGCACACCGGTTACTTGGCTTAACAGTGTATCGAGGTTCCTAAGCATCCCGGACCCGCCGGAAAGAACCATCCCCTTTTCAATAATATCCGCGGAAAGTTCCGGGGGAGTATTAAACAGCACCGATTTTACAGCGACGATAATGCCTTCGAGTTCTTCGCGGATGGCCTCGGTCACGTCGTCGCTGGTGACCGTAATCGTGCGCGGGAGCCCGCTGACCATATCACGGCCGCGCACGTCCATAGATAACCGCTCATCGAGTATCAACGCGGAGCCGATTTGAATTTTGATATTCTCGGCGGTCCGCTCGCCTACGGCCAGTCCGTACTTTTTGCGGATGAATTCCTGGATTGCGGCGTCAAATTTGTTGCCCCCAATGCGAACGGAGTCGCTGGCAACAATCCCCCCAAGAGAGATGACTGCCATTTCGGCCGTACCGCCGCCGATATCAATGATCATATTCCCGGACGGGGTGCCGATCGGGATGTTTGCGCCGATGGCTGCAGCAATGGGTTCCTTGATAATATACGCCGCCTTTGCTCCAGCGGCTAATGTCGCATCAATGACCGCCCGGCGTTCGGTAGACGTGATCCCGCCCGGCACCGCCACCATCACTTCGGGACGGAATACGCGGAATGAACCAACTGCTTTTTGGATAAAATAAAATAACATTGCCTCTGTAGTGCGGTAATCAGCGATCACGCCATCTTTGAGTGGCCGTCGCGCAATAATGGTGTCCGGGGTACGGCCGATCATTTCTTTTGCCTCGTCACCGACCGCCAGTATTTTTTTATCTTCACGCGAAATCGCCACCACCGAGGGTTCATTGATCACAATCCCCCGTCGCGGCACATGGACAAGTATCGTAGTTGTCCCAAGATCAATGCCGATCTTTTTGAGAAACATATGCGAGCCGTTCAAGTGAATCACTTGCTAGTACTTACCACTTATTCAACTGTAGTGTTGATGACTTCATCTCCGCTCCCCTCTCTTGTGATGACGACAGGGGGCTTGGGTGTTGTATCAGATTGGACGGTGACCGTCAACGCTCGCTGGGGCACTCCGGCTTGGTGCTGGACAAGCAGTTGATAGCGCTGCGGATCCTGGTTTGCCCGACGAGGGACCCGGTACCGAAGAACGACCGTTTCTTGGGTCCCAGGCTCGACCGAAAGAAAAAATCCAAAAACGGTTTTATCCTGCCACGTCTGCACGTCTACTCCTCCTTCGTGGCGACCCGGGTCAAACAGCCGATCATTCCTTTGCGTGCCGCTGGAACGTTGGAACACCGCGCCCGCAGGCGCGAATAGTCTTGTGTAGGTACGGTAGCGTGTGGTGCGGTAATCGATTTTTTTTGCGTTATTGATATAGGTGAGTGTTGCAGTGATTTGGTCATAGTCAGAAGAACGGACAACAGCATACTCAGTTTTGCGTACCATGACGGCATCAGTTTTGAGGGCCGCCAAGTTACTGTCCACAACCATGAGGTAATCGTCCGATGATTGTTTGAGTGCGCCCGACCATCCTGCAGCTTCAATCTCCTTCTGCACGCGCGGGTCATTGGCAAACAGTTGCACGGCCCCGATCCGCTGGTAGTGTGGCAGCCGACTTGTCAGTGCCAGCAACACTTGATTGCGTTTGGGGTGGTTGACAATCGCCTGCACGAGATGATACAGCACGGTTTTACGCTGCGATGGCACAATGCGCTTTTTGCGATAGCGAATTTCGACCGCTTCAATAATGGTTTCGATGGTATCGGTATTGGAGAGCGTAACGCCGTCCACGGTGATTGGACCGGTCACCGTTAAGATGTCCTTGAGAATGTCGGGATTGATTGCCGCGACGGCGGTGAATTGATCCTTGCCGTTTGTCTCTCGATCGTAAAATGAAAGGGCGCGCCGTGTGCTGGTCGGAAAATCCGGATCCCAATTCGCATCGCGAAGATACCATTGATTAATGCGAATGTATGTTTGGATCGGTTTTGGTGGTTCGGGCATGGTAATATGGTTCCATACGGCCGGGCCATCAATCGCGTACACATCGTTGACCCAATACTGCGCCTGGGTCTGCTCGTCCCATTGCACCGATCCAATAGTCCCCCAAAACCCTCCGGTTGCGCGCAGCTCATAGGGATTTTGGAACACCACAAGCCACCGTTGCTTGAGCAAATCTTGGAGCAAACTATTGCGCTCGGGCGCCAGAGGCAATGCGGCGACGGGCGTGGCGGGCGCCGGCGTCGTCGGCGCGTTAACGCTCCAAAATGTCGCGACGATCCCTGTGGCTGCGATCGAGGCCACAATGATGGAGAGGATGATTTTATTCATGCGGTTGTTGTAATAATCCCGGGCGATGTTTGGCAAAATAACGAATGCCGCTCAAGACATGTTCGCGGGCGAGGCGCGAAAACAACATGCCGAGCCCGAGCTCGGCCGATTGGCGCTGATGATAATGGATCATCGTCGCAGCAGGATGATAGTGCACTTCGAAACCCGCATTGCCCGCCCGCCGGCACCAATCGGTATCTTCAAAATACATAAAAAATTGCTCATCCAGCCCGCCGATCGTTTCGAGAACGCTCCGGCGTACGAACATTGCGGAGCCCATGATCCAATCCACGCGGCGGCTGCTGGCGTGATCCCAGTCCATCATCATGTATTGCCGCACCTGGCGCCGCCCATTCGCGGTGTTGCCCAACGGCGTCCTACGATACACGGGCATCGCGAGCGTCGGAAAGCGATAGCAAGAATATTGGAGGCTCCGATCTGGGTTTAACAGTTTGGGCCCGACAATCCCGACATGCGGATGCTTGGTCAGGTATTGGACAAGAGCATCAATCGCCCCGGCTTGCACGGAAATATCCGGGTTGAGAATGAGGACGGCATCGCCGGTCGCTGCCCGTAGGGCGTGATTATTGCCCGCCGCATACCCGTTGTTGTGGTCACGCAAGATCACCTGGATGTTCAGCGGCGCAAACGGTTGTTGCGTCTGCCACTGGGCGAGCTGAACGCGCGATCCATCAATAGAGGCATTATCAACAACAATCACCTCCAGCGGGGTGCTCGGCAAGGTCCGCTGGATGCTGCGCAGGCAATAGAATAGCAGCCCGCTGGAATTATAGTTGAGGATAATGACGGACACTTTGTTCATATCCCCAATTGGATCCATTTCTTGAGCGCCGGAGCGGATTGGGACGTCAGCGCATGTCGGCGCTTGCTCACCATACAACCCAACCCGCGCACAGCATCGACGAGAATCAGCACTGTCTTTGGTTCGGTGACCATAAAATAGAACAATTGCATTGCTTCTGCCAAGACAATCCACGGGAGCTGCCGGAGGAGGACGGAGACGGGAATATTTTTAACAATCAACCAAACATGGTTCCGGTAGGAGTACTGGCGCGTTCGCTGGCTGCGTTGTCGGCGCTGCCGCAAAATTTCTGCCATTGTTCCACTACGATGCGATCGATAATGAGAGCCCGTGGCTTCGCTCACGAACCAATGCTGCCATCCGCGCGCAAGCAATCGCAGCGCCACATCCACATCCTCTTTGTACGCAAAGAACTGCTCATCAAATACTTCTTCGTTCCACCGGATGCTCTCGAGTGCAAGTAAACGATACAGGACGGCGGCCGCGCTCCCACCCAGCACGGGCCCAGTCGCATATTGACTGCGATCGTGCTGCCCGGCCCCGCGATCCACCACCCGCAACGATGACTTGAGCAATAATCCTGTGGTGTCAATCAACGCATCCCGTTGCGATCCCATCCGGTACAAGAAGGGGCTCACGCTGCCAATACGATCGTTCTGCCTGAGCTCCGAGATAAGAATTCGCGCACAATCGCTCTGGAGTAAAACGTCGGGATTCAAAAGGAAGACGGCATCGACGCCTTTACGCATCGACAACGCAATGCCCTGATTATGCGCTTTAGAAAATCCGACATTCGAATGATTGCGCAATACCGTGAGTTCGGGGTGTTTTTGCTGATGAGCGCCGAGGATCGAGAGCGTTTCATCGCGCGAGGCGTTATCAATGACAATCACGCTCTGCGGCCGATGACGCTGGAGCCAGCAGTGCTTGAGCACCTCATCCAAAAACGTGTCGCTATTATGCGTGACGATGTTCAACGTATACGTCATATGCGGGAGAACCAAGTTTCTTGGTGACGCGGAACCCCAAATACCGTCCAATCATCAGCCGCGTTTGCGCTTCGGTCGCAGGGATCGCACCAAATGCAATGAGCATCACGGGCAATGCCGCCCATTGGAGGATCATCTCGATGCTTTTTTTCGGACGCATCCCGCTGGGGCGCTTGGGCAAAAGACGTGTGCCAATAATCGCCGACAAGACAATCCCGATCATCGCGATCCCCATCAGCCACTGCAACACGATCGGGGCATTAATTTCGATGATATTGGCAGACTGCTGCCCATGGCGCATGATAACGAGCGGAAGATTGCCAAAGATAAACAACAAAATCGGAGTTGTCGCCCAGGTGTATGTGCCTTCAATCAGCTTCCAAATAAACTTCCATTGCGTCGCTCGTGCAATGCGATGGTTCGATCGGAAATGCCACATCAGGTACGGGAAGTGCTCAACGCCATAGGCCCATCGACGCTGTTGGAGGTAGAGATTGATCATGGATTTCCACCAGGTCGAGGACATCGCGGTATTCATCGAAACAGTGGCGTACAGCGGTGTGACGGTAAAATCGCCGTCATAGTGCAGGAAACACTGCAAGAAAATGCGGGAATCATCGGTAACGATATCGCTCTGCCAAAAACCCACATCCACGAGCGCTGTAAGACTCATGGCATGAGAGCTAAACGTATAGAGCCGCTCGGGGCGCGCCAGCTCGGTCATGAGCCAGAACGTTGTTGAGAAGGCGCTCACTCGCGTAAATAGCGGCGACTCCCAAATGTTGTTGGTATACACGGCAATCGGCTGAAATGCGGTACGGTACCGATTGGGATGCTCGATAAATTGTGCTGTGAGCATGCTAAAGTAATTGCCGGACACGCAGGTATCACTGTCGAAATACGAAACAATAACATCATCCGTGGCGATCTGGTGCGTCCGGCAATATTCCAGGAGTTTCTGGCCAGCCCAATGCGCGTTTGCGCCCTTGGCGGCGATTTCACCCGGGAGGCCTGCGGGATGAATGGTATAAAAAATATCACGGAACGCCGCATGGAATTGCGCCACGAGCTGCTGCGCAATCGCCGGGAATGATGCATCGCGCGCTTCGCCCGCGAGCACGACAATGATATTGCGGGACGGATAATCGCCATTGGTAAAACTCTGGAGTGTTTTTTGGAGCACTGCGATCGGCTCGGTGTACGCGGGGAGAACCACGGCATGAACAATGTTGTCCGATTGGTCAGGATACTGCTTACGACGGGCAGACCAATCGATCAAGGCGTTGCTCTGGTATTGCCTCCAGGTGACCAATAGATAGATGACAAAATACAAGACCCGCAACAGCCAAAGAATCGAGAGAATGATAATAAACAACACGACCCATACGGGACGAACAAACGAAAGAACGGCGCTCGCGATAAAGGTGGCCCAGACAAGGAGCCCTGGGACCATTTCCATCGCGCGGTAAAACGGCTGTTTCGAAAGCTGCGGCATACGATTACGGTTCGACGATGGGATAGAGCGGTCGGACGGCAAAAAAATACACCGTGCCGATAAGATAGACAACGACAAGCGGGGTGAACACATCAATCGAAGGCGTAAACTTGAGCAGCAGCAACGACAACGCAATGACGCCTCCCGCTATGCTATCAACGATGAGTTTTCGCCGAAATAGCGGGTGAACTGCCGGAGCGTGCGGAGCATTCCAATACTTGGAACTCGCCAACACAAACAAAACAAAAAAAACGCTTAAGTACTGCTGTGGTGTGAGCTTCACGGATAAAAGAATGCCATAGAGGACAACGAGCGACAGATCAATCCCCTGCTGGGTAGGAGTAAACGGCCGAATCAGGCGCGAGAAACAACGGATCGAAAAAAACGTATGGAACAATAACAAAGCGTTAATCGCGACGAGGCGATAATCGTATGGGTGGGCGAAGACCGCAATCATCGCAACCACGGAGAGAACCGCCGTAACGATCACTGCCTTTTGATCCGGCGACCACCGCTCAATGCGCATTATCATAAGAAAACGGATTGTACGCCGTATCGCCGAACAATGTCCGCCAGGCAGCGATCAGCATATACTGGATGATCATCCGCGGATACCCCACCGTTGCCAAGCGCCGCATAGAGATATTGACGGGCTCGCACATTACGGTGATGCTCGCAAATTCCTGTGCGCGTCTGCAGTAATCAGCGTCTTCATTCATGGTAAGTTCTTCTCGGAATCCATTACACGCTGTGAAAACGTGTTTTGGGGTGAACAACACGGCCCCGAGCGCATAGGGCATAATCGGCCGCATCAGGTGATGAAACGCATGCAAGGCGGCAAACAACAGTGCGGCGAGCCTCCCGGATTCTGCGGGGATGTATCGCGGGATGGTTACTCCATTCGCCTGTGACGATTGCTGGATATACCGCCGGAATGCTGGGACGTCCTTGACCAACACATCCGCGTCCAAAAAAAGGAGGAATGGGAACGCGGCGTTCGAAGCGCCGAGATTACGCTGGAACGAGGCCCCCCGCCGAGGGCTCTCCACGAGGATGATGGAAGGTTCAAGAACATTTGCGAATCGCGCGACCACCCCCCGGGTCTGATCTGTCGACCCGCCGTCGACGACAATAATTTCCCAGCCTTCCTTTGGGAGGAACCGAAGAGAATCCAGCAGCATTGGCAAATATTTTTCTTCGTTGAGAGTCGGAATAATAATACTGGCCCCTTGCATAACAGGTCTCATTATATCATATTTTGATGATTTTGTCCATAACCGAGTAGCCCCAAATTGCAAACGCTCCGATGCGTTCGGAGCGTTATTCGTGTTGCAGGAATCAAATCGAAGATTACGGCAAAATGCCTTTGCGCAGGCGTTCGAGGAGAATTCCCGCCTGTTCTTTACCGCCCAGCCCAAATGCGAGCCCCCCGGCTAACGCCACCATAAACACAAACCCGGTGAACAAAATTTGAACAAGCTCGGTCGCAATCCCTAATTGAGAGAGTGCCGCAAGCACGCTAAACACAATGACCGCCCATTTAGCAACCGCCGCAAGAATGGGGCTACTGGGCATAACCCCGGATGCCTTTACCGCGTGGAGCACCACTGCCGACGTGGCTTGGGCAACAACAGACCCAGCAAACAAAATAATCACTGCGATAATGACGTTGGGCACATAAAACAAAATGGTTCGCAAAAATCCCGTCACCGATTCCCACTGAAGGATGTCCGCTGCGGTGATGAGAAAGACAATGATAAAAAACCATTTCACCAACCACCCCACAATGGTCGCGACGTCAACGCTCAACCCCAAGCGTTGGAATGTTGCGCGGGGATGGAATTTGCTCAACCCCTCGGGAATTTTGATCGCGTGCAAAAGACCGACGACGAGCCCCTCGAGCCCCACGGCCACCATCCAACCGATGACCAGCACCAGCAATGCCGCAAGGACGTTGGGGACACTACTGGCCACCCCTTCCCACAACCGAGAAAAAGAGGCAACAAGCAACTGCGCGATAGTAGGTTGGTCATTCATACATGGGAGACAGTATCCCTTGCGACAAGCCTAGGGAATACCATGAGCGATGAGGTTAACGAACTTCAAAGATGCGAAACTCCTCCATAAATTGTTCTTCTTGCTCGTCGACCGACTGCACATGAGCGAATGTGGGGCCCTTGCGGCACCAGCGAATAAAATGTCCAATAGCGATTTCGTCGCCTTCGATAACACACACGACGCCGCCATCGGGATGATTTTGAATAAATCCCGCTACTCCAAACAGGGTAGCTTGATGGCGGGCATGATGACGGAATCCCACGCCCTGGACAATGCCGCGAATGATCAGCCGTATGCGTCTTTTGTTGAGCGTCATATACCCTTTCTGGAAATAGGTCCTTCAAGTTGCTCTGGACCAGTAATCTTGTCAGTCCTCCTTAATTATAGAACGGAGTATCTATTTGTCAAAGATTAGATTCCTTGAAACAAATCGCGATCCGTCGAAAGCTGATCGATCCCAAACAGCATCGCGAGTCCAATCGGATGATTGAGATATGGGGTGAACACATGGATAAGCGCAACGGTGAGGATGGACAGCGCCGCCACCGGCCGCCGATGCCGCGCATACCACAGGCTTTGCCAAAGGATAGACCCATAGAATACGAGCCCAAGCAGTCCAAACTTAAACCATAAATCCAAGACCCCCCATTCGAACGCATGCGTGCGGAAGAGTCCTTCCGGCTGCTGCTGTAAAACACGCGGGTCTTGGCTCTTGTACTCAATAGAAGCGCCCGTGCCAGAACCTAAGATCCAGTGCTGCCGGACCCCTTCCCACAATGGCGGCAATAACGCCCACCGCGTGCGGCTCGCCGGATCATCGAGGGTACTGCGCTGTACAAACCCTTGTGTAATGGACCCGACACCAGGGTGCGGAAAGGGAAAGCGCGCAATCATGAACAATACAGCCACGCCGAGCCCCACCGAAAGCGCGACATTGCCCGCGATACGTCGACGCTCCGGCAATGCGAGCAACGCAAGAAGCAGAACTCCCGCCAAGCCTACAATAAAACTGCGTGAAAGGCTCATGATCAACACCGCTGCGGTCATCGTCAGTACGGCCCAATGCCACGCGCTGCGGGTTCGTGCATGCAAGAGCGCCCAAAACACCGGGATCACAATGATTTGGCTTTGAGCAAACACGCGTACCACCGATGGGGTGATCACGGTGACTTCCGCAATGAGCGTGTCACGTGTCCAGCGATAGATGGCCATGGCAATATTCAATCCTTCGTCGTGCGTAAACGTGTACAGTAGCGCGGCGCCCAACACAAATAATGCAATGCTGGCTGCCGGCCACAATACGACAAGGATCCGCCCCAGTCGCTCCCGCTCGCACAACCCGAGTGGGAGAATAATCGCTAAAAACAGCCATTGATTGGAATCGTCAATGAGATCATCTACTGGAATGGCTCGAGCGAACCCTCGGGCCACGCCATACAACGACATGAGTATGGCAATGATGACCCATGGCTTGATTACACTTGAGGACCATGCTCTTTGTTTGGGCCGCAGCATGTACACCGCTGCTGTTGAGACCAAGAATGCTGCAAACAACAGCATCCGCACACTCGCAGATCCAACGCGTTCGCTCACGGTGAGCCAGTGGCCAAACGAGCCAATCATCAACTCGCCAAACACGATCGCAATCCCCCATTCTATCCGAGCGATCGTTGCCATCGTGACCAGCACCAACGCGACAACAACAAGCCAAGCCGTGGCCGAAGGGAATAACCAACCGATAAGAGAAAAAAACGGTATGGAGGATACCGCGAGTGCCGACAGCGCCAA
>JACRJV010000015.1 GCA_016215325.1 Candidatus Uhrbacteria bacterium
CGTGTGCCCTCCAGATGATAGTGCTCCAGCAGCGTCGAGCAAAACCGTGCCAGTCCAGGGCGAGGGAACGAGGGCGGCATCGATCACACTTTTTACCAGTTTGTTATCAACGAGAATATCAATGCGTCGGACGCCGCGCGGCGCGACCGCTTCTATCGATAGAGATAGGGACAGAGAGTTGAGAATTTGCCCATCCGAAACCCCTTGGACGCGCACGGTGGGAGTATTGGCCGGGATATGAACATCATCGAACTCTGTCGGCGGATTCGTCCCCTCGATTGGCGGGGTCTGTGCTTTTGTCCACTCCAAAACTGCATTCTCCCAGTTTTGGTACTGGGGGTCCTGGGCGGGGTCTGCCGGAACAGCCCCTCGCGGGCCATCCTTGTTGAGCCAGTACAGTATGGAGTGCAGGGGGTAGTACTTGCGCTCTTCCACGAACGATGCGGGCGTCCGATCCGTTGCGAGCTTGCCGCTGGCTTTATCGATGTTGACCGTGGTGGCTCCTGGTCGTTCCCCTTTGAGCACGGGTTTATCCACGGCAATGGGCTGCGGCGGAGTAAACTGTTCGACCACGGTGCCTTCGAGCGCCCGGCGCATATATTCATTCCAAATGGGCGCCGCCACAACCGAACCGTCGGCGCCGTTGTTCATCTCTTTGTTATTGTTATTGCCGACCCAGACCCCGGTGGTCAGCGACGGCGTGAACCCCTCCAGCCACGCATCTCGGTTGTCATTCGTTGTCCCTGTTTTTGCGGCAACCGGTCGATCCGGTAAGGTCAGCAGGTTGTTCGCACCAAAGATATAGGCGCGCGCGGCATTGTCGGTGAGGATGCTCGTGAGCTGCCGCGTAATTTCTGGCTCCACAACTTGGCGGGGCTGATCGCGGAATTGCTTGAGCACTGTCCCGCGCGAATCTTCTACCTTCAGGATCGCTTGTGCTGGGTGATAGACACCTTCTTGCGAAAATACGCTAAACGCGGCGGTGTGTTCGAGCAAGGTCACCTCGCCGCCGCCCAGCACGAGCGACAAGCTGAATCGGCTGCGGTCTTTGAGCGTGCTATATCCGAGCCGTTCGGCAAAATCCAGCACGCGCGGGACCCCGGTGAGGTACAGCGTTTTCACCGCCGGGATATTGAGCGACCCGGCTAATGCTTGGCGCATCGTGACCAGACCGTATGTTTTGCCGGTGTAATTTTGCGGCGTGTAATCTTGGGGGATATTTTTGAATGTGGTGATCACGTCGTAGAGCAGGGTGTCCGGGGTATATCCTTTCTCAAACGCTGCGGCATAGACAATCGGTTTGAACGACGACCCCGGCTGGCGCGGGCGCAATGCCACGTTGACTTTGCCGTCGATCGAATCGTCAAAAAAGTCGCGCGATCCGACCATGGCAAGAATTTGACCGGTCTTGGGGTCCAATGAAACCAGCGCGGCGTTGCTCGCGTTGTACTGTTTAAGCTTTGCCTCCCCATGGCCCACGGCCTCCTCGGCAATGCGTTGTTTGTCCACGTCCAGCGTGGTCGTCACAATCAACCCCCCTTGTTCTACCGCATCGGGGCCGAATTCTTGCTCCAGAAGGTCGCGGACGTAGAAGACAAAATGTGGGGCAATGATGGTTTCGCGCGAGGGGGCAAATACCAGTTGTTCCGCAAGCGCTTGCTTGAGCTGCTCATCGGTGATGTGGCCGGCTGCGCGCATTTGATTGAGAATATATTGCGACCGCGCGATCAGGATATCCTTATGGCTGCCATAGGGCGAATAGTAGCTGGGGGCTTGCGGCAGTGCCGCCAGGATCGCGGCCTGGGCGAGCGTGAGATCACGGGCGTGCTTGCCAAAATAGGTTTGCGTGGCTGCCTCGATCCCGTAGGCCAATCGGCCGTAGGGGATTTCGTTAAAGTACATTTTAAGTATTTGATCTTTGGTGAATTTTTTTTCGATTTTGTAGGCGAGTAAGAGTTCGCGGATTTTGCGCGTCCAGGTTTTCTGGTTGGTGAGCAGTGCGTTCTTGACGAGTTGCTGGGTAATAGTTGAGGCCCCTTGCGCCTTGGAGAGCGTGAAGACATCCTTGATAACGGAACGAATGATCCCTTTGATATCAAAACCGCTGTGCGAATAAAAATCTTTGTCCTCGGCAATGAGTGTTGCTTGTTTGGCATACACGGGGATGGCATCGAGTTCAATTTCGGTGCGCTTGAGTTGGTCGTGTATGTCGTAGAGGATCGTCTTGCCCGTGCGGTCGTAGATTTTGGTGCTTTGGGGCACCGTGCGTTGCGCAATCATGGTGGGGTCGGGCAAGGTTGCATAGATAATGAGCACCGTGATGGCGGCAACGGAAAACCCCCCAATGAATACAGAGGGCCAAATGCGTTTGGCGCCACGGCTCAACACCAGCCGGATAATTGGGGCCACGAGCGCGCGCAGGAGCAGTCCAACCGCAACAACCACCGGGAACAACAATTTGAAGAACGAGGCGAGTGAGGCAACTGCGCCATTGCCATTCCTACGGCGAGGACTATAGGCAAGGGGAGTGCGTCGGGAAGATGATGAATGTCCGCGGTGTCGAGATAAATTCATACTAAGGTTGCGGCGCCGATTAATTGAGCGTCATCCCCCAGTTTGCTTAGCAGGATTTTTGTTTTTACGGGGAAAGGCAGGAATGTACCCACTTCTGCATTCAAGCCATGGATGAGCGGCTTCATGCGGATGAGTCCCCCGCCTAGTATAATAGCATCAGGATTGAGTCCAATCATAATGTTGGCCAACCCTTGGGCAATTGCAGATCGTACATTGGCAACAGCGGCGATAGCGATAGGGTCATGGTCGTACCATCGCTGTTCGATTTCAAACGTGGTTAGGCTGACAGACCTTGGATCATGGAACCCTCCGTTTGTCATTGCGGACTTGATCCGGGACCCACGTCTTTTGTCGTTGCTGGATCCTCGGGGCACCCCGACTCTGGCCAGAGGCGGGGGCAAGCCCGAGGATGACAGAAGGGGGGTCTGCTTCGAAAGTAAGCGATACCATTGTCGGATCGCCTGGCCAGAGCCGTACTGTTCAAAATGTCCGGGCAGCCCGTCGGCGCAGCGTTTTGGGAGTCCGTTTGGTGGGAATATTGTGGTATGCCCGAACTCTCCGGCTTTGTTTTCGACGCCTCGGATCAATTGGCCGTCCAGCGCAATGGCGCCACCAATGCCGGTCCCGAGCGTGATGGCAACCACCAGAGGATACGTGCGCGTGCTGCCCAAAGCGCATTCTCCCAACAGGAACCCATGCACGTCATTGTCTACCATGGTCGGAGCATGGCAGCGGTTCGCTAACCACCGACGCAGCGGGAACACTCGCTTTCTCATGTTGATATTCGGGCTCCATCGGACAACGCCACTGGGCCACCATACTTGCCCGGCCACCACTGCCCCGCAGCCGATAAGGTTCCAACGGTGTTGCTGGGCCTGCGCGCGCAGAGCGTCTACCGTTGCTGCAATAGCTGGCAGCAATTGTTTCTGGTGCGGCTTGCTAGAGATTTTTTTGGCACGATACACTATGCGCAACGTTTTTGCGTCGACGAGAGCGCCGTTGATTTTTGTTCCGCCAATGTCGAGAGAAAGAATGACTTTGGTCATAGTACTAATTGATCCGAATCTAAACCGAATAGAACCAAATCGAGGCCCATCGTTTATTCGGATGTATTTGGGCGTCATTCGGATCGATTCGTACTCTGCAGTTGTGCCGCTGTCAGTGCAATCGCGATCGCATCTACTTCGTCGTCGAGGCGTTTACCGGTGGGCAAGTCTTTGGTGATCAGCCGCACCATCTTTCCTACCTGTCGCTTATCGGCTGCGCCAGAGCCCGCCACGGATTGTTTGACCTGATTGGGCAACACTTCAATGATGGGGACGCTTTGGCTGGCCACCACGTACAGGATCACTCCGCGCGCTTGCCCCACCATCATGGCGGTTTTGGCGTTTTTGGCAAAAAATAACTGTTCCACGCCGACACGGTCCGGTTTGTATTCTGCGAAGACCGCTTGTAATTGTTTTCCAGCCGACAGCAAGCGGTCGGTCTGTGAATCGCCTCGCATCGTACGGATGCAGCCGCTGGCGACCCATCGGTCTTCGCGCGGCGAGTGTTCAACCACCGCCCAGCCCAAGCGGTCCAGGCCAGGGTCGATGCCGAGTATACGCATACGTAAACGAGCGAGATAAGCAAGATAAGCAAGATAAGCAAATTAAGCACACGAAACGTCGGCGCAGCTTGTCTCGCTTAATTTACTCTAAGGCTGCATTCGTAAATACCGCAATGACGTCATCATGCTCCTCCAGGCTCTGTAAGAATTCTGCCACGCGTTCTTGCGCGGCGGGGTCACTAATGGCGATGGTTTCTTTGGCGATCCATTCGAGGTTGAACTCATCGATTGTGAGATCGAGGCGCTCGACCGCCTCTTTGAGGTGCTGGAGGTGTTCTGGGGCCGTGAGGATGGTGATGATATCATCGTCCGTGCGGATGTCGTCTGCGCCCGCGTCGATCAGGGCGAGCTCGATGTCATTGGAAATTGGAAATTGCCTGCCTGCCGGCAAGGCAGGGAAATTGGAAATTCGTATCACGCCTTTTTTCTCAAATTGCCAGGCGACGCTGCCGGTGCCGCCCATGGTTCCGCCGCCAGCGGTAAAGAGATGTTTCACTTCGCTCACCGTGCGATTGCGGCTGTCGGTGGTTGCCTCCACCATCACGGCAATTTTTTCTGGGCCGTAGCCCTCAAACAAGAGCTGTTCCAGCGCTGCCCCGCCGGCCTTGCCGGCGCCGCGCTGGATTGCCCGCTCGATATTTTCTTTGGGAACATTTTGAGCCCGAGCTGCGTCGATGGTGAGGCGCAGTTTAAAGTTGGAATCCGGGTCTGGTCCGCCCCCTTCTTTGACCGCGATGGTGATGTTATTGGTGAGCTTGGTAAACGCCGCGCCCTTTTTGTTGTCAGTTACTTCCTTTTTGCGTTTAATCTTGGCCCACTTGGAATGCTTGGACATATCAGGAGATAAGGAGATGAGGAGGGGAAGAAGCTGAATCAAATTGTATCAGAATTGGAATAGATTGACAAATATTAAGAAATATGGTATAGTTATTTGTTTTAGAATCGAGCTTTTGTCATCCTGAACGACGCGAAGGATCTTTCACTGCGTTCAGGATGACGAAATTCCTTTCTAAAACTTGACCCTCGGGCAACCGCCCGGGGATTTGGAGGTGCACGTTACCATGTTCACGAAGATCGCGTTGTTCGCCCTGGTCGCTCTGTTTGTCGTCGTCGCCCCGGTCGCTGCCCAGCCCCCGTACAACCCGTACAGCAACTACGGGTACGGCGGGGGCTACTACGGTGGCAACTACGGCGGCCAGTCCAAGTTTGGGGAGATCCTGGGCGGCATCGCCCAGATCACCGCGGCCCGTAACATCGGCCGGGCCGAGCGGGAAGCCGCCCGCGCCCAGGCCGAGGCCTACCAGGGCCAGTACTACGGCCCCGAGGCCCAGGCTAAGGCGGACCGGATCCGGGCCATGACGGCCCAGGAGGCCCGCGTTAGCGACGCGGCCGCGGACCGGACCCTGGCCGGGGCCGACCTCACCTACGACGGGGCGGTCACTGCCGACGGCGGCAGTTCCCGCTCCATCCACGTGAGCGGCGGGGCTCCGATCGCCACCCGGCGGTACATGGTGGAGCGGGGGGATTCCTCCGGTTCGCCCGCGCCGCGCCACCGGTTCTCCTACGGGCAGGCTATTACAGCTGCCCTGGACCGGCTCCAGAACAGCCGGTCGGGGAGCAACGAGAACCTGCCGGCCCCCCAGTGGCGGTTCCTCGGGCGCGAGGAATCCGGCCACAAGGTGGTGAGCATGGCCGGCGGTCGGCCGCACGAGGTCGCCTCGACCGAACAGACTAACGCCGATCCGCCCCCGAAGCCGGCGCCGAAAAAGAAAAAGCCGGCAAAAAAGCACAAGCCGGCTGCTCCCGCGCCCCCAGTGGAGCGGGGGGAGGGTCGCAGCTGCGATCCCTACGATGAGGGCGATGAGGGGCCGTAACCCCCTCACTCTCTCCCCGCGGGAGAGGGAACATCGGGGAAACAAAACGTCCCGGTCGGTTGGATGCCACTCACTGGCAGTCAATCGATCCGGGACGTTGTTCTTTTAGTCCTATTTTTTGGTTCCGGCGCCGCCGTTTTGCGTGGTATTGTAGACGCTGTTGATCACAAACGTGACAATGGCGTACGAGGCAATAATAATGGCAATGCCGATGATGGAGCTCGTAATGGTCTTCTTGGCAATCTCTACTTTTTCTTCCTCTCCCATGGCGGTCATCCAGTTGTACCCGCCGTAGAGCATCATACCTAAGAAGATAAGACCTAAGAGGAAGAAGAACGTCCGAATAATGCGGTACGCAATTTCCCACAAATTCGATGACGGGAAAATTCCTCCTTCGCCATTGCCCGTGCCCCCTTGGCCGGTTGCTTCGCCAACCGAATTTTTGACATTATCAAGAATTGTTTTTGAAATGCCTCCCGTAGCACCAACAGACAATGGTGCGGCTACCAAAGAAAACAGCATGGTGGTAGAAATAAGTATTCGGGCGAGGCGAGAAGTCGACATAATCAACCCACAAGATTCTCTATCACGAATTTGGTAATGGCATAGGCTGCGATGGCAACACACAAGCCAATCGTTGCCCAAATAATTGTTTTTTTGCCGGTCTCTACCTTGTCTTCCTCCCCCATGGACGTCATCCAGTTGTATCCACCGTAGAGCATCATGGCAAGGAATAGCACCCCAATGAACCCAAAGGCATTACCAAGGATTCCTGCAACCGCCTTAGGAATATCTTTGTCTAAGTCGTATTTTGCCAGTTTTGCGGCTTCATCCAGGCCGTAATTGCCTGCAGCGAGTGCGGTTGTTGGGATAGCTGCGAGGACGCAACGGATAACGGAGCGGATGACGCGCACAGAGTTTATCGGGAGAATCGAGAGACTAGATCGTTTTCGAAATAACCGTGTTGATGACGAAGGTGACGATGGCGTATGCCGTGAGGATGATCACCAACCCAATGATGCCAGCACCAATGAGCTTCTTTGCCTCCTCCACCTTCTCTTCGTTGCCCGCAGCAGTCATCCACTTGAACCCGCCGTACAGGATGATGACTACCGCAACTAACCCAAGGAAACCCATTGCGATGTTAATGAGACCCAAAATAATTGAGCGTGGGCTTTGAGCATTGCTCAAGCCCGTTCCCGCACCCACTGTTCCTCCTTCATTTTGTCCAGAACCCGACGTAAACCCTTTGCATCCAAAAATATCCTTCCCGCTTGGCCCGCAGCCGACTTCGCCGGCTGCCGTTACTTGGGTCGGAGTGAATGATACGGCCATGGCAAACGCCAACGACAGGCTCATGGCCAACGCTACGGCGATGCGCATTGCGCGTTGATTGATCGTGAGCAGAGACATACGTAAGAGATAAAGATATGAAGAGATAAAGATATTCGAGAGATTATTGTATATTATAACAAAAAACGCGTATGAAGTACACAAGATATCCACACGGCGGTTCAATAATCATCGCGGATTGACCAGGACCGCCTTATTCGCCGTTTGGATGATGAATGCAGCAATAGCGTATGCGCTGCCGATGACGATCATCCCCACAACTGTCCAAACAATCATCATTTTACCCTTCTCAACCTTGTCCTCTTCGCCGCGGGAGGTCAGCATGAGCACTACGCCGTACATAATCACAATGACGGCCATGACACCGGAAAGTGTAAAGATCAGAGCGGCAAAGCGCGCATAGAGCTGGGGGCTGGTCAACGCTTGGGATCCGCCGGTGAGGGGGTTGTTGATGGCGGTGAGGGCGTAGACTGCGGTGGGTAGAAATGGGATCCCTAAAATAGTGATGCTTAATAGCTTTTTTACCATATGGCCTTAAGATGGTGAGGGGATAGGGATAGAAAGGGACAAAGGGGTATATAGGATATGTAGATCACCGATCGCGTTTGGTTATAATATATCGAATAAATTTATTCATCCCTATCTTCAGGCCTTCGTAACGATCTACGAGTTCCTGGGCACGGATATCTGAAATAAATTTTTTGGATGCGAGCGAAAGGATATGGTTCTCTGTCTCGGAAAGTTCTTTGCGAGCCGTATAAAACCCTTTAAGCTTATCGTTATAGTAGTATGATCCATACCCCTCGGCAATATTATCGGGCACGGATGAGGACGATCGTTTAATTTGCGACATCCGTTCTCTTTCGTTGTTTGGGAGAATATTAGCAATACCATGACAGATGACCATTAAAGCGTGAGCTTCTTGCCAAATTCGTAGTTCTTGGAATGATGCGTGGCGGGGCGTCTTCATAACGTTATCGTCCGTTTGCCTTTATACCCTTAATATCCCCGGTCCCTTTACATCCTTTGTCCCTCAATGCCAGTCATCACTCATTCTGGATGTGCCGCGAGCCCGTTGTCGTTTGCTGCCCGACATTGCCTATGCCGCAGACGTTCTGGAACGGATTCGCATTGCCGGTGAGTACTGTCAAGATGACCGCCACCAGTTGCCAAGCGAGGAGCACAAGGATAATGCCAGCCAGCGCATTCCACATCGTTGTGCGCGCTTCCTTGATTTTTTCGTCATCGCCGCGGGCTACGATAAATCCAAAAGCTGCCCACGCACCAAAAAAGAGGGCAACTGCTCCGGCAATGGCAAGGATAAAGTTCCCGACATTGACTCCAACCTGGACAATATCGCACATCGAACATTTCCCCGCGTCTTTGCCTTCTTTTTTTATGCATTGCACGTTAAAAAGGAGCCCCCCTTTGAACTCGTTAATCGTGGGTTGCCCGGCGGGGACATTGCCATTAGCGCGGGTAGTGTCGGGGTCGGGGACTGCTGACGTGGGAGGCGCGCTTACTCCCGGCGTTGGATTGGTGGAGGACGTCGGGGGGGCGCTTTCAGCTTGAACGATCTGGATAGCATTGAGCGCCACGGTCAGAAGGCTGATCGCGAGGATAGAGAGGAAGCGTTTTTTGAGGAACATAAGTTTAATTGGTACTAGGTATTTGGTATGAGGTATTAGGTATGTGCAGCGACAACGACACGTATACTTTATACCTCATACCGTATACCCGTCGTTACTGTCCCGTAAACACAACGATCACGTACTTGATGACCACGTAGACCATGAACAACAATCCAACCCCGACTGCTGTGTAGAGGAGTATATTTTTTCCTCGCTCGACTTTTTCTTCATCGCCGGCAGCGGTGACCATGAGGAAGCCGCCGATGATGATAAACGTGAGTGCTGCTGCGCCGATGATAGCAAAAAAGGAATTTACCAAGATTCCAACCAATCCAACAAGGTTGTTCGCCTTAACAGGGTTATCGAGCTGTTTTGCGTGGGCGGGGAGCGCCGTACCAAGTATAAGGTATAAGGTATAAGGTATAAGGTATAAGGTATTATGTATAAAGTATAGAATCGCTGAACGAATTTTAGGAACACTATATTGAATGTACGGCATACGAAATATTTATACCTTATACCAAATACCTATATACCGTATACCCACATCATACCTAATACTTTATACCCCATACCTTATACCCGATCTACGGCCGTTGTCGCACGAGCGTGGACGAAATTTGTCCAGCCGCTTGTTTGGTAAACTTGAGATAATCAAGATCGTCGCGCGGGGTTGTTACAGCATCAACGAGGGTTGCAAATGCCTGTTCTGCTGATGCCGGATCCTCTCCATGGTACCATGTTTGGGCCGTGAGTACCGCATCGGTGAATATCGAAAGCGGGTGTGCGAGATCGTTTGCCCGCTTGGCCAGGTCTCGCAACGCTGTTGGTTTGCTGGTCGCGGTAAGGTAACTGCCCACGATATCTGCATTGGTCGCAAATTGTACAAACCCCCATGCTTCGTTGGGATGGGCTGTTTTACTGCTTACGCCTTCTACCCAGTAATTGGCATATTCTACTCTGAAATTGGGATCTACTTGGGGTAAAGACGCTACATCCCAATCGATGTGCGGGGCCGAGATCTTGAGTTGGTCCGCGGTGTAGGAATACCCCAGCATCATGGCGAGCCTGCCTTGGGTGAATAGTTCAAAGGCATTGGGCATGTTGTTATTCCATGTATAGGTGGTTTTTGTTGGGTTCGCAAAGTCGCTGTAGAATTGCAGGGCTTGTACGCCGGGGATCACAAACGACTGCGAATTCGGCGGCAGCTTATCAAACAGTGGCGATCCGTCATTGGCCGCCATCAGCGCGCCATTTTGCATCATCAGCACGGACAAAATATCGAAGGCACGAGGGACGTTATCGGACCCGCCCAGGGCGATCGCGGATTGGATGATGGCGCCCGTATCGCCAATTTTAGTCAGTTTTGAGGCGATGTCTTGGACCTCTTGCCACGTTTTGGGAGGTGAGGCAACGCCCCCTTGGGCAAGTAACGATTTATTGTAATAGAGCGCCATGGTATCCAGTGCCAGCGGCAGCGCCAGTACCTTGTCGCCTAAGATGACGTCGCCTGCCACGGTATCCACAAACATTGTTTGAACATCGCGCGGGCGGAAGCCTGACGTACGCTGATATTCAACCACCTGTTCCTTTTTGATTGTGCCGGTTGTTTTGAGCACCGGCAGCACGGTTTCGGCCGGAGCCGGCATGAGTTGGCGGCTATACCGCGCGACCCAGGAGTTTGGGATGCTAAAGATGTCGGGCGCACGGTCTTCGG
Source organism: Candidatus Uhrbacteria bacterium (assembly GCA_016215325.1). GTDB lineage: Bacteria > Patescibacteriota > Patescibacteriia > JACRJV01 > JACRJV01 > JACRJV01. The sequence goes on from JACRJV010000015.1 coordinate 10,759, forward strand.
CAAATGCACTCAACAACTGCTGCTCATACTCATCGTATCGGAACTTCCGATAGACAATGTCAATGTTCGGGTGCAATGTTTTGTATTTGCCGATGATATCGGTCATCGTGTCTTCATTATCGAACACGCGCCAGTATTGGAGGGTGACAGGCGTGAGGCTTTGCACGGTTTGTTGGTTGCAGCGGAAGCCGAAGCCGGTGGATAGGAGTAAGAGAAGTGCGCTAAAGGCAATTTTAGAAATAATGGTTTTCATACTCGGTATGTTCTCGGAATATAGAATCTAGAATTTAGAATCTCTGTGAGACGGTGTGATGGTCATCTTTGTGCTTTTGATTGGACCTTGAGTTATCTTGGCGGCTTCAATAGTTTTGTTGGCAATTTGATTAAATTCATCTTGGGTCATGTAGCCCACATCTCGAGCGATCAACAGCTGGTTTTGGACCTCCGTGAGAGATCCGATAGCCATGTAATAAAATTGTAATTTTTCTTTGTAAGAATTGCGACTAAATCCTTCTGCGATATTTGATGTAAACGATACAATCGCGCGACGGAGTTGATTTGTTAAGCCAAACATTTCTTCTTTTGGGAATTTTTTTGTTTGAGAATAAATGTCGATCACTATTTTATGACCTTTTTGCCAGGCATGGAGATCGGTGAACGAGCGAATGCTTCCATTACTCGTCATATTCTAGATTCTAAATTCAATATTCAAGATTCTTCAGGAATTTCCGAAATTCTTTCCCAATTTCTTCATGTTTCAAAGCGTACGCCACCATTGCTTTGGCAAATTGGAGCTTATTGCCGCAATCATAGCGGGTACCCTCAAACGCGTAGGCATATACCGGGCCGTGGTTGAGTTGTTCGCGTAGTCCATCAATCAATCTCCACTCGCTATGATGGCTGGGGGTGGACCGCTCTAAGCATTCAATCGTTTGGGGAGTGATGATGTATTTGCCCACGATGCCTAATCGGGAACGAGTATCGGTGGATTTCGGTTTTTCGAGTAATTTTTTGATTTGCCAGAGTCCGGGCGCGACTTCTACCCCTTCCACAATGCCATACATTGAAAGTTCATGGGTTGGGACGGGCATGACTGCAACAACGGGGGCATGATATTGTTCGTAAATTTTGGAAAGTTGTTTAATCACCGGAGTTTTGGAGTCAATAAGGTCGTCCCCAAAGAGCACCGCAACGGCTTCATCGCGAATGAGGTTTTTGGCCGAAAGAATCGCGTGCCCATCGCCCAACTGCTGCCGCTGGCGGACATAATAAAAATTGGCCATGTTGCTAATCCGCTCGACCTGCGCAAGCAATTCGAGCTCGTCCTTTTCTTTAAGGCGAGTTTCCAGCTCGTTATTGCGGTCGAAGTGGTCTTCGATGGCGCGTTTGTTGGCCCCTGTAATAAGGATAATGTCGCTGATCCCGGCTGCGGTAGTTTCTTCAACGATATATTGGATGACCGGTTTATCAACAATCGGGAGCATCTCTTTGGGCTGCGCTTTGGTGGCCGGCAAGAATCGGGTGCCCAATCCAGCGACGGGGATGATAGCCTTTGTAATGGACATACAGGCAATTAATTTTCAATTTTTAATTAAAAATTTTCAGTGAATGAATAAATGAAACATTGAAAATTCAATGAAAATTGATAATTGTAAATTGCAAATTAAATCCACCCTATTATAGATTCTTTCTCATATTTCGAGAAGTGGACTTCTTCCAATACCACGCCACGAGAACCATACAGACAACTAACAGCGCCCACCCGGCACGCTCGGCCCACGCGACGATGGGTTGCCATTGTGAGCCGAAGAAGTATCCCAAGGGGTAAAACACCGCCGCCCACAAGACGGCGCTGGCGACATTGTAAAACCAGAATATTTTTTTGGGCATCCCAAGAACCCCGACCACCAATGGGATCACCGTGCGCAAGGGGCCGATAAAGCGCGCGAGGATAATGCCCTTGCCGCCATGGCGGTCAAAAAAAGCGCGGGCTGTCTCGAATTGTTTATGGCGGGGCGCCCATCGGTAGCGCATCAACCGCATCCCACTCCAGGTCCCGATATAATACCCCATCGCATCACCCACGATGCCCCCGAGGGTTGCCCAGAGTGCGGCCTGCCAGAATGAAATATATCCTTGAGCAGCCAGAGCGCCGGCCAATACGGCCACGGGAGTTTCTAACACAATGACGCCAATCACTGGAACCGTGGTGAGCGCAGCGTCCAAGAAAAGGAACCCGTATACCAACGGGGGGTTGGAGACCAACGATTCCAGCAGAGAGGTGAGGAAGCCGAGCATAGAACATGGTTGATAGAAGATGGATATTGGCAATGGAAATTGGAGAGCGGAAATTAGATAGACGTTTCCTTGTTCCGCATTCTATTTTCCATTACCAGTTTCCGATTTCCAGCAACTATTTCCTTATTAATAATCGGAGGCTTACCTGGATTAATTCCCCGATCATGGTTATCCGGGCAAGCAGCCCTCGAGCGAGCCCCATCTTCTGTTCTTTGCGTCGGATGGAGAGGCCAGGCAGGAAGACGGGTTGCACAGGCAGCCCCTGGGAGCGCGCATAATGGTTGAGCGCGAGCTCGATTTGGAATCCTTTTTTGAATTGTGCCGGAACGGATCCCCAGAGGGATTTTGGAAGGCAGCGCTCGCCCGCAATCCAGGGGCCGAGTTGGGCGTTCAGTTTGTTGATCAGCCCCCCGCGGTCGCGTATGGCGATTGTCATGTCGGCAGCGTTCGCGACAATGGGGTTGATCAGGTTTGTCAGATGATCTGCGGTAAGCCCTTTGAGATCCGCATCAAGAAACAATATCATGTCATTGCGCGCGGCGGCAACGCCCCGATCCATACTTTGCGCTTTGCCGATGTTGCGATTGTTCCGGATGACCGTGGCCCCAGCAGTGCGGGCAATGTTTGCGGTAGAATCTGTGGAACCATCATCCACAACGATCACTTCGCTGATCAGCGGGTGATGCGCAGCGATATCGACAAGAGCACCGATCGTCGCCGCTTCATTCCACGCCGGGATAATGCAAGAAACCGTCATAGTCCCCATTGCCGTGCGGCGTTGACATATTGATCGAGGCGCCATTGATAGGATTGCTGCCAATCCGGCCGAAAGGTATAGGCGACGCGGTGGGGGCCGGTGAGGGATCTCCAGCTTTCCATAATATCCCAGGGGTGTATGAGCGGCGCATGGATGTCCAAGAGTTGTTTGTTGCCATTGACGCATGCAGTATAAAGATCGGGGCATCTCCGTTGCAACGCTTTGATGATGGTACGTTCGGATGGCCCTCGTTGACCATGTTGGATCAGATCGACTTGGAGTCCAAACGCATTGATGGCATTGCCGACGCGCTGGAGCGCGGGCGATTCGGCCGTACTGCCATGGGGGATGATCATCAGGTCAAGATCTTGCCCGTGAACAGAAGCATACGCATTGTCCAAGCGCGGGCCGATGGCGCTCGATCCGCACACGACAATGCAGGCCAGATGCGACCCTCTGTCGGGCGATGCACCGGGCGGGGGCAGTCCGTCGTGGCCAGGGTGATCCCCGACATGGGCTGTAGCACCCGAGAGGATTTCGGCAATCGGCCAGCGCGAATCGTCGATCATTGTTTGAAACGCGCAAGCGAATGTGGTGATCCGTTCCTGTTGTTCGGCAAAAAACGCTTTACCCCTCACGTCATCGGTGTCGAATGATAAGAAGTACTGTCGGGAAAATTCTTCCCGCATGGCGCTGTTGAGGTGAGCGTGGAGGAATTCACGCATGCCGAATTCCGGTTGTACAGTGAGATCCACCTCTTCGGCGTTGCCGCGCTGGGCTGGATCACCGGGCCTTCGCCCTTGTTCGTGGGGGATACGATTTAAGAGTTGGAAATATTCTCTCTTCAAATGTTGGGGGAGGTGCTGTTCAATGATCGATCGGAATAGGTGGTAGTCCCGGGTGAGTTTGCTTTGTCCGACGGTTTCGGCAAATTCCCTCATCCAAATGTTGCGCACATCGGCGGGGACATTTTTTCGCCACCATTGAATTGCCTCTCTCCCCTTGAGAAGATTGTAGCGTTCGGCAATCTGTTGGGCGACAGGGGGTTGTTCGGGCATACTGGTCTATGGTATGTGGTATATGGTATAAGGTATTAGGTATGCGTATCGGCGCAATCTGAGTACCATATGCATGATACCTTATACCTTATACCCGTATGATGCAAAAACGCATCGCGGTGGTGGGCGCCGGCATCAGCGGCCTTACGTGTGCTTGGGAGCTCCAGAAGGCCGGGCATGACGTGACGGTGTTTGAAGCCGCCGACCGCGTGGGCGGGCGCATGGGCACGCGCCTCAAGGATGGGTTCCATTTTGATACGGGCACGAATTTTTTTATTGGGCAATATACGCAGACCAAGAAGCTCGGTGAAGAGCTTGGTGTTGGCGATCGATGGCAGCCCATGGTCAAGGGGCGTCATGGATTGTTCCGGCATGGCAAGATCCATTGGCTTTCGTTAGAGCCTAAAAATTTTTTATCCGCCTACTCGTTTTTGTCGCCGGTCGCGAGGATCCGTTTTGTGTTGATGGCAGCCATCGCATATCGGAAATTCCCGGGAACAGATTTTTTTGATCTTTCGAACTGTCCGCCAGAACTGGACACCACGAGTGCCTATGATTTTGCACTCCGGTGGGGCGGGAAAGAAGTGGCGGATGCGCTCATCGATGGATACAATGCAACCTACGAGTTCCACAGCGCGAAGGAAATGAGCGTGACCGGACTTGTCGCGTTGCTGGGGTTGATGCTCAAAGACAACGAAGGATTTGCCATGTGGCATACCACCGGCGGGGAGATGCAAGTGCTGCCAGATGCGCTAGCGAGGAAGTTGACGGTACGGCTTCAATCACCTATTACTTTCATAAGGTCAACCGCCAAAGGCATTATTGTGCATACCAGTTTAGGATATCAAGGAGATAAAGGGACAGAGGATTTACAGGATGCAAAGGGATTTGAGTCCCGCGAAGCGGGACAACCATACCCTTTATACCCTCGATATCCTCGGTCTCTCGATACCCTTGATACTCCTCCACAGAGCTACGACGCCGTCGTCCTGGCCACTACTGCGGACGTTACAAAAAAAATCTACCTCAATCCTACCCCACCACAACGGAAGCTCCTTGATAGTGTCCACTATTCTTCAACGATTACGGTGAGTTTCCGCGTGCCATTGGAACGCGTCAAAGACTTGGCGATTATTACAGTACCGCATATTGAAAGCAAGATCATTAGTTCCTACAGCAACGAATCGACCAAAGGGACGACTGTGGGCGATCGGACCTTAGTGAATGTTTGGATTTGGGAGGACTACGCGCCAGAGCTGCTCAAAAAGACAGACGAAGAAATTTTTGCGATTGTTGGGGAGGAGTTACAACGGGTATGCCCCCCGTTACAATCGCTGTCATTCCGGCCCGGGAGCCGGAATCCAGAAACGGCGACGTGGATCCCCGATCAGGTCGGGGATGACAATCGAACTGTGATCACCCCCCACGATCTTGAGCGCCTCCCGGTGTCCATGCCCAAATATGAACATGGCTATATCACGAAGGTGGCGGAATTTTGGAAGAAGGGCGAAGCCCCGCAACATGCGGGGCAAGGCGACAATAATGTTTGGTTTTGCGGAGATTATTTAAACGCTCCCTGGGTGGAAGGGAGCGTTCGGATCGGTCAGCGAGTGGCTCGAATCATTCATGGCACCATCTAGTTGGGATTTTCTTTGAGAATGCGGACGATTTCCTGGATTGCCTCATGCAACTGCCGTTGTTCTGAAGGTTCGCTGCTGTTTTCTTTCGGCGCTCCGGGGTCCCACGCGCTCAAATAATCACTAAATTTTGAATTACCCCGAATCTCCTTAGCCGCAAGCTGGCGTGACGAAGGGCTTAATTTTTGGAGTTCGTCGATGATAAGAGCGCGCAAATGGCGCGCTGACGGAGCCTGTTTAATAGAGTATGTGTCCGCAAGCGTGGTAATTTCCCGCGCTACACGATGCGGATCACGTTCGGGTGGAGTAACTTTTTGTTCTCCGACGGGCATCTTTGGATCCATAGGGGAACTATAAATTGATATTAATAAGTTCTTTCTTCTGTTGGATCGCAGTGCGAATGCGCCCTACCAGTTCATCATCGGTGGGTGCTGTTGTTGTATCGTAGAATCGATCGCCGGTCAACTGCATATAGAGGTTCATCCCCGTGCCGGTCGTCCCATGGAATCCCGCAAAGCCGCTGGACGCATTGCACCAAAAGAGATTCGGGAAGGGGGTTTCCGCCTTGAGGCGTTTGAGGCCGACTTGTCGGGGGCTGAGGGAGGATCCGTACGCAGTGCCGAATGGAGCCATGCAGAAATCTTCGTTGGTCGTGGAGGTTCCGACGCTCTTGACCGCAATATGCTGGCGCAGGTTTGGGATGTAATGTTCTTGAACAAGGTCGAGGAGCCGGTCGGCGAGCATCAATTTTTCTTTGTTATACTCCACATAACTTTTTTCTTGGAGTTTTTTAAAGTACTCGTAGCTGGCGAGCGTCGCAATCTCCATGTTCTGGGCGCCGGGGGGAGTATTGCTCGGGTCGTTAGTATGCAGCGCCGGGGTAGAAATAAAAAACCATGGATTGGTAAAGTTGTGTTCTTGGAGCTGCTCTTTCCACATTTGATTCATGTCCCATTGCTTCAAATGCCAGATATTGAATTTTCCAAAGCCGTGCGAACGCAAGTCAAAGCCGGGCTTGAGTCCAAGATAGATCATCATTCCTGCGGGGGAATACGCATACTCGAGAGACTCGCGGTAGGAAGGGGGGAAATAGTCGCGGCCGATAAGATTGTTGGCCGCGCGTTGCGGATCGCCGTTGCAGATATACGTCGTTGCGGTAAACACTTTACCGTTGGCTGTTTCTACGTTTGCAATACGCCCACTCTCCACGTTGATTTTTGTCACGGACGTTTCATAGTAAATGTCATTGCCGTGGTCCGTGATAAATTGCGCGTAGCGGTCGATCACGCCCTTAAAATGCTTTGTGGGATAATATGCGCCGGTATTGTACCCGCCAAATAACCCGACAAATGAAAAAATCGACAATTCGTTGGGGGGCGCCATCATGTCGCCCGCATTGGCAATGAGTACGGCTTGTGCTTGTTTGGACAATCCGCAGTGATTAAAGACATCTTGGAGTGTAGCGTTTTTGAGCCATAACCAAAGGTGCATGGGCGCTTGGAATGGGCCCCGCAGCGGAATTTCCCACCACCGGATTTTTCGGTCCGGCAGATTGCGCCCTTCGCGTCGGATTGTTTGGAGGGCGTGCACAAATCGTTGCATCGGACCCCGCTGGTCTGGGTATGCTGCCACAATATTCTCGATAAGTTGATCGTACCCATAGGGGATGGTGACGGTCTTCCCATCCGGCAGTGCCATGTGGTCGTACCCCTTGGGATCAAAGAGCTCAAAGGTGAGTTCTTTTTCCAGTCCGATTTTTTTGAGGAATTCATAAATGCGACCACCCGGAGCGCACCCCCAGATGTAATGGATTTGGGCGCAGAAGTGATAATCGCCCATCTTAAAACTATGGGCATACCCTCCTGGCAAATCATGCGCTTCGAGCATACAAACGCGTTTTCCTGCGTTGGCAAGGAGGGCCGCGCATGTGAGCGCGGAGTTGCCCGTGCCAATAAACAAGTAGTCGTACTCACGACCCTCTTTAAATCGAGCATCTTGAGCGGCGCGTTGTTCTGGGGTGAGTGCGCCGGTGGAATGGTGCTTCATATTATTTTTTTATAAAGCAGAGTGCCCCCGAATTAATACAATATCGTTTGCCAGTGGGGGTTGGACCATCGTCAAATACATGGCCGAGGTGCCCACCGCAGTGGGAGCAGACAACTTCGGTGCGAACCATCCCATGAGATCGGTCCTCGCGTAATTCCACGCGACCCTCTTGTGCAGCCTGATAAAAGCTTGGCCATCCAGTGCCGGAATCAAATTTGGTTTCTGAAGTAAATAAATCCATTCCGCATCCGACGCATTGATACATCCCTGTTTTGTGATTATTGTAGAGTTCTCCGCTAAACGCCGGCTCGGTGCCTTTTTCGCGTAAGATTTTGTATTGTTCGGGCGTGAGTTTTTTCTTCCAGTCGTCGTTGGTCATTCTTGTTGAGTCGCTGCTCATAGAGGGTAGGGTGTATTGATCACTGTCTCATGTATGCGCGTCGTTTCGCCTCAGGCAGCCGCTCAATGGCATACCGCAACATTGTCCTTGGCATGGCGGGCGCATGCCGGTTCAAGAATTGTTTGAGAGTTGCTTCATCGCGTTTGCCGACCTCCCTCAACATCCATCCGACTCCTTTTTGGATTAGGTCGTGCGGGTCCTGTAAGAGAATTGTAGCAATTGAGAGTGTGGTGTTAAAGGATCTGTGAGCGATAAAGTCCAGAGTGGCAATAATTGAAATGCGACGTTCCCAGACGTTTTTGGAAGCCGCCATGCCTGTAAGGACATCATGGGGTTTCTCGCGGAGATATCGCCCGACAATTTTATGGGCTGAGCAGTCCACCAAATCCCAGTTGTTGATCCATCGCGTGTTGGCTAGATAGAAGCGGTACTGGTGTTTCTGTTGGATGGATGAGGATCGACCGAATTGATCCACAAGAATGTAGAGCGCAATCTGCCGTTGTTCATGGTAAGGGTTTTTGAGCAACCGTTGGAGATCCGGCAGTGGCAGCAACCGAAATTCTTTCGCAATGTCGTGCATTTGGCGACTGGTAAGGCCGAGGAATTGGTCGCCTTCCCCATACTGTCCTTTCCCTGTTTTAAAAAACCACCGATTGGTGGCGGCGCGCTTGGGGTCGGCCAATGCTTTTGTTTTTCGTTGGAGTTGAGTTACGAGCTCATCCATATACCGCTATCAAAATCGATGGCATCAAAAGTCGATTCGGAAGGGGAGGGATTCGAACCCTCGAAGGCTTTCGCCTTACCGGTTTTCGAAACCGGCGCACTAGACCAACTATGCGACCCTTCCAAGTATTTGCATCAAATTCGGTTGATGTGTTCGTACCAACGATTGTACTGAAGAATCCCTGTTCAGTCCAGTAAGAGCGAGAGCCTTGTCGATCCATCTAAAACACTCTATACTACGAGTATTACTATGATGTCGTCCTCGTTATCATCAATTGGTAAAATTATCGCCACGGGCGCAATGGCATCGGTTTTGGTATTGTCCACCGTAGGGATGCATGGCATGATGGGATCTGATGGGTCGATGGCTTCCTGCCCCTTTATGAGCGATGCAAAGGTTGTGTGCTCGATGCCCGTCATGGAGCACCTTTCGCAATGGCAGGCAATGACCCGTTCGGTGGCCCCCGAGGGGGGAGCGCTCTTAGCACTACTGCTGTTGTTGGTATTTGGGGCCATTCAATCCATCCGTCCATTACAATTGCTCAACCCGCCGAATTCACCCCCGAGTGCTTTCCTTCGCTGGTATCAGTTACGGATTCGTTCTTTGGATCGAATTTTGATTGCTTTTTCACACGGAATCCTCAACGGCAGACTCTTCGCCTAGTTCAACCGCGCTCAGTGCATTGATGCATGAGAGGTGTTTTGGATTAGGTTTTTTATTTCTTTATGAAGACTGTATGCACGTCATTAAGCTCATCGTTGGGGGACTCGGTGGTCAGCAAGAGAACGCACAATTAGCGATAGCGTTGCTCAAGGGATACCGAGGGGTTACCCAAGTGGATGTGAATATTCAGAAAGGACTTGTGCGCATCGTGAGCACCGAACCTGTGGAGATCTCTCGACTTCAAGGACTCCTTCGGCCGCACCATCTCGACCTCCTCCCGATTGCTGCGCAGCCGGTTAATGCCGATAGTTCTACTCCAGCGTCTTCTCAGATTTTAAAAGTCGCTATCGAGGGCATGACCTGCCACAGTTGCGAGGTGATGATTGAACGCGCCTGGAAAAAATTACCCGCAATAAAAAAAGTCGAGGTGGATGCAACACGGGGACGAGCGCGCATCATCACCCATGGAATACCCCCGATGATTGCCCAACTCCAAAATGCTCTAGGCGAAGAAGAATATCGAGTCAAAGCCATTCTTCACCAAGATCGTCCAGCATCTCCTTCTGCCAGCCCTTCGCGACCATCCATGATGCAATTAGTGGGGATCTTCGCTTTGGTGCTGCTGCTGGGAAAACTGTTCTTCCGGTTGGGGCTCCTACAACCCACAGTGACGCTCGGAGCGTCCATGACGGTCGGCGCGGTGCTTCTTCTTGGATTGGTTGCCGCGAGTTCTTCGTGTATTGCCGTTTCCGGTGGGCTTCTCCTTTCTTCAGCAGCGACATTCAATCGGCGGTATAGCTCGACAATCTCTTCTGTCCAACGCATGCGTCCGGTGCTCCTATTTGTGGGTGGCCGTTTGCTCTCGTATGCACTCCTCGGCGGCATCATCGGACTCGTGGGCAAAGCGCTCACCCCCTCACCGCTTGTCGTCGGGGCCGTCACCATCCTTGCCGCCGTATCCATGCTCGTAATGGGGTTAGAAATGTTGCACCTCTCTCCCGCATGGCTCAAGCGCATCCTCCCGCACAGCCCCAAGCGCCTCTCGCATGCCGTGATGGACATGGAAAATGGAACTCCGCGATGGTGGACGCCGGTTCTTTTGGGCGCTGGAACATTTTTTCTTCCTTGCGGGTTTACACAAGCTCTTCAACTTTACGCGCTCACCACTGGGAGCGCACTCACGAGCGGAATGTTGCTCTTTGCTTTCGCGCTTGGCACGGCACCGGCGCTCTTGGCGCTGGGTTGGGCATCCAATTCCCTCAAAGGGGCTGCCGGACGATTCTTCTTCCAATTCTCCGGGGCGCTCGTTGTGGTGTTGGGTTTCTGGAACATTCAGAATGGGTTTGCGATTACGGGCTACCCGCTTTCGCTACCAACATGGGACAAGATTGCTGTGGCTCGTGGGATCAATACTGAATTCTCCGATCCGTATGTAACGTTTGATGGCAAGCAGCAGGTTGTGAAAATGACCGTTACCAATACCGGATACACACCAGAGCAATTTACGCTGCGCTCTGGGGTTCCCACGCGATGGGAGGTGGATGCCAAGAACACCGGTGGGTGTCTGACGGTCCTTCAAGCGCCGCAACTGGGCATCCGGAAATTATTACAGCCCGGAACAAACACTATTTCCTTCACTGCCCAACAGCCCGGGACGTATGCCTTTAGCTGCTCCATGGGGATGTATCGGGGCACGATCACCGTTGTTGCCCATGGCTCCTAATAAAAATATATGACAAATTCTTCTGTTCCTTTCGATCCTGATTTCGATGGAACACCATCGACACCATCGTCATCGCATACTCCGAATCGCGGAGTATTCGGTGCGTTGTCGGCAAAGCAGACATTTATTGTGGGAGTGCTCACAACGTTTGGGATTGCCTGTGCGATTGGATTTTTCGTGTTGTTAAAAATGATGTTGCAAATATGAATCACGACCATGACCCTCCAGAGGGAGTGTTTGTGTGTCCAGAATGCGGATTTGACAAATAGGATATAGGGGTATATCCTATAAATGTTTCTCTATTCATAAGCGCCAGTAATTTTATGGTATCGAGCAATCTTATTGTTATAATAGCCGGTTTTACGGGCATTATCTTCACGTATTGGTTTTTCTTTATGAAACAAGATACCGAAGTCATCGTCACTGATGCCGTCGATATTACTGTGGAGGGAGGGTATTCTCCCGCATCGATTGTTTTACAAAAGGACAAAATGACCAAAATCACGTTCCTACGGAAAGACCCCAGCCCGTGCTTGGAGGAAGTCGTACTTTCTGATTTCAATATCCGAAAAACGCTACCATTGAACCAACCCGTGACAATCGAACTCACGCCCCGCAAAACCGGTGAATTCCCATTCTCCTGCGGCATGAACATGTTCCATGGGAAAATCATTGTCAAAGATTAACGAAAAACGAATCTGGTACGAATTTACGAATAAACATTCGTCGTATTTGCAACAATCAAATAGCAATTGCCGATTCGTTAATAGGCGATTATCCTCTATGAAGAAAACATTCCCGATCAAAGGCATGCACTGCGCTTCGTGCGTAGGGCGAATTGAGAAATCACTTAAGAAAGTATCCGGCATCTCGACTGCCACAGTCAATTTGGCGACAGAACAGGCAACCGTAGAGTACGACCCCGCGCGCGTCCACGATGAGCATTTAAGCGAGGCGGTGTCGGGTGCTGGTTATCAAGCAGTGTTGGGCGGTACAGAACTTTCATCCGATCAACAGCAGCTGGAACGCACCAAAGAACTACAATATCTGGGCCGCATGGTGGCAATGAGTCTCACACTCGGCGGGCTCATTCTTTGGGGGAGTTTCCCCGGTCTCATGGAAACCGCTCCTCTGTTCTTGCGACAATTCTGGGTTCAGCTTATTCTCGCCACTCCCGTTCAATTCTGGGCAGGGTGGGGATTTTATCGCGCCACGATTTCGGCACTCAAACATCGCAGTGCGAACATGGACACGTTGGTGGCCATTGGTACCACCATGGCCTTTGGGTATTCGACGGCCGTTGTCTTCCTGCCCAATCTTTTCAAGCAACTCGGTATTGATCCCATGCCGTACTTTGATGTTTCGACGATTATTATCGGACTCATTCTCTTGGGGCGGTACTTTGAAGCAAAGGCAAAGGCGGGAACGTCGGAAGCCATTAAAAAACTCATGAGTCTTCAGGCGAAAACAGCTCGCGTGGTGCGAGCGGGGAAAGAAGTTGATATCCCGATCGATCAGGTAGCGATCGGCGACATCATCCGCGTGCGCCCCGGGGAAAAAATTCCGGTGGACGGCGTAGTCAGCGAGGGCGAATCGTCGATTGATGAATCCATGGTCACCGGAGAAAGTCTGCCCGTAGAAAAAACAGTGGGCGATACGGTTGTGGGTTCCACAATCAACAAAACGGGTTCATTCCTGTTCCGAGCAACCAAGGTGGGCTCCGAAACAATGCTTGCTCGAATCATCAAACTCGTGCAAGAAGCGCAAGGCAGCAAAGCGCCGATCCAGAGACTCGCGGATCTCGTATCATCATACTTTGTTCCGGTTGTCATCATGCTCGCTATTGCCACGTTTGTCGTTTGGTATGTGGTTGGTCCTTCCCCGGCCCTCCTCTATGCGCTGCTCAATGCCATCGCGGTGCTCATCATCGCTTGTCCCTGTGCGATGGGGCTTGCCACCCCCACTGCGATTATGGTGGGCACTGGCAAAGGCGCAGAGCACGGAGTGCTCATTAAAGATGCGAAAAGCCTCGAAACCGCCCACAAGGTAAAGACCGTGATTTTTGACAAAACCGGAACGCTCACCAAAGGAAAACCCGAGGTAACCGATGTGATCGTGAATCAAGAATCAAGAATCAAGAATCAAGAAGCACTCCTTCAATTGGCGGCGAGTATTGAAAAAGGATCAGAACATTCGTTGGCAGAGGCCATTGTGAAAGCGGCAGAAGAGAAAAAATTGACATTGAGCACGGTCACAACGTTCAAAGCGATTCCTGGTCATGGGGTTGAAGGCATCATTGATGATAAACGGATTGTGTTTGGCAATAGACGATTCATGGAGAAAGAACATATTACTATCGCAAACGCCTCCGCACAAATTGAATCGTTAGAAAACGATGGGAAAACGGTCATGATGCTTGGCGCCGAAAAAACGCTCCTCGGCATCATTGCGGTTGCGGATGTCGTAAAAGAAAGCGCCATCGACGGACTTAACGCATTAAAAAAACTCGGCGTTGAGGTCGCGATGATCACGGGAGATAATACGCGCACGGCCAATGCGATTGGCAAGCGTCTGGGCATCGCGCGTGTTCTCGCGGAAGTTCTGCCGGATCAAAAAGAAGCAGAAGTGCGCAAAATTCAAGCGGAAGGAAAAGTGGTGGCCATGGTCGGCGACGGCATCAACGATGCGCCGGCGCTGGCCGCCGCCGATGTGGGCATTGCGATGGGTAGCGGCACCGACGTCGCCATCGAAGCCGCGGACATTACGCTTATCAACCAAGATCTGCGCTCAGTCGCCATGGCGATTACCCTTTCCAAACAAACCATGCGCACCATCAAACAGAATTTGTTCTGGGCGTTTGGATACAACATCATCCTTATTCCCGTAGCGATGGGAATTCTCTATCCCTTCTTCGAAATCTTGCTGAACCCCATTCTAGCCTCAGTCGCCATGGCCAGTTCTTCGGTGTCCGTCGTAACGAACTCGTTACTGCTCAAGCGAAAGAGTATCTAAAATGGGGCATTCCAAGGACGTTCTGCAACAAAATAACACTCCCCGCCGATACCTTCAAACTCTGGTTTGAGCAACTCTGGTGCAGTCTTTAAGCTTGCATAATTCCTTAATATGGTATAGTATAAATAATACAGTAAACCATATTAAGGAACCCCCGATATTTTTGCTTATGTCTTATTTGCCAGAACTCCCCAAACAGCGCTTAGAAGAAAAACTCAATACACTCAATGCCCTCCGTCCACTCCCAGCATCGGCAGTGCGGAAACTACGAGAACAATTCCAGATAGAAATGACGTATCACTCCAATGCCATTGAAGGGAATTCCTTAACATTGAAGGAAACATTTCTCGTTATCAATGAGGGTATCACTGTTAGGGGCAAGCCCCTCAAAGATCATTTGGAGGCGAAAGACCATCATGCCGCACTGGAGTACCTGTATGACTTGATAGAGAAAGACAAGAAGCATACGATTTCAGAACTATTGATACGAACGCTCCATCAAATCATCATGCAAGACACCGACAGGGAATGGGCAGGCAGGTACCGCAATGCCAATGTCATGATCGGCGGGGCCACCCATACTCCTCCTGATGCACTGGAAGTCCCTCACAAAATGCGAGAGCTCATCGCTTGGCTCAATACTCAAAAGACGAAGCACCATATCGTTGAACTCTCCGCGCTATTGCATCATAAACTTGTTCACATCCACCCGTTCTTTGATGGGAATGGCAGAACCGCACGCCTTGCGATGAATGTGTTACTGATGCGGGCAGGCTATCCTCTTGTTGTTATCCTTAATAATGATCGAAAAAAGTATTATGACGTACTGGCAAAAGCTGATACGGGTGTTTATGAACCACTTATACGATTTATCGCTCAATCTGTGGGGCGATCGCTCGATATTTATCTTAAAACACTCACTCCGGCCACAACAAAACAAGAGAAATTTATCCCGCTTTCTAAAATCGCCAAACATGCCCCATTCTCCGCAAAATATCTTAACCTTCTTATTCGACAAGGTAAGCTTGAGGCGCATAAAGAAGGGCGGAACTGGTTGGCCTCCAAAGAAGCGGTGGAACGGTACATTAAGAACAGGGAGAGACAACGAAACAAATAGATTGAACTGCACAGGTAACGATCATTTCTCGGATCGGCCGTCACCAACTCGCTGTTTTTCAAGCGAAAGAGTATAAATTACTAAAGTATCTTCACGACAGGGTTGTAATTGGCCGGCTTTGCAAAATATAAAAATTTCCATTCTCAAAGGCCCATTCAATATCACAGGGAAATCCAAAGTGGTCTTCGATGCGCAGAATAATCTCTGAAAGTTCCACAATCTCTCTATCGGATAACACTTGTTGCGCACGTTGTTTTCCCGTGATGGTTCGCCATTTGATTCCTCCGTTTTTTCTGCGATACAGAGCGCGGGATTGCGGGGGAGTTCGTTTATCGACGATCTGCCGCGACCGTTTGTCTACCACGTAACTGTTGGGCGTTATTTGCCCGGAGACGATCGCTTCCCTTAAACCCCATCCCGCTTCGATGATGAGTTGATTGTTGTCGTGCGTGACCGGATGCACGGAAAATGCCGTCCCAGATTTTTCACTCTCAATCATTTTTTGGATCACGACGGCAACGAGGATGTTTTCTTTGGCCCCCTTTTTCATTCGATAGGCGAGAGCGCGGGCGCTGGAGAGCGAAGCCCAGCAATCTTTCACGTGTTCGAGGAGGGTGTCTTTTGTGGTATAGAGAGAGGTTGCCAGCATCCCAGCCCACGCCGCACTCGTTGAGTCTTCGGCGGTGGCTGAGGATCGCACAGCGACAAAAGATGAGCCGAGGCTCTGGAAAGATGTCTGGATTTCTTGGGCGACAGCAGAGGGAATTTCTGTTTTTCGTGTTGTCCACCATTCAAAAGCATTCGTGAGGATGACAAACCCCGGCGTGACCGCAACTCCCGCTTTCATCAATTCTCCGAGTGATGCGGCCTTCCCTCCAGCACGGGGGGTATCGTTTTTGTCGATCTGGTGCAATTGTTTGACGTACTTCATAGCGAGGTAACGGTCACCGTCCCGTGCGTCGCATCGACACGAATGCGCTCACCGTTATGCAGGACTCTCGTCGCATTGCCTGTGCCGGCAATGCAAGGGATATTGAGTTCTCGCGCAACAATGGCGGCATGCGAGGTGAGGCCGCCCTCATCGGTGACAATAGCTACGGCGCGATGCATGGCGGGTACAAAATCCGGGTGCGTGGTAACGGCAACCATCACATCTCCCTTTTGGACCTTCGTGAGATCGCTGATGCCCCGAACAATCGCCACTGGTCCCGTAGCTCTACCCGAACATGCGGGTGTGCCTTTAAGCGTTTTGGTTGTGGTCTCTCGTTGAATGAACTGGTCTCGGAATTTCTGAACCTCCTGAGGATTGGCTGTCGTCAGGATTTGGTTGTTTTTCCAATGAATCAAAAATCCTTTTTGGCGATGTTCCGCTTCGGTGGGGGAAAGGGTGCTATTGTTTCGCAGTGCATCAATAATTTCGGTTGACGTGAAATAGGCGATCTGTTGTCGGCTGATGCCACACCGTCGCGCGATTTCGTCAAAGAGCGGAAGAATAGCCCAGATGCCTCGCCGTCGGTACTCATCGCGCATGTCTTTGACATATACAAGCTCGCGAACCAAATCAAACCACGTTTGTTCGTTCGGAGAAAGTACCGCTTCTTTGATCGCAATCTCAAGCGATATCCCTTCTGTTGGTTTCTTGAAAGAGAGAAAGAAGCTCTGAACATCCTCGGCCGTCCAAGGGGAATTCTGGATATCAAGACAAGGAATCCAAGCGAAGTTTTTGAGAATGTCCTCGATCTGTTTCGGGGAGAGCATCGGGCTGGTGATTTGTGAAAGTGTTGTTTGGAGCTCAAGAATACCGGTGCGCTTACTCGGAGACAGCAGCGCACCTTCTACTGCATCGCGATTGCTAATAGATTTCGTATTCAGGATCGTCTTGGCTTGATCGGTATAAATGTTATTGAGGAGATATCCCATCCAAAGGTAACTGCTGTAGACGATAAGTGCCTTCTGATATTGTTCATACCGCTCGATGAGTTCGTGGGCGCTGAGATTTTGAAGTGCCCCAACACTCGACGTTGTTGCTGAGGCAATATACTGCCTTCCGTATATATGGAATCGGTCAATCAGTCCTTCTATCGAAGCGCCCGGGGCAAATGTGATGGTGAGTGTGTGGTTGAAACTATTCCACTCCTTGGGGTCCGCGTAACACGTTTCATTGGGCGGCTCTGACAACCAGCATTGACTGAGCAAGAGAGCAGGAACATGGTTGCGGACTTCCGGCCCAACCGACCGCAAAGAAGCCTCGGTGTATTGCACGCTGTATTCGCGGGAAAACAATTTTACCAATTTCATATAATATTGCCCGAGCTTGTCGAAGGCCAAAATTTACCACATTCGAAAGGCTCAGTGATTAAATTTTCGATTTACAAGTCCCACTGTTTATCATGCGGTAATCCAAGTTCGGCACGAACCTTTTGAATTCGAGCAAAATAATGCGCCACAATTTCTGAAGACTTTTGTTCACGATAGGCATCGTAGGCACCTTCTAACAAACTACAGTCGAACACATCAGCATCTTTCACCAATTCCACCAGCGAATCAGCGGAGATTAAATGTTTATTACTGTGCTCTCGTACCAATAAGGCAATATGGCCAATTTCTTCATCGGAGAACACTCCCATGCGCTGGAGTATGGGAGTAACAATGTTTGCGCCATTGATCGCATGATTGGTGGCAGAACCGGTTTTAAACACTGCGATATCATGGAGCACGGCTCCGAGCACGGCCATTTCCTGATTCAGACCGCGTTTCTGGGCGAGCATGCAGGCTGTTTGAACAACCGACGAGCTATGTTTGAGTTCAAACACCTTACTCCAGTCACGCTTTTCGTCGGGGACAGGACTTTGGAGAATGGCTTCCACCACCATGCGCTGGACAAGCTCTGATCGCGAAAGATGGTTCCCTTTGAAATGAGTGTATTTTTGAGACATATGCAAAGAGTGTATCAAAAAACAAAGAAATGTAAATTACTAATTTACATTTCAAGTAAATTGTTACTATTTATTGATAATATAGTGTATTTTTGTAGTAAAGTTATTTACAACAAATGGTGTCATTGCGAAGGAGGCCATGCCGACTGTGGCAATCCATGCCGTCCGCGTTCTGGATTGCTTCGCTTAAGCTCGCAATGACAGTATTTTTGGATACGGCTTGTTTTGCACCTCATCTTTCGCATGCAGCCACCCAAACTCAAAGATTTTTCGTTGTGTGTCGGCGATTAAGGGGACAATAACGGTGACGCCGCGCATTTCTTTTGGCAGCGCTATGCTAAAACAATCGTTAAAAATGATCATGAATCCAGGAGTATCAAAGAGTTCTTGTGGGATAAATCGCGCTTTCATCGGGGAAGATGTTGGATCGTTCAGGTAGCGCGTCTGCACATATCGGCGGGACTTTGGCGTATCGATAAAAATAAATCGACTTGGGATTTGTTTGCGGAATTTTTCGGGGAAGTAATAGACGCGCAGATATTCTTCAAAGGGTTCTGTAAAGGATTCAATTCGAGTCCATTCCAACAATTCACCCTTTGTTTCGAGTGCATCGCTGGCCCAGTTCTTCATGCCTTCTTCGCCTTCAAAGTACACAATGTTTGTTTTGTTGTTTTTTTGTTTCATGAGTCCCTTGAGTTGGGGGACAAGGTCATCGAGTTCTTGTGTTTGGCGTTTAATCTTTTCTGCCCGGCGGCTCACAATATCATAAAGCTTAGTGGGGGAGAACGCCGCAACCCTTCGTTTATTGTTGGAATGTTGCTCGTGCAAGAATCCCTTTTTGGTGAGCACATCGACTACCGCATACGTGGTCACGCGATTGAGATTGGCTTTCTCCGCAATGCGCCCTACCGATTCTGGACCCAATTCCAAACACGCCAGATACACACGCGCTTCGTGGTCGGTGAGATCAAATGATTTGAGTTGGTCGTGAAGGGGCACAGTCAGCATGCAGAGCTAAGATTTATTAGTCCAGTGCAACGATGCATATTTTTTCGTCATTTGAGGTGGGATAGGGGTCACACGAAATAAAGGCTTTGAGTGTCTCGTGACGATGAATGTTTGCCCTTTCTCCGCTGCTTTGATGACTTTTTTTAATTCACTCCGAAATTGCTTGACTCCAATAACAATATCTTCCATAGGGGAAAGTTAAACTTTAAGTGTACCTTTAGTGTAACATTTTTTGGCAGTTGTCAATACTGTGAACAGAACACCCTCCGAATTTCGGAGGGTGTTTGGTATTATCCATACAACTGTGCATGGGTGCCGATGGCCGCAAACTCTATAATATCATCGCCCCATTCTCGATAGACCGCCCGATAGTCGCCCGTGATGTTGATACTACGGTAATGAGCGTACCGACCATGGAGTGCATGATTTTGAAGTAAGGGGTCGAAGGGAGAGGAGAGGAAGATATTCCTCCGCTGTTTGAAGTTTTCTCGCACATCCTGTGGGAGCTTTTTGTATTGCTTGTCAAATATTCGGGCATAGATGACCCTCATAATGAATCGAGATGCTCATCCATTTCTTTAATTGTCGAGAAGGGGCCGGCATACCTGCCTCGTCGATGGTCGATTTCTACTTCGGCAATGATGTCTTCAAGATATGGTGTCATCGTAAAGCCAGTAGTAAAGTGGACAGACCGCTTGCGGATGAGCTGTTTTAAGGAAGCGTTCACATAGGTGCTCAAAGAAAAACCAAGATCTTCAGCCGCTCGTTGCGCTTCGCGTTTCACCTTTGGATCTAACTTGACGTTGAAGGATGTTGTTTTCATATATCTAAAGTATATATTTATGGATTATTTTGTCAATACCAAAACACCCTCCGAATTTCGGAGGGTGTTTTGTGGCTGTTTACGTCATGCTGGCTTGCCGCCACCGTTGTGGCGAGTCTCGCTCGCAGGCGGGATCAGCATCCAATCGGATCCTGGTCGGTGCCAGGATGACGGTCCGTTAGAAATTTCGTCGTGGAGGACGTGGGCCGTTGTTGAACGGTCTGGGCCCACTAGAGCGGAATCCGCCGCCTCCGCTTTGGCGATCGGCATCTCGTTTGGCGCGATCTTCCGGCGTTTCTTCGGTCAGCGCTTTCATCGAGAGATTGATCCGACCAAGGTCATCGATTTCTTTCACCCTCACTTTCACCATATCTCCCAGGTTCACTACGTCGGTTACTTTGTTCACGCGGTAATGGGCAAGCTCAGAAATATGCACCAATCCTTCTTGTTTGGGCAGCACCTCCACAAACGCGCCGAAATCCATAATGCGCGTGACCTTGCCTTCGAAGATTTCGCCGGCCTCCACCTTCCGCGTGAGGTTTTTAATCCACGTGACGGCCTTTTCCACGTTGACGCTGTTGACGCCGGTTACGAAGACCGTTCCATCCTGTTCAATGTCGATCGTCACCCCTAAGGTGTCGATAATTTCGTTGATCATCTTCCCGCCGGGGCCGATGACGTCGCGGATTTTATCAACTGGAATGTGAATTGTGACCACGCGCGGCGCATACTCGGAGAGTTCGGGGCGCGGTTGCGCAAGCACTGCTTCCATCACATCGAGGATTTGCATGCGCGCGGTGAGCGCCTGCGCGAGCGTTTCATCTACCATGGTTTTGGTGAGTCCTTCGGTCTTTGTGTCCAACTGGACGGCGGTAATCCCTTTGCGCGTTCCGGTCACTTTAAAATCCATTCCCCCTTCGCCATCTTCCAGGTCTTGGAGGTCGGTAAGAATTTTGTAGCGGCCGGAGTTATCAGAAGCAAGCCCCATGGCAATCCCGGCGACCGGCGCTTTAATCGGTACTCCGGCGTCCATCAGTGCCAGGGTGGAACCGCAGGTCGATGCCATCGAGCTGGACCCATTGGAGGAGAGAACCTCGCTGACTACGCGAACCGTATACGGGAATTGCTCTTTCGGCGGCAGCACCGGCACCAATGCTTTTTCTGCCAGCATCCCATGGCCGATTTCACGCCGGCTGGTGGAGCGCATCGGGCTGGCTTCCCCCACAGAATAGGGCGGGAAGTTATAATGATGCATGTACCGTTTTTTGCCGTTGCCTTCAATGCCTTCGAGCGTTTGTTCTTCGCTGGGGGATCCTAAAGTCACCACAGATAACACTTGTGTTTCACCCCGTTCAAAAAGTCCGGAGCCATGCGTGCGCGGCAGTAGCCCGACTTCGGCATTGAGCGGCCGAATCTGGGTAAGGGCCCGGCCATCTACACGGCGGCCTTCCTCCAAGATTGCGCGGGTGACTTCTTCTTCAATCCACCCATACACCATCGCAAGGATCGATTTGCGTTTGTCTTTCCCAACGCTGTCCGCAATGAGCTTTGCCTCAAGTTCTTTTTTGATCAGATCGATCTGATCTTTACGGCTTTTTTTGGCATCGTGTGTTTTACTGAACAGTGTTTCGGGCATGCGCTCGCGCACAAACACTTTTGCGCCTTCCACGAGCACATCTTCCAGCTCTTCTGGGGTCGGAAGGGTAATCTTTGGTTGGCCATGCGCCCCGGCGACTTCCTCGATTAACTGGATGACTTCCCGCAGATGCTTCTGTCCGAACGCAATCGCCTCTGCCACGGTGGCTTCGGGGACTTCGTTGGCGTCGGCTTCAATCATGAGCAGTCGTTCTGGCGTCCCCCCGATAACAAGATCCACGGTGCTTTTTTCCCGCGCTGCGTACGTGGGGTTGATGACCCATTCGTTATTGATCTGTCCGATCCGAATGCCCGCAATCGGCCCCTTCCATGGGAGGTTGGAAATTGCTAAGGCCGTGGTTGCAGCAATAAAGGAGGGGATATCGGGGTCATTTTCTCCGTCGACCGAAAGGATAGTCAGCACGACTTGGACATCATTCTTAAGGCGATCGTCAAACAAGGGGCGAATGGCGCGGTCAATCATGCGGGCTGCCAGCACTGCCTCGTCGCTCGGGCGGGTTTCGCGTTTAATAAATCGCGAACCTTTAATTTTCCCGGCGGCATAGAGGCGCTCTTCGTATTCCACCATCAGGGGGAAAAAGTCGATGCCTTCGCGCTGGGCTTTGCTCATCACCACGGTCGCAAGCACCACGGTGTCACCATAGCGGACGGTCACCGAAGCCGTGGCGTGCCAAGCGAACTTACCGACTTCGATGGTCATGGTGCGGCCACCGATTTCAGCGCTATATTGTTGAGACATAACGATACACATCTTCCAGAATCAGTGCGCGTGTATCAGCCTTGTCATCGGCGTTAATCCTTAGTTAGGGATAAACGCGGATATCAACGCGGATAGACGCTGTTGCAGATACGTGGAAGAACAATAAGGGATAAATATTGATCAGTACTATACCATAGACAGTCGCAAGAATCAAGGCTAGAATGGCTGGGTATGAAAAGAGTACAATCCCGTTCCATTCGCCTTCCCAAAATTCTTTCGATCTTCAAAAAAACGTACGGTCGGGCGCATTGTATGTTGGAATACAAAACGCCATGGCAGTTGCTGGCCGCAGTCCAACTTTCAGCCCAATGCACGGACGTGATGGTCAACAAAGTAACGCCCGCGTTGTTTGCAAAATACCCCACGGCCGAGGCCACAGCCAACGCGCCGATCGAGGAGATTGAGCGGCTGATTCACTACACCGGGTTCTATCACAATAAGGCAAAGAGTTTGAAAGGTGCGGCACAGATGGTCGTGGAGAAATTTGGCGGACAGGTGCCGGCAGCCATGGACGAACTGCTAGAGCTGCCGGGGGTTGCCCGTAAAACTGCCAATGTTATTCTCGGCAATGCGTTTGGCGTGGTGGAGGGCATTGCCGTGGATACCCACGTGAGCCGCGTGAGCCAACGATTAGGCTTGACCACAAACACAAACCCTGAGAAGATTGAGAAGGATTTAATGCGGATACTTGCCAAGAAAGAATGGTTCGATTTTACCTATCGCATCATCGATCACGGGCGAGCGGTGTGCAAGGCGCCAACGCCAAGATGTGAGATTTGTCTGTTGAACCAACTCTGTCCGTCGTCGACCGCTTAATTAATTTTCAAGTCTCAGTTTAAAATTTTCATTGAATTTTCAATTGAAGAATTTAAAAACACTCGCCGTGATGAATTTATACAATTTAAATTTATTGGAAATTGGAAATTGTAAATTTTTGGTATGCCTCTCCCGCAGATCCTCCCATATAGAGTTACCCGCAACGAGTTTGTTACCGAGCACGTGATCCAACTGGAGTGCGTGTCCGCCGAAGGGGTGGAGCGCCCATCGTTTGTGGCCGGGCAGTTTATGATGCTCCACTGGAAGGACGAGCTGGGCGACCTCATCGATAAACCGCATGCCTATTCGATCGCCTCTGCGCCGCAGGAAGAAGGGTTCATTTTTTCGATTAAAATATACGGACCGTACACAACGCGCCTCTCTCAAGAACCCAAGCTCGGCAGCATCGTCCATCTTCAAGGGCCCTATGGTCTTTTTACATTACAGAAGGTTCAAAATGAGCGCGTGGTGTTATTAGCGGGTGGGGTTGGCATTGCGCCGTTCCGGTCAATGATCCTCGATGAATTAACACGAATACCAATACATTCCTTTCACATTCTCTATAGCAATAAGACCAAATCATCCT
Organism: Candidatus Uhrbacteria bacterium; assembly: GCA_016215325.1. GTDB lineage: Bacteria > Patescibacteriota > Patescibacteriia > JACRJV01 > JACRJV01 > JACRJV01. The sequence continues at coordinate 34,779 of JACRJV010000015.1, forward strand.
TCCCATTTAAAGAAGAGCTTGACACGCTTTCACTTCAGCATCCCAAAAATTTGAAAGTCAGTTATACGATCACGCAGGACGGCGATCCGGATTGGACAGGACACCGCGGACGATGGACTGCTGAAAGCATCAAAAAAGAAATTGGCGATGGAGGAGAAACAACATTTTTCGTTTGTGGCCCGCCGCCATTTGTGGTAGAGATGCAGGATCAATTGGCGAAGATGGGGGTGGAGAAGAATAAGGTGAAGGTAGAGAAATTCACGTAATCAGTGAACAAGAAACAGTGAGCAGTGAACAGCATACAACAAACGATTTCTGTTTTCCGCTTCTTGTTTACTGTTTTCTGAAACCGTGCCCGGGTGGTGGAACTGGTAGACACGACAGACTTAAAATCTGTTGGCCTCACGGTCATGCGGGTTCGATTCCCGCCCCGGGCAAAAACATTGATATGCCAAAGCCGGAATGGGCAAAATCACCGCCGCCGTGGGAAGGATTCCGTTGGGACTCCATGCGCGAAGCAGAACACGCGCTGGATAATCTCGATCATCTCGCGGAGTTGATTCGCGACGGCGAAATTACCAGTAAAGATCCTTTAGTGGTCGAGCAGATGCTCACCCGTATTGCTGCTGCCCGCAAAGAAATGGAGCGATTGAATCTTGGGTTTGCGATCCCGTATCCGGAAGATGAAGAAGATGGAAACCAACTTGAGCAACTAAAAATGCTTACTGATCTGCGCACCTTTGGGAAGTTGTTAGATACCGCAATTGCCAACAGGAAACTCCATGAACTGATCCCATTACGGGATCTGCTCGCTCAAATCAAGAATTTATACGGCCGATTCCAACGCAAAGAGTAAAGTGCGATATCTACAACGTGGTAATAGATAATTGTCCCTCAAACGTAGCATATGCTATGAATGAAGGGCAATTTACTTTATCGCCGATGGATTCGAATTATTTATTTTTTCTTACTGTGGTTGGCGCTGTGGTTGGCGGATTTGCGCATCCAGCCGCTTGGCCTCTTTCCACGCCAGCTCAAAGATTTTCTTCATCGCATCCGCGATTTCGGCGCTTTCGATGGTGATGCCCAACTTTTCGCGCCAGGATGTAATCATCACCTTGTTGTCGTAGATATTGATCTCTGGCGAAAAGTTATACTGATCTGCCGGCACCAGCGCCGTTTCACGCAGTTCGCCCATGTCGTGGGCTGTGAGCGCGATGCTGTCCGGCGTATTGGGGAAAATTGCACGAATTGGGATTCCCTTTTTGGCGCGGCGTTTATAGTACAGGGGGAAGTAGTGGGGCAATGTCGCATGGATGTTGCCCACTTCTGCGTACGCTCTGATGGGCTCGTGTGAAGTAAGGGTATCTTCGTATACTTGCTCAAGCCCTTTCAAGCCCTCGTAGAACCGAACCTGCGGTCGGCCCCGCACGGTATACATCCCTTTGAGCTCTGGTAGGATTTTTTGGACTTCTTCTAATTGTTCGTCGGCTTCTTGCCGGCGTTTTTTTACAAACTCCATAATGGCATCGGGCGATTCGGCCACATATTCTTGCTTCGGTTCTTTGCCGGAAATGCTCACCAGCCGTTTGGATGTTAACGAATCCAACACATCGTATCCGGTGGTGCGGTTAAGCCCTGCGCGGCGAGCAATCGTCGAAACCGTCCCCTTGCCCATCGAAAGCAGCACGATGTATACGCTGCTTTCTTTTTCGGGCAGCCCGATAGAGCCGAGGAACGCTTTGAGTTGGGAAGTGGTCATACGCGCACGAGCAAGATAAGCGAGATAAGTAAAGTAAGTAAATTAAGCTACGGCCGCTACGATGCTTACCTTGCTTAATTTATTGATCTTGCTCATTATACTACCACCAAAATCTAATTGTGTCAAATATTTTCCACAAAATTTAACAATTTATCGAATAATATTATAAATATTGAACGAAATTGTATATATACTGACGGTAATCATTGACGAAATGGTGAAACGCTGATATGATAATAAGCTACCGAACCGGATAGTAACTTAAAAATACGGCAATCGTAACCTCGCCGACGCGAGAAAGGGGACACCATGGAAGACGAAGAGCTCAAAGGACTCTCTCCATCAGCCCGATCGTTCTACCAGAAAAAGAAAGCAAAGCTCCGAGAAAAGGAACGACGGTTGCGGAGAAAAGTGATGGTGGTCGACCGCTATTTACAGAACATGTTGAGCGGTCTCGAGGCCGCGCTCAAACTGGCGCTCGAGGGGAAAGGAACATTCCACGGCAGTCCCGAGGCAACATACAAATTCAGGGAAGACTGGCCTGGGGACACCATCGTTGTCGACATCGAGGTCATCACTCACCATGAACCACCCGATGGCGAGGAATGGCACTGTGTAGACAGTTCTCTCGTTGACGAAGCGTTTCGCGAGTTCAACGAACAGCATTTGGCTGTTCCCGTGAAGCGCAAGCGCATCGAGATCGAGTATCATCTCAGGGTGGATGACGAGTCCGGCTGTTCGGACGAGTATCTCTGCATATAGCACACAAAGGAGCGTGAACACCGTGAACGAAATATTACAATTGCTCGCTGGAGGATTCTATCTCCTCAATAAGATATTCCTGTGGCGCGCAGAGTGTTCCACTGAACTGGTTCGCTATCGACAATGGCGAATTTGGGCATGGTCCGTCTACATGGTAGGGCTTCCCCCTTGCGTCTGGTTGTTCCTGCGCAAGGACAACTGGATCGCCGCTTCTGTGGAAGCGGCCGGCTTGCCCGCCATGGTTCTCGGTTTGATCCTTGCGCTCCGAGGTCGAGATCCTCGGCATCTTCCGCCATGGGTCACTGCTATCGATCGGGTTGCACTCTTGTGCATCCCATTCGGTTTCTGGAAGAGCATCCAGCGCCATGGCGGCCTCCATACCTTGGCTCAAGGCCTTGAGGTCGCCCTCGTGGTTGGGTTCTTGGTCGGAACATATTTACTGGCCAAGGAAATCGCACAAGGGTACCTATGGTTCGTGCTCATGCACGTGGCGTGCGGGTGGCTCATGGCGATTCAGCAACTTCCGCTCATGGTCGTGCAGCAGGTCGTCTCACTCATCTTCATCGTGGCGGCATATCGTAGAACACAACTTCGGAAAATTCGGACAACAGCGGGAAAGGAGGTGAATGCATGACTCATCCAGCTGAAAAGATAACCGAGGAAGACTGCGTGCGGTCTGGTATGACTAAAAAGGAAGAGAGACTCTCCTGTAAATGTTGCGTTGGAGTGCCTCTGGAACTCCCTCACAACCGATACGAGGATGCGATCGGCTCGACCTGGATCTACTGCCAGACGTGCCATAAACTGTGTTTCTGGGAACTCGACGATCTGCCATAAGGAGGGGAGCGCGTCGATCGTCGACGAAATCGTGTGAGCTGGCACACGCATCAATTAATCCAGCATCTTTTCTTGAGCTCAAATACAAGGCAAAAAATCCTTCCAAAACCAGGAGGATTTTTTGTTTTTGCATATCCGTGAAAGAAATTTGTTCATGCAGAGTCTTTAGTATTGTGTGATTATCCTTAACACAAATACGTTATGCCACATGTGCTTGTCCATCACCACCCACTAGCGCGGCGATTGAGCGGAGTATCCGTGATCTTGTCCGACATTGTATGGGTTGTGTTTACGCTCATCGAGAGCCTCTTGCTCATTCGCTTCATCTTCCGACTGTTGGGCGCAAATGCTGCGGCCCCATTCACGCAATTCTTGTATTCGTTGGCCCAGCCGTTTGTGGCACCGTTCTTGGAAGTATTTCCTGCGACGCGGCTCTTTGTCGGGAGTTGGTCGGGAGTTGTTGACTGGTCGACTCTCTTGGCGATTCTTGTGTACTACGTGATCGCGTTGCTCCTGCTGCAGGTATTCTCCACAGGGGAGGACATTGCGGTGACATCGACAAAGGAATAGTCCTTTGATACCATACAATTATTCGTTCTTTAAGCCTCTTGTGTATGGCAAAATCATCGGATGCGTTAAGTTCCCTCATGGGGCTGGTTGTGTTTTTGATTGCGGGCGGGATTTTTGCGGTCAGTACCGATCTGCTTTCGGGCGCGACGGTCTTCCTTATCTTCGCAGCGTTATTCGTGATCGTTTTTTTGATCGGCGGCTTGCGGGTAGTGGACCAATTTGAACGCGGGGTGATCCTGACCTTAGGGAAATATTCGAGCACCCGAAGCCCCGGCCTTACATGGATCTTGGTCGGCATCCAGCGCATGATCAAGGTGGATTTGCGCATTACAACGGTCGATATTCCCCAGCAAGAAGTGATTACCAAAGATAATGTCCCGGTTGGTATCAACGCAGTGGTTTACTTTCACGTGGAGAGCGCAGAACACGCGATCCTGAACATCAAAGATTATCCAACAGCCGTGAGCCAGTATGCGCAAGCGGCGCTGCGTGATGTCATCGGTGGGGTGGAATTGGATTCACTGCTTTCGGAGCGGGCCGTGCTGAGTCAGGATATTAAGAAACTCGTGGACGAGGCCACAAAGGTGTGGGGCGTGAATGTCGTGGACATCAAAATCCAAGATATTGAATTGCCGGCGGACATGAAGCGCGTGATGGCCAAACAAGCCGAGAGCGAGCGTGAACGCCGAGCCGTAATCATCCGCTCCGAGGGGGAATACTCGGCAGCGGAAAAACTCGCGCAGGCCGCATATCGATTGAGCGAAGTCCCCGGCGGTATTGCCTTGCGTACCCTTGCAACCATCGAAAAAATTAATCCCGACCCGTCCAAGACCGTCATCTTTGCGCTGCCCATCGAATTCATGGAAGGGGTAAAATCGTTGGGCGACTATCTCAAGGTGAAGTCGAAGTCCTAGCATGTTATTAACCTTTTCGACATATGGGAATCAGGTTTGATCAATTCCCGAGCGCGGGCACAGCGCCAGAATCTATTGATGCGGAGCAAGAGTCAACAAAAATCCAACAGCTACGGCGGTTGTTGGACGGGATGAGCAGAGGTGAATTGGAAGAGGTTGGACGTTTGCTTGAAGAGGCAACGGCGCATCAACAGGAGCGTGAGCAAGAGCGCCTCAATGCACCACGAGAATTGATCGTTGGCGATACCACCATTTCAATTATTGCTGGCGACGATAGAGGGAGCGCAGATCTCCGACTGACTGGAGGGGGCGTTGAACAACGCCATTCGTTTACCATGGTCACGGCAGACTTGTTGGACGAGTTCATGGATGCGATCCGCTCCCGATCGGCCAAGGGGGAGGATGCGCCAGCGATTCGCGCAGCGGTAGCATCGGCACTTGAAGGAGCTCCTCGCTTCGCTGGAAGGATCCCGCTCTCAATGTCACTTGTGGAAAAGGTCAGGGGGTAATGGTATGGAGTGGACGAAAAAGATTGCGGGGAAGCTGATTAATGTCAGCACACAGTACTTTGTCAACGGTGTTGTCGGTAAGCGATGGGGAGACCTTCCGCCCGAAGTGCGAAGCGAGCTCGACAAAGACAATAACGATACCCCCGATGTCGTTGAAGCGCTCCACAACGGCGAGACGATCAAGGGCTCGACGGTTTTTACCAGCAAGAGGAATGAGCCATCAGTGCAATCCGGCAGGTTGTCCGCGAACTCAGATTCTGCCGAACATTCCCTGCGATTGTTTATTCTCTTGATGATCGTCGGGATCGCAGCCATTGCGTTGTTGCTTTGGATGTAATACTGGGCTCGGTAATAGTAAAACACCCCTTTCCGGGGTGTTTTATCGTATTTCTTTGAGGAATTCTTCGACAAGGCGAATTGTACCCCCTGTATTATTGAACACCGATTTCCAGACAACGGCGATGTCCGCGCCGTTAAAAATGGATCGCTGCACTTCGCGAGGCGTGTCGCCCCCGGCAATCGCAATCAGTACGTTCCGGCTCCCTTTGAGCCGCTGGATCTCGTGATACGGAATTTGCTTTTCTCGATTAAACTCGGTTTCGTCGACCCCGCGGTGGAGGATCACCACCGGCGGCCAGGTTTTTAGGGCGCTTAACACCGTAAGAGGATACTCTACATTCATCATGTCCACCATCGCATCGATGCCGCGGCGGCTGCACTCGGCGATGAATGCGTTGAGTGTTTCGGCTGGAGCACTGCCGAGGGCCACCACGGCGCTGGCACCGGCTTGTTTTGCCATGGCCACTTCGGTAGAGCCGCGATCCATCGTTTTCAAATCCGCCACCACATATGGCTGGAGTTCTTCTTCGGATTCTAACAGACGATCTTCGTACCAGTTGTAGAGATCGCGCACCACGCCGATGCCATAGCGTTTAATCAGTGGTGTGCCAGCCTCGATGATGATGCGATTGCTCGCGGGCAACTCCGCGATAATGTCGCGGGCATCCTCCAACGTGCTGTTGAATGCAACTTGAAGGTACCGTTGCCGGCGATTCAATATTGGCGGCGGAAGATAGGCCATATGGTGGTAGTATAGGAGTAAGAACGAACAAGGACAATGGTTGCTGTCCCCTGATAAAGTTGTTACCATAGAAGCATATGACTGACGTAACGATTGCCGTTGCCGAAACACAACATTCTTCTCCTGCCAATGCTTCGCCGGACACGCAGTACGATGCCGCCATGCGTCCAAAAACGCTTGATGAGTATGTTGGGCAATCCGCGATTAAGGATGGGCTTCGACTTGCTTTAGACGCGGCAATGATACGGAAAGAGTCCATTGAGCACGTCCTGATTTACGGCGGGCCAGGCTTAGGCAAAACTACCCTTGCGCATATCATCGCCCACCACATGAGCGCACCGTTGCGAGTGACATCGGGGCCAGCGATTGAACGAGCAGGGGATTTGGCGGCAATTCTTACCAATCTGGAACCGGGCAGCGTCTTGTTCGTGGATGAGTGCCATCGCTTGCCCAAGACGGTCGAAGAAATCTTGTATCCGGCAATGGAAGATCGGGCATTAGATCTGGTGATTGGCAAGGGGCCTGGGGCGCGGACGCTGCGTATTGATTTGCCGCCGTTTACACTTGTTGCGGCTACAACGCGATTAAGTTTGCTTTCTGCGCCACTGCGAGACCGCTTTGGTCATCATTTCCACATTGATCATTATACGCAGGAAGATGTTGCCGAAATTGTCCGCCGGAACAGCCAACGATTGGGGTTAGCAATGACCAATAGCGCACGGCTGCTTGTTGCCAGCCGATCGCGGGGCACGCCACGTATTGCAAATCGCATCCTGAAGCGTATCCGTGACCTGGCGCAGGTTTCCGGTCAAGGGATGCTTGATGAACAGTTTGTCGATTCGGCCTTCCGCCGTTTGAACATTGACCCCCTCGGACTCGATGGCGTTGATCGCAAGCTTCTCGATACCTTGATTTCAGTATTTCAAGGCGGCCCGGTGGGGCTGCAGGCGTGGGCAGCTGCAACAGCGCAGGAAATGAGCACGATTGAAGAAATCTACGAGCCGTTTTTGCTTCAGTTGGGGCTCGTGGATCGTACGGCGCGCGGCCGGGTCGCCACCAAACGGGCCTACGAACATTTAGGGAAAACAATACCATCAGCTCAAGATCAACTTATTTAATTTTCAATTTGCAAATATCCAATTTTCATTAAATTTTCAATGATCAAATTTAAGATTAACGTCCGTCAGCACGCATTGAAAATTGAAAATTTTAAATTGAGAATTCGTTTGTGCCGCTCTCCCTTCTCCTCATCCCGTATATTCTATTTCTTGCCTTCTACGCCTTGTGGTCGCTGGTGCTTATGTTTCATGTCTTCCGCTATAGTTTCTTGAACATGCAATCATGGTTGCTTACCATCCTACACGGTGCGGTCACAATCCTGTTACTCTCTCTTTCCGTCGCGGCCATTGCAACTATTGATTGGTCGCAGCAGATCCCTATCCCCATCATGCCCTCAATTTCTTATGATGCATCTTAAAGAATTGCTCCATCATAAGGATGAGCGGGTTGTTTATTTTTTACGGCACCATTGGATCGCCTACGCACTTCCCGGCGCGGCAGGGATTGTGCTGGCGCTGGTTCCGATCATTATCGGGAGCGTCCTTTCTGCAACCGGGGCGCGTTTGCTCGATCAGTGGGCTGGAGTGGTCACAATCCTCTTGAGTGTGTATTATCTTTCGATCTGGCTCTTCTCTTTTACGACATTCCTGTCCACTTACTTGGACGTATGGGTGGTGACCACGCATCGTATCGTATATATTGAGCAACATTCGCTCTTCTCCCGCACAATTGCGGAACAGCCGTTGTTCCGTGTCCAGGATGTGACCAGTACAATGGAAGGAGTTCTCCCTACCCTGCTCGGCTATGGCAATATTCGTGTCCAGACTGCGGGGACGAACGAACAATTTACGTTTAAAACAATAGCGCGTCCGCTGGACGTGAGTAGAACCATCTTCCAACTCGTCGAAGATGTATACGCCCGTGAGACAAAATCAACCTCTTCATGAGCACGCAATCGACAATTGTCCGACAAACACTAATCCAATTGGTTGGGCGAACATTGAGCGTTGCCATCAGCATCGTGAGTTTAGGGTTGATGACGCGCTTGCTTGGACCCGACCAATTTGGCGTATACGGAACAGCGATCGCGTATCTCCAGCTCTACGCTATTTTGATGGACTTTGGGCTTACCATTGTCACTCTTGATCTGTTGGCAAAAGAGCCGCCTAAGACACAAGGGAACCTAGTTGGAGCGATCCTGTTGCTGCGAGTGTTGAGTAGTGTCACCGTCATCGCCATAGCACTTGGCGTCCTCTATTGGATCCCCTATCCGTTACTGACGAAACAGGCAATCGTCGCATCAGCGTTGTTATTCGTCGGGTATTCGTTCCAACAAATATTCACCAGCGTCTTCCAATACGCGCATCGGACACTACCCATGATCATCGCCGAAGTGATAGGGCGAATCGTTACGCTGGCGGCGATTGTTTGGGCGGTGATTTCGCACGCCGGTTTATTCGCGGCGATTGGGGCGATGGTCGGGGGAACCCTCGTGACTGTTGCGATGATGGCGTGTACGAGCCGCAAGTTGGTCCCTTGGAGGTTGCGATGGGATCCGGTGCTGTGGCTCAAGGCCTTTCGGCAGTCCTATCCAGTGGCTATCACCATCGCCTTCAACCTCATCTATTTTAAAGCAGATACGATTGTATTGTCGTTTTTTGCGTCTGCGGCAGTGGTGGGGATGTACGTGGCACCCTATAAAATATTAGAAACTCTGATTGCGCTGCCACCGTTGTTCATGGGGCTGGTATTGCCAAAATTAAGTCAGGCGGTCGCCGCTGGCAAAAACCAAGAATTTGCCCAATGGCTTGGATGGGCGCTCGAGCGCATTGCGTTGTTGGTTTTCCCGATGATTGCTGGGGTTTGGGCGCTATCACAACCCATTATTCTGTTGGTTGCAGGGCCAGAGTTTATCGCATCAGCGCCGCTGCTGTCGATTCTCATCGTCGCCACAGGGTTAATCTTCTTTTCCAATGTCCTGGGATATGCCGTAGTCGCATTGGGACGCCAGTATCGGATGATCCCTGCGTATGCTTTTTGCGCAATTTTATCCATTTTTCTCTATGTAAAGACAATTCCGATTTATGGTGCTCTTGGAGCTGCATGGACCACTGTTTTTATTGAAAGCCTCATGCTATTGGCCAACGCAGTGACAATTTTCTCTGTACAAAAGGTTATTATTTCATTTCGACTCATCCTAAACGGGATCTTGGCGAGCTTGTGCATGTATGTTGTATTAATACTTGTCCACACCATTATCCCCACAGCACTGTTGATAACTATTGGAATTGTTATCTATTCTGGCATTCTGCTCGCGCTTGGCGTTATTAAAGCATCTCAATTAAGAGATTTATTGTTTTTTCGTTCACCCCCATAATGTATTGATTTTTTCGGGAAAAAATGATATAATTGTTGTATAAAAGAAAAATTCAAAATAAAAAGAAAAATCGTATGCGTTCTCGAGTGTCGCTGGACTTTTTGGCGCCAGAGGGGCCAGAACAGTTATCAGGGCTATTGACCAAACGATCGCGATCACGGCGTTCGCCTCATCAGCGCACGCTTTTTTTGTTGCTGGGTCTGTTGGTCGTGATTTCCAATTCGTCCTTGCAACCGCTCCTTTCGCATGCGGCAACGGGTTCGGTATCGGAGGATTTTAGCGCGACAACAAATATCGATACCGTCAGTTCGACCGCAACGGTCGATACGGCGCATAATCAGGCTCGTTTAAATACTTCGGACGCCTGGACGCAACGCATGGGATTTGACCCATCGGATGACATTTTGGACCTCCATTTCTTGGATGCAAACACAGGGTTTGCCGTCGGGAGCAACGGCGATGTTTACAAAACCATCGACGCCGGGGTTCTGTGGCGAAAGGTGTACGACGATGGGGTGTTAACGAGCACGCCTCCGAAACGCGGTGTCTACTTTGCGAGTTCGAGCCTTGGATTCGTTGTCGGGGGGAACGGTTCAACGGGGATTATTCTGCGGACAACCGATGGCGGATCTACGTGGACGGCGGTCACACCCAGTAATGCGCCGGGGATAACGGATGTGTATTGTACAAGCACGAGTAACTGCTGGGCAGTTGGATTTACTGGGAAAATATATCGAACGACCGATGGCGGAACGAGTTGGGTGAGCCAAACTTCTCCAACCTCCAACTTGCTCCGTGCGGTGTATGTGGACCCCACGGGAGAAAAGGGCATGATTGTCGGCAATGGCGGGACGATTTTGCGCACGACCGATAGCGGGGCGACGTGGAGCGCCCGCGCGCCCGCCAATCCCGTAGAAAACACTATCCTCCCACTCGGCAATATCCGGGGCTTATTTTTCCTCAATGGCAATGATGGCTGGATTTTTGGCGATGGAGGGCTGATCGCGTTTACCACTGATCACGGAGATACGTCCTTCTCTGTTCAGTCGTTTGGGACGGTGCCGGATGCGGGCGCAGAAGCTTTTGTGGCGGGGTATTTAGCCGACCCCTTGGCGTGCGGTCCGGTATCAGGCAGTTGTGCAACGGCGCTGCGTTCCATCGGCAGTAGCGTTAGAGCCGGGTGGTTCCGCCCGGCGGGATTGATCGGGTTTGCCGTTAGCGAATATGGCAAGATCATGAAGTCGACCAACGGAGGGGTGTCGTGGAGCGAGCAAAATACGTACACGAATCGTAACCTTGTATCAGTTACGATGACGTCCGACACCGTTGTGTATGTGGGGGGTGATCAGAGCACGCTGCTGAAAACGACGGATGGAGGGGCGGGCACCGCCACCAGTTGGAGCACACGCAGTTATGGACGACTCAACGATTTATTGGATATTGGCTTTGCCAGTGCCACTGACGGCATGATTGTCGGCGGAGAGGGCATTATCCTAAGTACGAGCAATGGAACGGACTGGCACGGGATTGAATCGCCCAGCGGCGATCACATTAATGCCGTGGCGGTCAAACCGAACACGGTCAATGCTTGGGTTGTCACTCAAGCAGGTGAAACGTACGCCAGCACGAGTTTTGAGGGTGAGTGGGGCGCCAATCAGACGAGTGGTAACACAACACCTCTCAACGACATCGATTGGGTGACTGCAAACACGCTCTATAGTGTGGGTAATAGTGGGAAGATATTGAAGACAACCGATGGTGACACTTGGAGCGAGTTGGCCAGTGGTGTGACCGAAAACATCAACGCCGTCCATTTTCCGGTTGATGCCACGACTGGCTGGGCCGTTGGCGCCAATGGTACGATTCTCAAAATCACGAATAGTGGAAGTACAGTAGATGCACAGTCGAACTTTTTGGACTTAGTCGGGGATCCTATCGCAGTCTGGCCCGGCGGATTGCCGGAATTTAATGACGTCCAAATGGTCGATAACCAAAACGGATGGGTTGTGGGCGCTGACGCGTATTTATTTAAGACAACCGATGGCGGTGGATCATGGCGACTGCAAGAAAGCAATGCTGGGGCAGAGATCAGCAACCTTATCGTTTTGGACCCCAACAACGTTTGGGCCACCACCCGCACCGACCGGTTGATCCAGACCACGAATGGTGGAAACACGTGGGTGGCGCGTGACAATATCAGCACCTATGGATATTACTCCGGCGCCGCGGCATCAGCCACCAGCATGTGGTTTGTCGGCCAGCAATCGGGGGTAGTGCAATGGACTGACTCGGGCGACACTCTTACGCTCAAAAATATTGATGCCCACAAAGTACTGAAAGACGTTGATGGTGTTGGTGATACCGTCTACGCCGCGGGGTTTAACCGCCAGATCGTTAAAAGCACGGACGCTGGAGCAACATGGGTGTCGCTTGGGACAGAGCTCGCTGCCAGCAGCCAGGATCTCTATAGCATCGCTGTCGCGCGGGATAATGCTGATGTTGTTTGGGCCGGAGGCCCGGGGGGATATATCTTCAAGACGATCGACGGGGGAGGCGCTTGGAGTACGCAAACAGCGGCTGGCGGGTACAGTGGACTGTATCAAGATATTGACGCGCCATCGTCTTTGGTTGCTTGGGCCGTGGGTAACGATGGGGCTGTTCATCGGACCACCACCGGAGGAGCAACATGGACCACCACCAGTTATAGCGGAGGAGTGAACATGCTTGGCGTTGAGGCATTAAATGATCAGGTCGCTATTGCCGTCGGTGCCGGTGGAACGATTATTCAAACCACCGACGGCGGAATCACTTGGGACACGCCGGATACCCAGTCATCCGAGGATTTGGTTAGCGTCTATTTTGTCAATGCCACGACCGGCTGGGCCGTTGGAGATGCCGGGACCATCCGGAAAACAACTGATAGCGGAGGCACCTGGACCATTCAAGCCAACGGAGTATCCCCGACGTTGGGATTAACGGGCATCTTTTGCTCGGATACCATGACCTGTTTTGTCTCGACCAACGACGGCGTGTATCTCCACACGCTCAATGGAGGGACTGACTGGACGGCGGTAGACTTTACGGACAATACAGCGGGCGATATTTCGGCAGGCGGGGAGGCGGTCTGGGCGAAGGATTTTGAGACCGTAACAATCGTCGGCGGTGGCAGCCACAGCGCGGCTCGTTATACGCCGAGTTATACGAGCCCAAGTATCGTCCTGTCCAACAACCTCCATACCGATACCAGAGAGGCAATCACCTCCGTGACGGTGAGTACTACCGAAACGCTCAATGGCGGAACTGTTTCTTATTATATTGCCAACGCAGATCCCACTGGCGTTTCGTGCGGATCGGCAACCCCATGGATTGCGCCCGAGGGCGGCACTGTTAATTTTGGCAGCACGAGCCAAACAAAGCTCTATTGGTGCGCAGTGCTGACGAGTTCGAGTACGATCACAAGCCCTCGAGTGAGCACAGTCAGTGTAAGTTATGAAACGCGTACGCTGGGTCATGGAGGCGGCGGCGGAGGAGACGGCGGAGGCGGTGGAGGGGGTGGCGGATGCACAAGCAATTGCACACCAGGGCCCCAAGCACCGGCGGCCGCCGAACCAACAGTACTTTCGTCGACATCAATCCAATGGAATTTTGCGCCGTCGACATTGGCGAATGAATACATCCTTTCTCAAGACAAGGGATCGGGAGTGTACGAGTCTTTGGTTGCCGTCCAAAATGGCAGTGTCAGCAGCATTACCGAAAATAACCTTGCTCCCAACAAAGAATACAAGGATCGTGTTATTCAGGCCAAGAATAGCGCCGGCACTTCAGCCCCGACCCCCATGGCCAGCGCAACAACGCTTTCAGAGTCTCCGGCTGTCGTGGAACTGGAAAGCGCATCCACCGCAACACGTTCACGACTCCTGCTCTCCAGAGGGAATAATCCGGACACGACAGATTTTGCAATCCAGGAACGCGAACAAGGATTTGTGACCGCCAGTGGCGCGTTCAACAAGAATAGCAGCGATCCGCAATGGATTGCCTTCTCTAAATGGGGGCAACCGGCAACCAATCCTGATGGCTCAAAGAGTGACAAGGCGCATGTCATCGAGATGCCCCAGTTATTGCCGAATCGTGAATACCGATTGACTGCTATCAGTCGCAATTCACTACAGAAGCAGGCCACGCCATCACCCGAAGCGGTGATCGCAAGCCCCATTGAAGATGTTGTGCGGGTGATGGCCACAGAGCCGCAAGGGGGCGTATTGATGGTGACCGCGGCTTCGAGCGCGCCATCGGGCGAATTTAGCAACCGAAGTATTGCCAACTCTGGGCTGCTGTTTGAGCTCCAATCTGAACGGATCCCAGAAAAGAACTCCGGGTGGATTCATGAAACTTCTTGGACCGTGAATGATGTCCCCGCTGGGACATATCGACTCGTTGTCCGGTCACGAAACCAACAGGGCCGCGAAACAACGCCATTGACGACCAATATTGTGGTGAGCGGTTCGGTTACGCCGCCGTCGGGTGATGTGCACGCGCCGACCGTGCTCACGCCGACCTCGACTGCTGCAGTCGTCTCGCCCGTTGTTGTATCTGGAGAAGCTGATCGTGGCAGCGTGGTCACCCTCAACATCGATGGGGTGACATCCGTTGTCTCGGTCAACAGCCAAGGCCAGTGGCAGAGCGCCGCCCAGTCATTCGAGCCCGGCGTTCATACGCTCGCCGCGGTCGCCAGCATCGGTTCGGCCTCCAGCGCCCCGACGACGGTCCGTTTCCAAGTATCCACAACGCCAGCCCAGCGGCCGGGAGCTCCCACGATTGCTTGGCCCGAGAAGGATAATGAGATTGTCCACTCCAGCGATGTGGTGATCTCGGGGACCGCGCCGTCAAAAACAACAGTGATGTTGTCGATTGATGGCCGACAAGATGCCATCCCAACCCGATCGGATGGAACGTGGTCTATCGTTGAACGGCTCAATGACGGGACGTACCGCTTGAGCGCCAGTACACGTAATAGTGCAGGGGCAACGAGTGAGGTTTCAGCGATTAGAACCATTGTGATTGATACCAAGACGCCCCCACCCGATAACGGGCCATTGGCGCCGGTGATCCTTTCGCCAAAGAATCCATTTGAAAGTTTGTCGACGACCATTGTATTGAGCGGGAAGGGGCCCGTCAACACCATGACGATCGTCTCTTGGGAGAAACCCAAAGGGACTACGGTTGCAAAAGACGCCGCCCCAGTCCGACCCGATGGCGCATGGTCAGTGAGCCGTGCCCTTGAGCTTGGCAATTATGTGGTTTCTGCCGTGGCCATGGTCCCCTCCGGCGCAGTCAGCGCGCCCAGCAATGCGGTGAGTATCCGCGTTGGAGAAGAAGGGGAGCAATTACCGACATTGATCGTGACTTCGCCGGTTAAACAAGCAACGATCAAAACAGACATTGTTGAATTCAAGGGGACCGCGACCAAGGGTTCTACTATTGAGGTGCGCTTTGCGGCAAAAACTCAAACAGCCACCGTTGCGTCCGATGGGGCATGGAAGACAACGATCGACCTTTCTGATGTTGCAGACAGCACGCACGATGCCTGGGTTCAGGTGGTCGGCTCTGCTACCATCGTGCGCGTGACCGACCTTACGGTTCAGCGAACGCCGGAATCAGTGGTTGTTGCCGCACCGGTCGTTGTTACGCCCGGGCAGGGGGCCACCATCCGCGAACATTCCTTCACTATCGCGGGCACGGCAACTGCAGGGGCGGTGGTTGAGGTTCGATTCGCCGGGCTTGCACAGCGGACCGATGTGCTGAAGACTCCATCATGGCGATTGACATTTGATCTGACGAATATCGCTGATGATACTGTTGGTCAAACAGTCTGGGCGCAAGCGTTTGATGTGAATAATATTGCGAGTGCCAACACAACGATCACGGCAGTCAAGATTGACCGCACGCCCATTGTGATTGTCCCCCCGGATAAGAAACCCATTGACGATACGGGCGATGATCAGACCGGCGATGATAGTACGGGCAACAAGGACTCAACGAACAACACGGACACCGGTGGTCGCAGCACCGATTCGCAACGTTCAAATAACGGGGGTTCTGACAATGCAACGACGCCAGAGAGCAATGGAGCCAATCCGTCCGGTGCCGTTAATGTACGCTCTGGCAGCCACGGGAATAATGGAGAACCCTCCGCGATTGGGCAAGAGCCGCCGACAGTGACGCTCGCCCCTGACCAGGCATTGGGCAACACCCGACAAGTGCAGTTAAGTGTGGGTGGTCAAGCGTTGACCTCTGGAAATACGCAGTTGCCGAATATTACGCTGCCGACCGACAACGCAACACTCTTTGTAAGCGGTCTTGCGCAAGAAGCGAATGCAACGATGGTATTGACAGTGTACAGTGCGCCGATGGCCACGACGGTGAAGGCCGACACCAGCGGCGCGTGGAACACGACGATTGATCTTTCGGGCAAAGAAAAAGACAGCTCTCACACCCTCACGCTCAAAACGACTGATTCCAAAGGCCAAGCCCCAGAAACAACGATTGCCTTCCTCACGATCCCGTCTGTTCAAGCAGCAATAGTGTCCCAAGAGGAGCCCGCGACAACGGTCCAAGCAGTCGCTCAAACAATCCAAAAGACGGTTGTCGCGCCAACGGTGAAAGTGGTCGCCGCTACGGCGGTGGCGACGAAAAAAGCAGTCGTTGCCACGCATGAGGTTGTGGTGAAGGTCGAACCCCAAACCCAAGCCACCCTCGCAGCGGTCCTGCCCACCGTGGCTCTTGTGAACCCCCCGGTGGTCGCGACCATCCCCCAGCTCCCCGTTATTCTCTCTCACGCCTTTACATGGATCCTGGGGTTTTTGGGGCTC
>JACRJV010000016.1 GCA_016215325.1 Candidatus Uhrbacteria bacterium
ATCTTCCACGCGGTGTTTCTTTTCTTTCATTTCGGTTTCGGTCGCAGCGCCCACTTTGATGACCGCCACACCGCCCGACAGTTTTGCCAACCGTTCTTGGAGCTTCTCGCGATCGAAGTCGGAATCCGTGTCATCAACTTGTTTCTTAATCTGCGCCACGCGATCCTGGATCATTTTTTGATCGCCTTTGCCTTCCACAATAGTGGTTTCTTCTTTGGTGGCTTTGACTTTGCGAGCCTGGCCCAAATCATTCAAGGTGACCATGTCGAGCTTCAAGCCCACCTCTTCGCTCACCACGCGGCCGCCCGTCAACACGGCGATATCCTGAAGCATTTCTTTGCGGCGATCGCCAAATCCCGGCGCTTTAATCGCGAGGGCGCTAAAGGTGCCACGCAGTTTGTTAACCACCAATGTTGCGAGCGCTTCTCCTTCCACATCTTCGGCAATGATCACCAACTCCTTCTTTCCGGTTTGGATCACCTTCTCGAGGATCGGAACGATGTCATTGATGGCTGTAATTTTTTTATCGGTGATCAACAAATACGGATCATTGTATTCCGCGATCATGCGGTCTGAATTCGTAATCATGTACGGGGATACATACCCCTTGTCAAACTGCATCCCTTCGACAACTTCAACTTCAACGCCAAAGGATTGCGATTCTTCTACCGTGATCACGCCGTCCTTCCCGACTTTTTCCATCGCCTGCGCGATTTGTTTGCCGATCTCGGCATCGTTGGCGGAAATCGAGGCAACATTTTCAATATCCACGGATGAGGCGACAGGTTTGGAAATCGTGTTTTTGAGCATGGTGGTGATGGCCTCAACGCCCTTTTCAATGCCGCGGCGGATGACCATCGGGTTTGCTCCGGCTGCCACGTTGCGGAACCCCTCGGCAACGATGGCCTGGGCGAGCACCACTGCAGTGGTTGTCCCGTCACCCGCGATATCGTTAGTTTTGTTTGCCACCTCCTGCAGGAGCTGCGCCCCCACATTCTCCATCTTGTCTTCCAGTTCGATTTCTTTGGCAACGGTCACGCCATCGTTGGTGATAACGGGGCTGCCGAAGCCCTTGTCCAGCGCCACATTGCGGCCTTTGGGACCCAAGGTGACTTTTACGGTATTGGCGAGCTTATCCACGCCGCGCTTGAGGGCCGCACGCGCATGCTCGTCAAATAAGATTTGTTTAGCCATATAATTATTCAATGACAGCAATAATGTCGGATTCGCTAATCACAAAATATTCTTTCTCGTCGACTTTGACTTCATCGGGGCTGTATTTTTTAAACATCACCTTGTCCCCGACCTTCACGCTCATGGGCATACGGGTCCCTTGCTCGTTGAGTTTACCGGGACCAATCGCCAAGACCGTCCCTTGCTCTGGCTTTTCCTTATCAGCCGTTCCGGGGATGATGATCCCGGCTTTCGTCTTCTCTTCGGGCTTCATGGGATCGACAATCACATGGTCGCCCAACGGACGAATGTTCATAGTGTTACCCCCTACGAATTACGAATGGGATGCGAATATACGAATCAATCGATGCGCTTCGTAATATTCGAAATGATTCGTACTTCGTAGGAATTTAGCGAATAAAAGAGGTTAGCACTTGCCAAAATTGAGTGCTAAACCTTGACTGACCCTATACTAGAGAAAAAAACACCCTCCTGTCAAGAGGGTGTCGGATCCATTATGCGACCCAGAGAAATAAAGCCAAATACGGCTCCCAGCAGAAGTAGTCCCCCATGCAAGCTCCAGAAATAATGGTCTAAGAAAAGCAGCGGGAGGAGAGCCACAAACAGCGCAAGGGACAACGTACTGCGTGGGTCCTGGAGCGCCGTTTTGATATGACGCCGCAATGAGGAAAGCGGTGTGATCCCAAGGCTCTTCTTGAATGTGTAATATACGATGAGCGCCACCCAAAAAAGGCTAATCCTGTGCAGCTCAACCGCGACGAGAGCAAACACGTTGTGCACTGGCTGGATGCTCCACACCGGCATATCCGGATGACGATCACTAACGACGCGCGTGTAATTGCCGATGCCGGCAACGCCCACCCACCCGCCGCTGCGTATCCAACTCTGCGACCGAACAAGCTCCCAGGCTTGCTGATATTGCTGCCCGCGTTGATTAATCGAAATCTGCTCTAAACGGGCTGTCGATTCCAGTCGTGTGACAAGCAGTGATCGATATGGCAGGAGGATTGCAGAAATAGAAAAGAAAACGATAGATAGGGGAAGCAACAAGCGCGTTGTCATCCCGGCTTGATCCCGCTTCTCGCGAGAGGCAGGATGACCGGAATCCGATCGGATCCCATACCTACCGGCAGGCAGGCTGGCCAAGCCAGGATGACGTGATATTGTTGCCCTAAGCGACAACAAAAACACAACAACGGTTCCAACCGCGGCCGCAATCCAAGCCGAACGACTGAAAGAAACCGCCAAGCCGCTGGACAATACAGCAATACAGCAATACAGCAATAAACGAATGCGCGGTCGACCTTCTGTCGACAAAAGAAAGGAGGCGATGATGATCGCCACCGCCATCCATCCGCCCAAGATGTTCGGGTGCGGCAATCCCCCATAGGCCCGAAGCCATCGCTCCCCTACCACTTCGATAACACTGGTCCCGCCTTGCCATGTGGGATGCACTGCCAACCCGAACAGTGTGCTTGCGAATGTGGACTGCGTAAAAAATTGCCAAAGCCCGAGCAACGCTTGCAGCGCACCTCCAGCGACAAAGGCTCCGGCGATTTGCCGTGGTACGCTCGATCGGGCAACCATCCATCCCAAAGCGATCGCCTCGGCAACCCACAGTGTGTGAATCCAGGCAATACTCCGATCCTTCGCAGCAATGATCGATAGCAGAATTTGTAAGAGCAGGGCTCCAATCCACCAACCAACAGTGCCGAGTCCATTCAAGCGCAGCATCCCCTGTGACCCTGGCGCGCGCCACGCCACCCCTGCCTCCCACAGCGCAAGTCCGATCACGAGCACATCCACTGCAAAAATCCCGATGGTGCCGTACTCCCAGGGTTGCCCCCGTAACTGCCCCGCCCGAAAAATCCACTGGGTCTGCAACGGCAGGAGAAACAACAACAAATTTCCAATTTTCAATTTCCAATTTCCAATAAATCGCCACATATTTGGCGAAAGGTTGACTTGATAATCATCGGATGAGCTACTAAACACGTTGCGCGGCATTGGCGCATGTTCTCCTGCGGATTATGCACCCGCACCGGCATGGTCCCAGTTATCCACCAGTATTATCAACTTCGATCCCATGGAATCGACATTGCTCCCGCCATTGCTTCCGGTGCTCTGCCCGACTGTCTGACTCATGGAATTTTAGCACATCGTCAGTGACCACAACATCAACCCCTTTTTGGTGGACACGGCTCTCTTGATGGCTATAAATTTTTTTCCGTTGTATCCAACGCACCGCGGTCTCAAATACATTCCCCAGCCGTCCACGCAAGAACCATTCGAACGTTGAGCGTGTGCGCATTGCCCATGAGGCGTCCCTCACTTCAAACACTGGGGCAATGCCGATCCAATGATGCTGGGGGAAGAACTCATTGATCCAGGAATTTTCTTGGAAAAACTTTTCTTGCGTTTGGTGGCCATTTGCCACAAACATTGGTACAATCATGCCCACCCAGTACGCATAGTGGAGATCATTATTGCTATGGAAAAATTGCCCAAAATTCAACGCCTGGTCGGAGAGGTAAAAACTTAAGCAAATGCGATTCTTGATATGATGCCCATGCCGCCGGCGCCCAGAAAGTTGGAGAACGGCTGTAACGAGCCATCGTACCGTCCATAAGCGTCCCGAAGATCCAACAACCAACACATCGATGTCGCTGCTGTCCTCCGCCATATTGAGCGCGAGCGTATTGGTCACGGCAACCATCCGCAAAAATGGGATCCAAGAAAGTTTTACGATGCTCTGGTGCGCAATCCGCCATTTCGTGAGCGATGCACAATAGAGATCCGCGCGATATTTCAAATCTTGCGGCAATGCGCCGGGCAATCCATAAAACCCATTTGTACTTTCAATTGCCCCCTTGCGGACAAGAGCATCCAGCGCGCCATCGAATGATTCTCTCGCTACGCTACTGCAATCAGCAGGCAAAAACTGCAGCAACTCACTCTCCGTCAACGGACAATGCCGCAGAGCAAAATACTGGAGGGTAACGAGCATTGCGTCGGCGACTGCAAAAGGCCGAGGCATACGCATTATGAGACCTTCGCGCGCGTGCGGACCAAAGGCGCCTTCTGTGATCGAGCACTGGTCTTGCCGCGATGGGCAGTCCGTGCTGTTGCGCGTTCAAGAATCTTGGCGAGATATTTCCCAGTCCACGAAGCTGTGTGTTTTATTAATTCTTCGGGCGTCCCTTCGGCCACCAACCGACCGCCCCCTTCTCCTCCGTCAGGACCGAGATCAATAATCCAGTCGCTGCAGCTGATGACATCCAAGTTGTGCTCGATCACCACGACGGTGTTTCCCAAATCGACAAGGTCTTGCAACACGACCAGTAACTTTTGGATATCATCGGCATGGAGCCCGGTCGTGGGCTCATCCAGAATATAGAGCGTTTTACCAGTGGATCGCCGGGATAGTTCGGTCGCAAGCTTAATCCGCTGTGCTTCCCCGCCGGAGAGGGTTGTTGCTGGTTGGCCGATCTTCAAATACCCCAATCCCACCCGGTCCAAGACAGAAAGTTTTTCGATCAGCAATCGCGTATCCCACTCCGTGGATGGCTCAAAGAATTGGATCGCTTCCTGGACCGTAAGCTCTAAAATCTGCGCAATATTCTTGTCGCGCCAACGGACCTCAAGAATTTCGGGCAAGTAGCGCCTCCCCTCGCAGGCATCGCACTCTACGGTCATGTCGGGCAAAAATTGCATGGACATGGTCACCCATCCGCCGCCCTGGCATTGCTCGCACCGTCCGCCCCGGACGTTGAAACTAAAGTGTCCGGCTTTGAGCCCCTTCACCTTTGCTTCCGGGACTTCGATAAAAAGATCGCGGATCAACGTAAAGATCCCCGTATATGTTGCCGGGTTGGATCGCGGAGTTCTGCCAATCGGCGACTGATCGATCATGATGACTTTATCCAAGTGTTCGATACCGGTGATCCGTTCATGCGCACCTGGGAGATCTTTGGCATGATAAAACTCTTGGAGGAGCGCCTTCGCTAAGATATCGTCCACCAATGTTGATTTTCCAGAACCCGAGACACCTGTCACGGCGACCAACTCCCCTAAGGGAATGGATACGGTCAGATCTTGGAGGTTAAAGGCTGTAGCATGATGGATCGTGAGATGCTGCCCGCTGCCAGCGCGGCGTTTGGCCGGAATCGAAATCCGAGATCGTCCCGAAAGATAATTGCCGGTAATGGATTGCGGGTTCTTTTCAATGTCCGCCGGTTTGCCGTGCGCCACCACTTTCCCCCCGTACGTACCAGCGCCCGGCCCCATATCGACGACATCATCCGCCGAGCGGATCGTTTCTTCGTCGTGCTCGACGACAATGACGGTGTTGCCCAAATCGCGCAATTGTTTGAGCGTTTCGATCAGTCGTGCATTGTCCCGCTGATGCAGCCCCACCGACGGTTCGTCCAAAATATAGACCAAGTCCACCAGATGCGATTGGAGTTGGGTGGCGAGCCGGATCCGTTGCGCTTCGCCGCCGGCCAGCGTCGTCACCGATCGATCCAATGTTAAATAATCGAGACCCACACGGGTTAAGTGCTCCAATCGGTTCAGCATTTCAGCGCAGAGCGTATTGACCACCCGCAGCGCAAGGCCATTCCCTGCTTTTGGAGTCTCCTTTCCCGCGGCATTTAAACATTCTTTCAAAAATTCAGCGAGTCGATGGAGCGGTAGGTTCACTACTTCGCTAATAGAACGATTATTGACCGTCACGGCCAATGCGGCGGGCTTTAGTCGCTGGCCACGGCACACGCCGCATGGGAATAATCGCATGGTCCGTTCAATTTCGGCCTTCACATATTCCGAATCCGTTGTTGCATATTTTAGCTGCAAATACCCCACGATTCCTCCCGCAAAAGGGTCGTCCGCCAAGGGCTGCCCAGACCCATGCAGCAACCGTTCTCGAACATTGGGGGGTAATACTCGAATCGGCTGGTTCAGCGGCACATCGCAGCGCCGATGGAGCTCCTCGAGCACTTGCTCGATCCCGCCGTGATGCGGCAATAGCCGGGACAAGGGCCGGATCGCGCCCTCCAACAGCGTCAATGATTCGTTGGGAATCACGAGTTGCGGGTCCACAATCCATCGCGTCCCCAATCCGCCGCACCCATCGCATGCGCCATACGGGCTATTAAACGAAAAATTCCGCGGTTCAAAGGGTGGGAGGGTGGTGTCGCATCGCTCGCAGTATAAGGAAGTATTCAGCAATAGCCGCTGTCCGCCGTCGGTGCGCACCACAATGACGCCATTGCCAAGATGCAATGCGCTATTTATTTGCGTGATCGCGCTCGATCGATCCAAATCTTCTCGTTTGAGCGTGCCGAACTCCGCTTCAACGGTTTTCCCGATCCACTGTTCCGGCTGGGCAACAATCGCTTCTGCTTCCATCCGGCTCCCATCAATCCAGACCGTACGAACCTGCTGTCGCGCAAGGAACCGTTTGAGCGCGGTCGCGTCTTTCTTATTTCCGACCACCACGGGCAAGAGGATCACGGCGACCTCCTGATCGACAAAGAGTTTCCGGATGCGTTGGATAAACACCGGTACTGTTTGCGCCACAACCGGCTGGCCGCAGTGTAAGCAGTGTGCAATCCCCGCATTGGCGTACAGCAATCGGAGGTGATCATAAATCTCGGTCATGGTCCCCACCGTCGAACGCGGATTGTGGGCCACCTGCCGCTGATCAATGGCGATCGGCGGCGAAAGCCCCTCAATGGCATCCACGTCCGGCTTTTCAAACCCGCGAATAAATTGCCGGGCGTAGGTCGAAAGACTCTCCACATACCGCCGTTGCCCTTCGGCATAAATCGTATCAAAGGCAAGCGATGATTTCCCCGATCCGGAACGGCCCGTGATGACAATGAACTGATAACGCGGTAACTCAAGGGAGACATTTTGCAAATTATGGACGCGAGCGCCTTGAATGCGAATGACTTCGGGGAGTTTCATAGAATTTGATCAATGCTAGCATACTTCGATCCATCGTTCAAGCTTTGCGCATCCACAGCCCCGGAAAACGCAATCAACCGCCCCGATTCTCTCAGGACGGTTGATGTTTTTTGTTCGAAAACTCTATTTTTTAAACAGGTATTTTAAAGAAGCTGCGATCCCTGCAATGAGAAGGATAATCACTAAAACACTGACAAGGCCGCCACCCCAACCATAGCCCGCCCCCATCATTCCATAGCTGCCACTCCAGCCTCTGCCCATCATGCCATACGGGGATGCAGTGCTGCTGCCGATATTGCCACCCATCATCCCCGGTCCGTAGACGCCACCCATCATCCCCATCATCCCCATTCCCACGGCATCTCCACAATACCATCGTCGGGCCATAAGTATATGCATCTGTTTAAGACTCTCAGACCCTTCACCACCAAGAATCTGTTCCATATTTTTATGCGCCGGTCCGGGCATCATCTGTTCCATATAGTAATCACCAAGACGTTCCAACTGATCGGTGCTCAATTGCGAACACGAAACGCCTTGATCGATCAACGCCTTCGCCTGCACAAACTCATCAGTGCCTGTGGTTGAGACCGAAGAGTCACTTGCCGCAGAAACTCCCGCGCTCACAAGCAACGCTACAGCCATGAGGGCTGCAACACCGATTCGAAGACTGTTCTTCATAATACGGATAAAATAAAAAAATAAAAGTCATGATTGCATGAGAATTATTATGGAATATCAAAACACTCTATCGCAATGGTCGATCATGTCGATATTCCCCTTCGGTCCGTACCAACTGTCCCCCCACGCAAGAATACAGTAGAGGGTGCCCAGTGGGCAGATCAACAAACGGAATGTGATCATCATCAATCTGTTCGACAAATTTGATAATGGCTCGCAGGGTGTTGGAGTGCGCGACCACCAGAATCGTTTGCCCGCGCTTCACGCGCCGTTGAATCTGCTGTTTAAAATAGGGAATCACGCGGTTATACACATCGCGCAAACTTTCGCCGCCGGGTGGCTGAGGCGCGAAGCCGCGTCGCCACCCAAGAACCGTCTCAGCGCCGAACATCCGGGTGGCAGTCTCTTTATTTACCCCTTGCAACTGCCCATAGTACCGCTCATTAAGGAGCCGGCTGGTAAAAATCGGTATCATCCGAGCCGTATATTCTTTGGAGGCCTTGCGGACGTTTTGATATCGAGCATCAGATTCGTGCTGAAAAATCCCGACCCGTTTCTGATGAGAGAGAATCACCAATAGCGTTTCATGCGCTCGCTCAAGATGCGAAGTAAACGCCGCATCATAATCCCAGTCGCGGCAATGGTCAGCGACCGCATGCGCTTCATCGAGTCCCTTTTTTGTTAACCCCACATCAAGCCACCCGGTAAAGCAATTCAATGCATTGAGGCGCGACTCGCCGTGCCGTACCAAGATCATGCTCCCCTGCCTTGCATTTATTCGTCGGGCCATAGTGTTGGTTGTTATGCCGGTTTCTGAGCAATCCGTGTGACGAGCCAGAGTAGGAGTATGGTCGCGATCGCCAAACCGATCGAACTCAACGGCACCCCACCAATGCTCGTCTTCCCCTCCCAATAGGCAAACATTGAGGAGACAAAAAACAGAGTGATCGTCGCGGCTCCGAGAATACGCAAATCATTTTGACGATCAAATTCCGTCTTGATACCGAGCAATTCAGCGGCATCAATCCTCACGCCCAATTCGCCACGTTCGATTTTGTTTAACACTCCTTGTGTCCTGTCGGGGAGCGTTTTGAGTAATCCCAGGTAATCGAATATGTCTGTTTTAAATTCTTGGATCGCTTTGCTCGGATCAAGATAGGATCGCAAAGCTTGTTCCACGAACGGATGGAACTCTTTATTAAAGTCAAAACGCGGATAGAGCTTGAGTCCCATGGCTTCGGTGGTGATGATAGCTTTGCCAAAGAGCGCCAAATCCGGAGGGAAACAAATATTGCGTTTCGCGCCATTGTTGATTAAACGGAAAAACGCCCATGCAACACTGGAGCGGTGCGGTGTAAAAAAAAGATCACTGAGTATTCCGGAAGCGTCTTTTTGGAATCCCGCCACATCGCTTTCGTTCGAAGCGATCGCCAGATGCATGAAATGTTTAAGAAAGCTATCAATATTTTTTTGTTCAAACGCCACAAAACAGCTGACAAGTTCTTTGCACTGCTCGCTCGTTAAATACCCCACCATACCAAAATCATGCAGGCACAGCATGTTGTTCTTCATGGCGAAAAAATTGCCAGGATGCGGATCGGCGTGAAAAAAACCGTCAATCAAAAATTGTTGAAACATGGCACCAAGACCATGGAGAGCGAGTTGTTTTGCATTGGATCTCAATTTGTGTATTCCCGAAACATCGTCGGCCTTCACCCCATGGACAAAATCCATGGTCAACACCCGCGACGTGGTGAGTTTCCAATAGATCGTTGGGATGTTGATGTTGGGATTCTCTTTGAATGCAAATCAAAACCGTTCGGCGTTATTCCCCTCTATGGTAAAATCGAGTTCTCTGAGCGTCCAATCGGCAAATTCCTTGATAACACGCAACGGCTGATACGGACGGATCTGCGGCAGGCGTTGCTGGGCGAGAGCCCCAAGAGAAAATAAAATGTGAATATCTTGCTCAATGAGAGCGCGGATATTCGGCCGTTGAATTTTTACAGCGACCTCTGTCCCGTCATTGAGACGCGCGCGATGCACTTGCGCCAGCGACGCGGCCGCAACCGGTTTTTTGTCAAAGGATTTAAACAGTGTTTCTGGCGTGGCCTTTAATTCGTCAATAATAATCTGTCGCGCTTGGACATACGGAAATGGCGGGACATCGCTTTGAAGTTTGGAGAGTTCTTGAGAGATTTCTTCTCCCACCACGTCCGCTCGTAAGCTTAACACCTGGCCAAGCTTGATAAAGGTGGGTCCGAGTTTTTCGAGGACCCGCCGGAGAGCATCGGGGGAAAGGGCTTCGGTGTTTCCCTTCATTTGCACCAGACATTGTGTTGGTTTTGGGTGATGGAAAAAGCAGTGGATGCGGCATTTCCACGGCACCAAATACTTGAGTTTAATTTTATCGATAAGGATACTGCCACCTTCTTCAAAAATAACACTCACAATAGCACGGACTCTGTTCAAATTACCGCTGTTCTTATTGAGATTGAGGATGTTCATAACACCATTATTGTACACGAAACTCCCAACGCGCATACTCTCTCGTCGGCTGGGACTGAACCCCCTCGAAAAAATCTTATTACTGATTCTTGTTATCGATGCCGAAGAAACGATGGAGCCAACACACACCCAAAAAACTTTCAACCAACGCAATCCACCCAACCGCCGCGACAAGAATATTCGCCCATTCAAAACTAAACTGCGGGGCCATAGGGCCGAGCCACCAAACAGCCAACGCAAACCGCAGAACGCGGTCAATCTTTCCAAGATTTTGTTGCATAAAATGAGAGTACGTTAAAAAATCCACGTGAGTAAACCGGCGATGACGACGATAACCAATGCCCAGGCAACCATAGTTTTTGTACTGTTCTCGCTGCCGGCTGGGCTCTCGCCCCCGGCGCCGTGATGATCATTTTGTTGTGTGGAGGATGTTTTGCAGCAATTCATATTACGTTGATACATGATCAATAACTGTTTTTAATTTCTGCTCGACCTGCTTGGCGATATCGACCAGGGGTGGATTATCAATCATCCCCATCGCGACGGTCGGGAGTATAGCGGAAACGAATGTTTTCCCACCCGCTTCATACACGATCACATTACACGGCATCAGCAATCCAATTTCCCGTTCACTCTGGAGCGCCTTCAAAGCAAATGGTGGATTACAGGCGCCGAGAATACAATAATTCTCATAGTCAACATTCAATTTTTTCTTCAATGTCCCTTTTACATCGATTTCGGTGAGTATCCCAAACCCTTCGTTGGCCAGCTGCGCCTTAACCTGCTCAACAGCTTCGGGAAACGGCAGAGTTAATTCTTTTCGGTAACCATACTCCATACGATGTTTCTATGAATGATGCACGGTCGTATTAATAGCATATACCCCTATATCCTATTTGTCAAGTCCACATCGCCAACGTGCTTTCTGTCACGAACCTCGGCAATCCCGCTTTTTGAGCCGAGCACTGTTCGAAGCCAATCCCGACCAGCTGTGGACGATTGTGGTTGGGGCTGGTCGGGATGGTGCCCTGATGTCCATCGGGGCAGGCTAGTTTCTCGGCCAAAAAGCGGGATTGCCCGGGGTTCATGCTAAACACTCTCAACGGTTGGATATCTCCCACCGGAATGTTCGTATCGGGATACCGCCCACATCGTTCATTTGCAGTTCAATACTCTTGGGCATCGTCGTGGGCGGATCAAACGTCAATGTCCCGCTGCGGTGATGCCCGCCAGGGCCTGCCCCGGCCCAGCTCACCGGCTTATAGAGGCGGGACTGATCATCGTAGAGTACGGCTTGCTTTGTGACATCAGCATCCAATTCCACGGAATGCGTGTCCATACTGATCTCGAATTGGGTTGGCACGCCGGCTCTCACAACAATGGGCTGGACCGCAACATTCACCTCGCCTTGTTCATCGGTCCTGCGTTCCAGCGTGCTGCCATTCGATGCTGAAGCAGGTGCCGTAGTGGTATTGTTGCTGGAAACAATGGCCGGTTTCGCCGTGTCGACGGGAAAAATACGGTTCGATCCTAAATACACCAATACCGCCGCGGATCCGATCAACAAAATTGCGAGTATCTTTGTATTCATACGGTTGATGGCGTCGCCTTCCAAGCGGCCCTGCCAATATACGCGATGCCCGCTAAATTATAGAATAATCCCACCCAAAAGAATTGTACTTGATAGTGCGCCACGACACTTGCAACGCCTGTCACCCCCAATACCGGAATGATGTTGACCAAATAATGCGTGCAGCAGGAGATCATCGCGGCTGTAGAAGTTGTCCCCGACACGGCAACGACCTTCCCAGCCCCTTGCCCTTGATGCACAACATGTTTGACATACGTGTACAAGCCGATTTGTATGCCAAATCCTACCGCTAAACTCACAATAAAGTACCAGTAATCCCCAAATTGCTCCCAAGCAAATCCCCATCCCGAGACGAATGTCAGTATGAAGAAATAAAACACAAGCAGTACAGCGCTGGCCACGAGTCCATACACGATTGATTTTGGAATGATTCGTTTCGTTAACATATATTCCAAATTATGTCACAACCAGACACGAATCCCGGGCAATTCCGATTTTTGAGCCGAGCACTGTCCGAAGCCAATCCCGACCAGCTGTGGACGATTGTGGTCGGGGCTGGTCGGGATGGTGCCCTGATGTCCATCGGGGCAGGCTAGTTTCTCGCCCAAAAAGCGGGATTGCCCGGGATTCGTTAATAATTACTAACGTTTTGCGAGTGCCGCCACTAACTGATCATTGTGGATCGCCATCCGGGGATCATCGTACACATGCCGGACAATACCCTCGGGGTCGACCACGACATAGCTATGTCCGGGCAATGATCCAAAATGCATGGACGATGGCGTTGTCAGCACCCCGAACTTGCTCGAACTCTGCTTGCTGGTGTCAAACACGACCGTGGCTTTGGCTAGTTCCGGCATTTTCTGGACAGCGCTTTGCCAATCCTTGGCCGAATCCACGACCACGGATAACACAACGGTATTATCGGTATTCAACCGACGATCCGATGCCAGTTGAACGATCTGCTCCCAACAGGCGGGATAACACATCAATCCTTCGTTAAAGAAGAGGATAATATTTTTCCCTTTAAGATTGGTGTTGCTGTACTCCTTCCCATTCTTATCGAGGAATGAAAATGCTGGCACTGATTTGCCAACCAAGGCATCAAGCACTGCCGTCGATGCCCGTCCCCCTGCTCCAGAGTGGTGGTCCGCAACCGTGCCAGACGGGGAGGATT
This sequence comes from Candidatus Uhrbacteria bacterium, assembly GCA_016215325.1. Taxonomy (GTDB): domain Bacteria; phylum Patescibacteriota; class Patescibacteriia; order JACRJV01; family JACRJV01; genus JACRJV01. Next base: position 13,122 of record JACRJV010000016.1, read on the forward strand.
GCGTTGTGGCGACACTGGTCTCGGTTTGCGCATCAGGACTGCTCAACAGCCAAATGGCGGCGACCACAATAATTGTGAAGCTGGCGATGCCGGCGAGAATCGTTCGATCACTCTTTATGGTTGTCGGTTGACTCATAGGTTTCTTTGTTAAAGAGATAAATAGATCTCGTGATAAAACCGATCAATAACAATACAAACACTGCTGCCCACCCATATTCGGGCAACAGCGCCACCACACCGCGGATCGATTGGAATATCCGCGTTAGGAAGATATTAATATTTACTTGGTAAGAGGAATGCGCGAGAAGATTATTGGAAAATGCGAGATTCATGGTGAAGATCGCCATGAGAATAAACAGGGTTCCAGTGATCAACTCACCAATGCTTAACTGGACGGTACGGGATCCGATGGAATAGGTAACGGTCTTACGCACGCGCATCAATTTTTCGGTGATCGACCGCTTGTCCAAAAACGAAGCAATGAGAAACAGAGGGCTCACCATTCCCAACACGTAACTCAACGTATACACAACCCCCCAAAACAAGGATCCCGGCAAAGCAGAAAGGGCCAATACTCCGGCCAACACCGGCGCGCAACACGTGGTGGCAATCCCGGAGAATACCCCCAACGTAAACACAGAAAATGGATGATGATTGTTAAGCGTCGGATTAACATACACTGGCAGCGAATAATGCACACCCAACAAGAGCATCAGGCCTAGCACCAGCAAAAATATGCTTCCTCCGATAAAGATCGAATTATGGTATTGGCTTAACCATTGTCCAAACGCGGCCGAACCCAAACCCAGGGGCAAAAACACCGTGAAGATCCCCAAGAAAAAAATAAATGTCATGACAAACACCTTCTTGCGCTCTCGAAAAATAGACCCGAGATACGACGGCAATAACACAGTAATACAACATGGGGCGAACAGCGCCGCCACACCCGCGATATACGCCGCCACCAACGATGTTCCAATCAAAACATTCATAAACTGAATAAAGGACCTTATGATGATTCAACTTGGCAGGATCCCGAAATCTGTCGATACACGTTTTCTAGAAGCCAGTAGGTAGAGGAGATAAGCAACGCGATGCTCACCACCTTGATCTCAATTCCCCGAAACGGCAGCGACAACAGTGCCAACGGCGCGCCCATCAGTGCCAACAAGGGCGCTCCACACGTGGGGCAGCCCGATGCCACGATACCGCCCAGAGCGCCGCCGATGCCCACCAACGATCCTTTCGATTTCTCTCGTTTTCTCCGAATATCCCGCCAGAACAGCCACACCGCCCCATGAATGCCAAAGAATATTGCAATGATCATGGTAAGCAGCAAGGATCCGATCGTATAGGCTGCGCCATTCATGATGGAATAGGCGACAATACTTTTGCCGGTAATGTTAAACACCATCAGATAATACGAAAGCGCAACCATCCCTATCGCCAAACTTCCCGCCGTCAACAAATACCGCTTCCGCTTGAACAGGATGATGATAATCTTCGTGAGTATCATGTCAAGAATGAGTAATGAATTTACTGTGCGGTGTTCGGTTGCGCGCTCTCTTGTTTTGCGATTTTATCAGGATCAATGATCTTCCCCGTTTTTAAATCCTTATACACCCCCATTGTCGGCACGCCTTGGGTGAACACATAGGCCCCATTGTTGACGATTCCCACGGTCGGCCAGAGTGTAAGGAGGTCGGAATATTCCGTTACTTCACCGGTCAACACAAATGCCGGAACAAGAGATATGCCATATTTTTTTACAAGCGCTCTCCCTTCTGCCGCATTGACATCGACAACGGAGAAAGCGGTCGGAGTCAAGCCAAATCGATACAGGATCGCCCGGTGCTTTTGGACTTCATAACACTGACTACAGGAAGAATCACGCAAAAGCGTCAATGTGGTTTTGCCTTTGATCTCGCCGGTTGAGGCAACAACAGACGGGCCGCCGATTTTGCGCAGGACAAATGTGTCGCCCGTCACGTCACCAAACTGCGCGAGTGCGGTTTTAAAACTCTCCTGTTTCTGCACCTCGCCTCGAATAATAATCGTGGGTAGTCGTTGGATAGCATACTGGGCAATCATTGCCTTGGCTTCTTCATCGATTCGATCCAACGTGCGCTTGGCAGTGACGGCGACATTGGCGCGTTCGATCTCAGTGAGTGTGGGCGTGACATCAAAACACTCTTTGCAATCCTTGTCGCTGATCACCGTGATCTCAATATTGGCAGGGCGAGCGTCTTCTTTATTTTTCGCGATGTTGGCGCCCACAACCGACTGTGCGCGCGTCGTATAGAGGATTCCCACCGATGCGCTGCCGGCAATCACCGCGAACACCCCCCCCAACAGCCAGATAGATAGTTTCATAGCGTATCGCTTAACACCCACCCACTTGATTCGGCAAACCCGCTGGCGCGGACGTATTATTGGAGCCTGGGCTGGCCGCGCTTTGGAAATCGCCCGCCTTCAATTTGGCATACAGTGATGCCGATTGGGTTGCTTGCACGACCGATACAACGGCGAGCAATCCCAGCACGACGGTGACGGTTACGCTGCCCCAAGCAACCGGCGCACGGCGCTGACCCCGGATGCTCTCCAAAATATCTCTCTTCAGTTCATCAAGGACAACACGATCTTTCGGCAACACCGAGGAAGATTCCCCTGTCGCCTCATCCGCAACACCGCCGGACTGGTGATCGTCGCCCTCCGTGGTGTGTTGGGTACAACAGGATGATGGTTCTGATTCGTGATGGGGTTTGTGCGGGTCGTGTGTATGCGTTGTCATAAAGTTGAATATAAAAAAATAATTGCTTTACTATACATCAACATCAACATCCGCCGACTTGACCGGGTAATTTGATATCAGTAGGCAGCGGGGCGCTTTTGCTGGAACCACTGTACTGCGGGACTTTGATATCCAACAGCAATGCCGCAACATCGGGTGTGTATTGACCACTGCCTAATTGGCTCGAAATCTTGTCGACCATTGCTTTGGGGAAATAATTGCCCTTCCACCGAGCTAGCTCGCGCAGAATCTGATCATCGGTGTATTCGGAGGCATGGTTTTGCAATAAGTACGCCGCAAGCCCCCGCATGGCTTGCGAATGCGCGCAACCGCAAGCCGCTGTCCCGTCTTGCTGGACAAGAGCCTTCGCGCCGCAACAAAATTCACAAGCAATCTTGGATCCGACGGTGATGTATCGCTGTAACAGATCGCCCGAAAGCGCTATTTTCTTACTCCCATACGTGGGGTCGAATGCTTTCAAGACATCCATCGATCGCGCGGCCTGAGCAAAGTCAACCCCTAGCTCACTGCCGTAGACGACAGGGATTCCTTGAGCAAGCGCCAATGTTACCGCATCTGCCCCAACATCGCCCGAGAGATCGCCCCCACTGCCCCAGTTGAGCCGTGTGCTCAAGGTTGCAAAAAGATTGTCCGACCCAACACCAACCATGGCTCTATTTTTTGCAAGCACAGACTGATTTGTCACCAACGAAGCGGCCAGTACACTCAGTAACAGCGTATTAATGAGGATACGATTCCTATAAAACGGAATTTTTTTTGTATGAAGCACTCGATGTACAGGAGGGTGCTCTGACTCTATCGCGAAATTATCCATAAGAAAGGCAATAATAAATAGCTACTACATAGTATAGTAGCTATAACATCGTTTGTAAAGAGGACAGCCATTGCGGTTATCCACACTCCCTTGCTCACTGCCGACAAGAGGTGGCGGTGGTGGATTGATACCCATTATAGTTCATTGGACACACAGGAGGGTGCGATTCGATTTTGCAAGCGTTGGACACAGCGCTGCGTTGCTCTGGGCTCACGCAACTCGCCCCACCCGCACTCAACGCGTTTGATGGATCCGCCAAAACAACGAATAAGAAAAGTAGCGCCACAATCATCGACGACACTCCCAGGAGCAGTCCCCGACCGAAGAGAACAAATCGAGGCACATACGCATCATCGGATAACCGGTTCACGCGTTCTGTGATCACCGAACCAAAGAATGACAAGGCCAGACCCGCGCGGATCAGATTGTTCTCTGCGCTGCTTGTGAGCTTATAAATCGCGCGAGCAAGGGTTACTTTTTCCGAAAAGTTATTTGTTGCTCGTTCGTCCGCGGCAAGTTCGGAAAGAGTGATATATTTCTGGATCAATACTGTCATCCCCGGGACAAAAAACAAAATGCTCTGAAAATATTTCAATACGAAGAATCGTAACGGATCGTGTGATTGGAGATGATGCCACTCATGCAGCAATACAGAGCGCAGCTCTGCGTCGTCCAACATCCGCACGAGTCCGTCAGAGATACAAATACGTGTCCGACGGAGACCAAAGCAGAAGACCACGGGCGCCGACGTATGAATCTCGATCAGGTGGTCGTCTTCAACACCGATTGCCTCCATCACTCGGCGCAATCGCGACTGTGGTTTCAAGTTCTTCGGGTGTCGCTGTTTCCAGCAGTGGCAAAGGTGTATTAGGAGACAGCGGTAAAGGCGTATCGGTCGAAATGATGGTCGCGCCACTTGTGCTCTCGGTGCCGA
>JACRJV010000017.1 GCA_016215325.1 Candidatus Uhrbacteria bacterium
GGAGCAAAAATACTACCACAACACCCCGTGATCTTCGTTCCCGGCATCAAAGGATCGGTGCTGGAACGCAATGGCAACACAGTCTGGCTCACGGTTAGTGAGTTGTTGGGCGCGGGGGAGCCACTCACCTGGTCGCCCGATGATGGAGTCACCACTTTACGAGCATTTGATCGGCTCACCATCATCCCATGGCTGGCAGAATATCGACCGTATTATCAAATCATCGCTCAGCTTGCTTGTACAAAAGATGGGTATGTGTTCCCATACGATTGGCGAGCGCCTCCAGCGCGAAACGCCGAACAATTCCTTGGACTCGTGAACGCCGTTATTCAAGAAACCGGACAGCGCCCCTCCGTAGTGGCGCACAGCATGGGCGGATTGATTGCGCATACGGTGGTCAAAGAGCATCCGGAAAAATTTAATCGCGTGGTCTATGTTACGGTCCCGTTCGATCCCGGCATCGGATACCTCGATGATCTCACGAATGGCTCGCTGACGGGGGTAAACGCAACGCTATTATCCTCTGATACGTTGTTTACGCACCCGGCCAGTTTCTTATTGTTACCGCATAACGGAACGCATCGCTACCGTGGGAACGACTTGATGGATGCGGCCGTTTGGAAAAAATTTCGATTGAGCGCGTTTTCGCGTGCGTCCGTGGATGAGCCAGCGTTCCAGAAACTTCTTGATGATACCGTTGCGTATCATCAACGGCTTGATCGACCGACAGAAATCGCCTTGCCAACGCTGCTGGTAGTAGGGACTGGGCACGCAACGGTTTTTGAAATCAACCAGCAAGGAAACCGAGTCATGAAAGACGGGGATGGACGCGTTTGCCGGCAGTGTAGCGCACCCCAGGATCATTTTTTGGCTCTGGAAAAACAATCCACAACACTTCACCATGGTCAGCAATTGAATGACCCCAAACTTGTGTCGGATATCATGCATTTCTTAACAAAATAGGCGAAGGTTGCCCTAAATCGGTATTTGTGGTATACTATATAAAGTATTTACCATTTACTCATCTTCACTCGTATGATGAATCATAAGTGCACACCGGCATCGGTAGCCTGGGTACTCCTGATTGTCGGAGGACTCAACTGGGGCTTGGTTGGCCTTGGAGGATTCTTTGGTGACAACTGGAATGTTGTTAATCTCCTGTTGGGTAGTTGGCCCAAAGTCGAGTGGATCGTCTATGTGCTCGTTGGCGTATCTGCCGTTGCGAGCATGATGGGATGCCGATGTAAGACCTGCATGGCAGAAAAGTCTGCGGCATAGTAGCAATGACGGAATAACACCCTGGCAGCGGGTGATTTCCGCTCCAGGGTGTTTTGAATTATGCGCGTGACCACGTGGACAATTTTTCGCGAATACCTTCGATCATTGAAGCGCTATCGGGCGTTGGTCACCTTCATTGTTGTGATGGTGGCCATCGCTTCGATGATTGAGGTCGCAGTCCCGCTCTTTTATAAGCGGTTTTTTGACGTGCTCTCGGGCCCGGCAGCTTCCTACACCGTCCTTCGGAACACGATCGTGACGATTGCCATCTTGAACGGTTGTATTTGGCTTTTGTACCGTTTGGCAGCGGCAGGAGAAATTTACCTCATGGGCAACATGAATGTCGACCTCATCCAACGGGGGTATGATTATCTGCAATTCCATTCATTCCGGTTTTTCTCCAACAGTTTTGTGGGGTCGTTGGTGAAGAAAGTCACACGCTTCAATCGCTCCTTTGAAACCATCGAAGATAAGATTCTTTGGAACCTGTACCCGCTGGCGCTGCGCATCATCGCCGTGGTGGCGGTGCTCTTTACGGTCCATCGGACCATCGCGATCATTCTCTTGATGTGGACGCTGCTTTTTTTGTTCTTTAATTACTGGTTTGCCGTATGGAAGTTGCCATACGATGAGCGCCGTGCTGCCAAAGATAGCGAAATTACGGGCGTGCTGGCCGATGCCATCACCAATCATAGCAACATTCATTTGTTCTCAGGGTTCCGATTTGAGCTTGCCCGGCTCCAGAATGTGGCCAATCAATGGCGCAAGCTACGGGTTTTTACATGGTCGCTCGAGCAGGTTATGGAGTCTGCCCAGTTTGCCCTGGCCATCTTGGTAGAATTTGGTCTCATGGCATTAGCATTGCGGTATTGGCGCGATGGCTTGCTGGGCGTGGGCACCTTTGTGTTGCTGCAGACATATTTCATCCAACTGTTTATTCGCCTTTGGGATTTTGGTCGCAATGTGCGCAACATCTACGAAGCTCTCGCTGATGCACGAGAAATGGTCGAAGTCCTCTATACACCGCACGAGATTACTAATGCGCCGGCCGCCAAGATGCTGCGAGTAGAGTCTGGCCACATTGAACTCAAGAAGGTCACGTTCAGTTACCATCAAACGCGCACGATCATCCATGGGATCGACCTTGCGATTGCCGGTGGCCAAAAAGTCGCGCTTATTGGTCCGTCGGGGTCTGGCAAATCGACCATCGTTAAGCTGCTCTTCCGGCTCTACGAAATCGACAGCGGGAAGTTGTTGATTGACGAGCAGAACATTCAAAAAGTCACCCAAGAGAGCTTGCATTCAGCGCTGAGTTTGGTCCCGCAAGACCCGATCCTTTTCCATCGGACGCTGATGGAAAACATCCGTTACGGCCGGCGCGATGCCACGGATGCTGAGGTGATCCGCGCGGCGACCCTTGCGCATTGCCATGAATTCATTAACGATTTCCCGAACGGTTACGAAACCTTTGTGGGCGAGCGCGGGGTGAAACTTTCCGGAGGGGAGCGACAGCGTGTCGCCATTGCTCGCGCGATTTTACGCGATGCGCCGATCCTGGTGTTGGACGAGGCAACTTCGAGCCTGGATTCGCACTCCGAAGCGCTTATTCAAGATGCGCTCAAAAATTTGATGCACGGCAAAACCACGATTGTCATTGCCCACCGGTTATCGACGATCCAGCAGATGGATCGGATCGTGGTACTGGATCATGGACGCATTGTGGAGCAGGGGAGCCACGCGAGTTTGCTTAAGACAAAGGGCAGCATGTATCAAAAGCTCTGGAAGATTCAAGCCGGAGGATTTTTGGTTGACGAAGAGGAAGAACAGGAGTAGAACGGAGAGGAGGATTCACTTTTTTGGCTGCGGAACTCACGTCCCGATAGGGATCGGGAACGCCCCAACATGCATCATCGACATTCAACCGCAGCATGTCGGGGCTCGCTCAAACAGTCCTCGCTCAAAAAAGTGAATACTCCTCTCCGTTCATTTGTTGGGAGTTGATATGGAGGATTGGAAGGCGCAGTATCGCAATTTCGCGCTGCAGGAAAAATTACTTCGGCAGCTTTTTGTTGACCGTTTTCCCGGCGATGAGTCCCGCCTTGTGGCTGCCCTGGAACTGGCAAAGAAAGCCCACAAGGGGCAAAAGCGCGATGAGGGGGACCCATATGTGATCCATCCGATTCGAGCGGCCCGGTATTTGGCCGAACACCTAAAGGAGCGCGATCATGAAGTTATTATGGCCATGATCTTACATGATGTGGTGGAAGATACCACCGTCACGCTTGAGCAGATTCGCCAGCGGTTTGGTGATCGCGTTGCCCAACTTGTTGATTCGGTCACCCGGCCACGCGCCAACGATGAGACAGAAGAAGAAAAGTTGACCAGCAAACCTCGGAACTATCAAAAGGTGCTTTCATCCGGCAACGAGACAATTCGAATCAAGGCTGCCGATATTTTGGATAACATGCGTTCCTGGGAAAATACCAAAGAGCAAACGCGCAAGAGTCCAAAAATATCGCGGTGGCTTGATGAGGCGCACCGGTATTATTTTGAAATCGGCTGCCGCGCCGGCGGGACAGTAGAGCAAGAGATGCGCCAGATTGCCGCGATGTTCAATTAATATTCTTTACCTCCTTATCTCTTCATCTCTTTATCTCCTTGGTTTGTCACGAGCTGTCCGCAAGCTGCTGCAATATCGTCTCCCATTGTTTTGCGGATCGTGGCGATTATGTGCTTCGCATGGAGAGCGGCTACAAAGCGTTCGGCGGCGCTTTGCGTAGAGCGGTTGAATTGCGCGCCCGTCGTATTGTAAGGGATGAGATTCACTTTTACTTGCCCAATCCCGTTGACAAATTTTGCGAGCTTGTTCGCATGCTTTTCGTCATCATTGACGCCCGAAAGAAGAACATATTCAAATGTGAGATGATGTCGGCGATTGTCGAATTTTTTTAAATAGCGCCGACTCCAATCAGAAAGTTTGACAAGAAAATCGTCGTATGAGGTAGGAACGATCGCCTTGCGGGTTGTGGCATCCGCGCTATGCAGACTCACCGCCAGGCGGACATGGGGCCATTGGCGGTCTTCTAAAAGCCGGTCTAATTGGGGGAGAAGCCCAACAGTTGAAACGGTGATATGCGTTGGGCCGATGTCGGTAAACTCAAGGATCGTGCGGACTGCCTCTTTGACGGAATCGTAATTGGCAAGCGGTTCGCCCATGCCCATGAATACGATATTGCTGATTCTCTTGCGTCCCGTTGGAAGACCCTGGGGGCTGCCATCTTCGTTCTCGTCATCCACTTCCATTGTCTCATGTGAAGCCCATTCAAAGGAGTGCTGTTGGAGATAGATATTCCAAAATCGATATTGGTCGACGATTTCATCGCAGGTAAGATTGCGGATAAATCCCATGGTGCCAGTTGCGCAAAATGCGCAGCGCATCGCGCACCCCACTTGGCTGGACACACAAATGGTCCACTGGCCGCGGCGGTTTTGCATGAGCACTGATTCGATTAATTTTTTGTCTGACAATTCTAGAATCGCTTTTACCGTGTCACCGTGAGCGCTTTTGAGTACGGTATGGGCAGCGACGCTCATCCAGGGTAGGTTCTGCTCCAGTTTCGCCCGCGATGCCGATGGCAGGGTACTCACAGCAATCCAACCACCTAATCGATGATCGAATACGGCCTTCTGGATTTGATCCCAACGGAATGAGGGTTCGTTGGGGAACAGCGCTTGGTACTGTTGTCGTCGGGTTTGCATAGATCATCAGATTTTAACATCCGCTGATTGGATAGTCAAAGCCCGTTGTTCGTCTGTGCAAGATTTGATACAGTACAGTCACTGTGTACAACGATCTCCTCACCCTAACCCTCTCCCCATGGGAGAGGGGACACTCATATAGTCTATGCATTCTCACAAAGCCTGGGTCGTTACCGTAGACATGGGATATGGCCACCAACGGGCAACGTATCCCTTGCGCGACATTGCGTACAAGGATATTGTCACCGCCAATCATTATCCAGGCATGCCCAAATCGGATCGCGAGTTGTGGCAAAAGAGCCAATATTGGTACGAAGCAGTTTCTCGTTTTAAGCAGGTTCCGATGTTGGGAGAGCGCGTCTTTAGCTTGTATGATCATCTCCAAGAGATTGAGAATTTTTACCCAAAACGTGACCTTTCCGCTCCGACATTATTACTCAAAGAAACCGATCGGATCATTCGAAGGGGGTGGGGCAAGCACTTGATTCATCAGCTGAACAAAAGAAATCTCCCCCTTGTGACATCTTTTTTTACCACCGCCCACATGGCGGATATCCACGGATATAAAGGACCGATTTATTGTATCATCACGGACGCGGACATGAGCCGGAGTTGGGTTGCCGTTAAGCCCAAAGAGAGTCGTATCCAGTATTTTGCACCGACCTATCGCGTGGTTGACCGACTCAAGCTCTATGGCGTTGCCGAAGAGCGGATCGTGCTCACCGGATTCCCTTTGCCCAAGGAGAACAGCGGAGGCGCGCATGAGCTCCAATTAATCAAACGGGATTTACTCGATCGTCTGCCCAACCTGGATACGCGACGGCGGTACGTCGAACAATATCATCGGACGCTCAAAGAGCAACTGGGGGCCCACCCCAAAAAGAAATCACCGCATCCGCTCACTGTGGCGTTCGCCATTGGGGGGGCTGGCGCGCAAAAAGAAATTGCGTGGACGATCATGCAAAGCCTACGCCAAGCGATTATTGATCATCGATTACGTCTTGTCGTCGTGGCCGGCGTACGGAAAGAATTGAAGGATGAATATGATCAGAATGTCCGCGATTTAGGACTCACGAGTCTCGATGGAATATGGGTTCAGGTTCTGTATACGAAAGATAAGTTTTCGTATTTTGAAAAATTCAACAGGTTACTGCGCACGACAGACGTATTATGGACAAAACCCAGTGAGCTCTGCTTCTATACGGCGATGGGTTTACCGATTATTATGGCGCCAGCGGTGGGCAGCCAAGAGAAGTTTAACAAGCTTTGGATGAAGAGTTTGGCGGCTGGCATTGCCCAGCAAGATCCGCACTACGCCAATGAATGGCTGTTTGATTGGCTGGAAAGCGGCTGGCTGGCCGAGGCGGCAGTGCAGGGGTTCCTCGAAGCCCCAAAGTACGGTACCTTTAACATAGAGCGTATTATTCGTGAGCACCCTGAACAGATAAAAGCAGTTCGGACGGTGCTCCAATATTAATTTTTTTATGTCCAACAGCGAACTCATGGCGTATATCGCTAAACAGAAGAGCGCAGGGGTAGCGCCAGAGGAGATTGTGAAGAATTTAAAGAGTGTTGGTTGGAGTGACCAGGATATCAATGAGGCAATGGGTGGCGGTGTTGAGCAAGCAGAACCCGCCGGGACCAAGCCGAATATGGCGCTAAAAGGCGTATTCGATCTGCTCAAAGAAACGTGGGGGCAATTTATGATGCAATGGAAAACATTACTCGGCATCTCGCTTTTCCCTACAGTGGTGGGAATTGTTCTGGGCATCCCGTTATTTGCCATCGAATTTATTTCGGGGTTTTCTGAATCCCCCGATAGTGGAATGCAGACGATAAGCGGATTTATTGAGCTGGCTATCCGACTGATCGTTGCCGGTATTGGAATCTGGGCTCAAATCGCTCTTATTATGGCGAGTGTAAACCCCGCCATGGGAGCGCGTCAGGCGTTGAAACAATCATACCGTTTATTGCCCGCCTATGCCTGGATTGCTCTACTCGTTTCCCTCGGCTCAATAGCGGGGACCTTATTGTTTATCATCCCGGGTGTTATCGTTTCGGTGTGGTGGATGTTTTCGCATTATGTCCTGGTGGGCGAACACCTACGCGGCACCAAAGCGCTGGGTCGTAGCCGTGCGTATGTCCGGGGGCGATGGTGGAAGGTTGTCGGCCGAATGATTGGATTTGGTGTACTAATGGTCGCACCAATCCTGCTGGTCATCGCGTTCGGTGGGTGGTTGTACTTCAGTGGGATAACCGGAGTTCCCATTGTTGTTAGTATCATTGTCGGTGTTGTATTGTTGATGGCCTATTCAGTTTTTGCCGGTCCATTTGGGATCCTTTACGTTTCTGCATTATATCGATCTCTAAAACAACAGATAGTATAACCATATTGCGTATGAACCATTTGATCAAGGAGCTCCGTGCCCGTGAAATTCTCGATTCGCGCGGGAATCCGACGGTTGAGGTTGATTGCGTTTTGGATGATGGATCGGTCGGACGTGCATCCGTACCATCGGGGGCATCAACAGGCAAACATGAAGTAGTGGAGTTGCGTGATAACAATCCAAAGCGATATGGAGGGAAGGGCGTGCAAACCGCTGTCCGCAATGTGACGGCATTGGCGCGGCTACTGCGGGGCGTCGATGCCTTTGATCAGGATGCCGTGGATGAGGCAATGATTGCAGGTGATGGAACAGAAAACAAATCGAGGCTAGGAGCGAATGCCATCCTGGGAGTTTCGATGGCAGTACTCAAAGCCCATGCTGCGAGCGTGAAGTTGCCATTGTATCGACTGATCGCGCAACTGTATCGACCGCGTCAAACACATTGGACTATGCCGGTGCCCATGATGAATATCATCAATGGTGGTGCACATGCGGATTTTGGCGCAGACTTCCAGGAATTCATGATTTTGCCCGTAGGCGCCAAGACAATGGCCGATGCCGTCCGTATGGGGGCAGAGGTATTCCATACTCTCAAGGGGGTGCTCAAAAAGAAGGGGTTAAACACAGGAGTGGGGGATGAGGGAGGGTTTGCGCCCACGGTCCACCGCAACAGCGATGCTCCAACGATGATAATGAAAGCAATCACATTGGCGGGATACAAACCTGGAAAGGATATTGCCTTGGGTTTGGACGCGGCAGCGAGTGAATTCTTTGTGACAGGAGATAAAGAGATAAAGACACGAAGAGATAAAGAAGGCGGATATTATGATTTGAAGCGGGATGACAAGAAGATGAATTCGTTACAACTGATCAAGTATTATCAAAATTGGGTAAAGAAATTCCCGTTTGTCACTATTGAAGATCCGTTGAGCGAGGATGATTGGCAACATTGGCCGGAGTTTACTAATACGCTTGGTAAGCAAGTGCAGGTGGTCGGTGATGACATTTTTGTCACCAATACCAGGCTGCTTGAACGGGGGATTGCTGCCGGGGCGGCGAATGCCATCCTTATCAAAGTAAACCAAATCGGGACGATCACCGAAACGGTTCGAGCCGTTGACATGGCTGCACGGGCGGGCTGGCACGCGATTGTTTCTCATCGATCGGGCGAAACCGAAGATACCACTATCGCAGATCTTGTCGTAGGGTTGGGTACAGGCCAAATTAAAACAGGATCGCTCTCGCGTACCGAACGCACGGCAAAATATAATCAACTCATGCGGATTGAAGAAGATCTGGGGAAGAAAGCTTATTATCCAGGCAGAGAAGCGCTCCGATATTAAATTTTCAATACCCAATTCCTAATGAAATGTACAATGTTGAACGTCAAAAATCGTATTGAAAATTTGTAATTAGAAATTTTCGTGGTATGTGGTTGCCCATCGTCGTTGTCGCACATCTGCTGAACGCCAGCGTTTTTATTGTCGACAAAGTGATGCTCGGGAAGACCATCAAAAACCCGACAGTGTACGCCGTTATTATTGGGCTCTTGAGCGCCGTGGTCATGTTGTTGCTGCCGCTGGCTCCCTCGATCCCATCGCCGATGCTTTTATTGGAAGATATTGCTTCGGGCGCTGCACTTATTTTGGCCTTGATTACTTTTTTCGGAGCGCTCAAGCGCCTAGAGGCCAGTCGTTTGATCCCATTTGTGGGGGCCATGATCCCGCTGACCACATTTATTGCTTCGTTCCACGTTCTTGGGGAGAGGCTCTCCCTGCAGGAGGGGATCGCATTTATTTTGCTCGTCGGTGGCGGTGTCTTCATTACGCTTGATCCTCAACATCCGAACACCAAGAATACATTGAAAGGATGGATACTTGCGGTGGCATCGGTGATTTTTTTCACCGCTTCGTTTGTGAGCATGAAGCACTTGTTTAACAATCAGGCGTTTTGGAGCGCATTCATCTGGAGCCGGTTGGGATCATTTCTTGTTGCCGTTATACTGTTGGGCAGTGGTGTGTTGCGGCGAGAGATTGTCGCGACCATCCACCGACTCCCATTCAAACAGGCGGCAGCTTTTTTAGGCAATCAGGCGCTCGGGGCCGCTGCCTTTATTCTTTTGAATATTGCGATTAAGCTTGCGCCATCGGTGACCATTGTTAATGCTCTCCAATCTGTTCAGTATGTGTTTGTATTGCTTTTTGCAATTATTGCATCCCTGAAGAGGCCGACATTGCTCAAAGAACGCATTACGCCCTTGATCATTACCGAAAAAGTCTTAGCGATCATCTTGATTGCCGAGGGGCTCTACCTGTTATAGTCATTGTCATCGTTAATTTCGTGGCCCCATCATTGTATGAGACGTTTCTTAAAACCCCGATGGCTGCTGATCGAGTGGATAGTGATATTGACGTTGTTGATCGTTGGATTCCACGTTGTGCCAGGGCCCGTTGCTCAGCCGCCCGTTATGAGTTGGGGGGTGACATTCAACAAGGGTCTTGCAACGTATTTAGGGATGAATTGGAAGACAGCGTATAGCTCGATGCTCGATGACCTCGGTGTCCGATGGCTGCGACTAGAAACGCCCTGGAGCGATATCGAACCAACCCCTGGAGCGTTCAACATCGATGATGTCCGATGGCAACTTGACCAAGCGGGGCGGCGTGGGGCTAAAGTGTTATTGTCCGTGGGGCGAAAACTTCCTCGATGGCCAGAGTGTTATATTCCCGATTGGGCAGCGGGATTACCCGCTCAAGCACAAGAGGTGCAAACGCTCGCAATGGTTCGCAACGTTGTGGACGCCCTAAAAGACCATCCTGCCATTTGGGCATGGCAGGTTGAGAACGAGCCGCTCTTCCCATTTGGGGAGTGTCCTCGCCCCAGCGAAACGCTCTATCGGCAAGAAGTTGAGCTCGTTCGAACTCTGGATACGCGGCCGATTGTGGGGACGGATAGCGGCGAGCTTTCCACATGGTGGCGCATGTCGTCAATCGTCGACATTCTCGGCGTCAGTATCTATCGCAAGGTGTATCACCCCATCTTGGGGTATAGTCGCTATCCTATCGTCCCCGCCGCGTATGCACGCAAGGCCGCCATTGTTGATTCGCGAGTCGGTCGTATTATCTCAACGGAATTACAGATGGAGCCCTGGGTTCCAGCCGGGTTCTTAAATACGCCGATTGAGAATCAGACTCCCATATTTACGACGCAAGATTTTACAAATAATATCGAATATGCAAAGAAGACCGGATTTGATACAGTGTACTTATGGGGAGTTGAATGGTGGGCCTGGATGAAAGAGAACAATCATCCCGAATACTGGGAGGCAGCGAAAGGACTCTTTAAGCCCTAAATTTCTAATGTCTAATTTCTAATTCCTAATAAACTGTTCAATGCCTCAATATCCAATTTCGTTCATTGGAAATTAGGAATTGGGAATTAGATATTCGTATGATATGCCTGACATCATCGAAATACTGACTCGATTGCTGGCGGCAGCAATTTTTGGCGGAGTGTTAGGGTTGGAACGCGAGTATTACGGAAAGTCTGCTGGGGTACGGACCTACGCGTTAGTTGGGATCGGATCAGCCCTCTTTACACTCTTGAGCCAGTTTGGATTTTCTGGCAGTGGCAGTGACCCAACTCGGATTGCTTCACAAATCGTGGTGGGTATCGGATTTTTGGGGGCCGGGCTCATTATCCACCGCGACGTGGCGCATGTAGAAGGATTAACAACGGCCGCTGGCCTCTGGGTTGTGGCATCGATTGGTATGGCATTTGGAGTGGGGTGGTATGCCGTTGGAATTCTTGCAGCATGCATTACGTTGATTGTCCTCAATGTCTTTGGACGGGTGCGGTACCGAATGGAGCATCATGAAGTAGCGAGCAAATCCAGTAAATCTAGTAAATCCAACTAGCCAGCTTTTGACGCAGTGTGCCGTACTGGTTTTACTGGCCAGCCGGATTTACTGGCTAGATTTCACTGTCGGTCTATGAATCCTCAAAGGATCCTTGAATTCCGGCGCAAAGTACTCACGTGGTATCGCACACACAAAGCCGATCTCCCTTGGCGGCATACTCGCGATCCATACAACATCCTCGTGAGCGAAGTTATGCTCCAGCAAACACAAGTTGATCGTGTCCGGCAAAAATGGCCGGAATTTTTGCGTCAATTTCCAACTCTCCAATCTCTCTCTGTATCCCCAGTCTCGTCGGTCATCCTTGCTTGGAGTGGGATGGGGTATAATCGTCGGGCGTTGTATTTGCAGAAAACCGCGCAAGCAGTGGTAGGGCGTTTCGGTGGGGAGTTCCCGCAAACACTGGGACAACTGCAAACATTGCCCGGGATTGGTGAGTACACCGCACGCGCCTTGCTCGTCTTTGCATTTGGGCGAGCCTACATCGCGCCGGATGTGAATGTGTTGAGGATCCTCGGGCGATCGTTTGGCAAGGAAGTAAAGATACGAAGAGATGAGGATATGACGCGGCATCTGATTGCGATCGGGGACAACATTGTCACGCCAAAGAATGCCTATGATCTGAACCAGGCGCTCATGGACATGGGCCGTACGGCGTGCCGAGCGAAACATTCTCAATCCTTGTCTTGCCCGCTTCATGATCATCCGTCATTGAGGGACGAGTTCGTCCCTCAGAGACGAACACAGGGCGAGCCGATGTTTGCGGGTGTCCCGCGGCGGATTTGGAGAGGGCGAATTATTGAATTAGTACGAACGCAAAAGAAGGCGACATCGGAGCAGATCATTTATCAGTTAGGCATTCAAGTTGATGACGACGCTCGAGAATGGCTTCACAACGTATTCAAACAATTGGGTCAGGACGGATTAATCCGCTTCGCAAGCGGAATGGTAACCCTTCCTTGACCCCGTTAGAGTCTGGTCAACCAAATGATTTCCCCAAGATGACCGTTGTTCTAAAAAAAATCGAAGTTGTTAAAGACCCCCCTTGTCCAGACGCTAACGGAGTTGACCCATCTGATCGTTGGGTATACCTTATACCATATACTCTATCACCTTATACTTTATCTCTTACGTCTATGCCCTACGAGGCAAAACCGCTCCCGTTTAAAAAATCGTTAAAGGGAATTTCCGACAAAACGATGCAGATCCACCACGACAAGCTCTATCAGGGGTATGTCGCAAAGATGAACGAGGTCGGGAATCAGCTTTCGCAATTTTCTCACGGGCAAAAGGATCTTTCTGGTGCCAACCCGACCTATAGCGAGCTGCGTGCCTATAAAGACGCAGAAACCTTTGCAACGAATGGAGTGTACCTGCATGAATATTATTTTAACGTCCTGGGCGGGGAGGGGCAGCCGGGCGGAGCGCTTATTGATGGATTGAAAGAACAGTACGGGAGTCTTGATAATTTCGTAAATTATTTTAAGGCCTGCGGTATGGCGGCACGGGGATGGACGGTACTGTGTTGGGATTCTCATGTTGGAGGGTTGCGGGTGTATACAGCGGATTCTCACAACCAAGGGGGGATTTGGGGCTGCATTCCGATCATTGTTCTGGATGTTTACGAGCACGCGTATTTTATTGATTATGGTTCTGATCGCAAGACATACATCGAAGATTACATGGCCAACTTGAACTGGGATGCGGCCAATGCGGTGTATGAGAGAGCGAAAAAGTTCTAGGTGCTAGGTTGTAGACACCATAAAAGGCCGACGGCAATCGTCGGCTTTTTTCATATCCTTATATCATCGCATCTTCATGTCCAGTTGACTCAGCCGCCCCTTAGCGATACGCTTTGAATGCTATGATGCGTCGTCTCCTTCGATTGCAACTTGTCGTGACGTTGGCTTTGGGCGCCATTGTGTTGATGGTTTGGTTTTCTGGAAAATTGTTATTACTCGGGCGCCCCCCGACACAGCCATTGCGTACCGTTAACAGTACAACTTCTATGAATATTAGCAGCCCTGCGTTCGAACATAATACGCCGATACCCTCAAAATATACATGCGATGGTGAAAAGACGAGTCCGCCGCTGCTGATAACGAATATCCCACCTGGGGCAAAAAGTTTGGCGTTGATCGTGGATGACCCCGATGCGCCGATGGGTACATGGGTCCATTGGATACTGTGGAATATCGATCCAAAGACAACCATGATTGAAGCGGGGAGTGTGCCGCAGGGGGCGACCCAAGGCCGGACCAGTTCCAACACAAATAAGTATGCCCCCCTTGCCCGCCCAGCGGCACGCATCGGTATTTCTTTAAGCTTTATGCCTTGGACGCGATACTGAATGTGCTGCCAAACGCCGATACGGGTGCCTTAGAACAAGCCATGCAAGGCCATGTTCTGGCGTCGGCAGAACTCATGGGGACGTATCAGCGGCAATAGACAAACTTACAAACTTGAGAATGTGAGAATGTTGTGGTGATATGCCAAAACAAGAATTCCTGCCGGTGCCGGTTGATGCTCATGCAGCGCTACTATGATTCACCTTTATACTGGCAATGGAAAAGGGAAGACAACGGCAGCGCTGGGGTTGGCAATGCGAGCAATCGGAGATGGCAAAAAAGTGTTCATGATCCAGTTTATCAAAGGCCCCTGGCCTTCTGGCGAAGACAAAAGCCATAAGGTGTTTGGTGAGCGCTTTGTATTGGTAAAGGGCGGCAAAGGGTTTGTGGGGATTTTGAACGATACGCTGCCGCGCAGTGAGCATGAGCAGGCGGCACGCAAAACGCTCGAGCGAGCGGAGATAGAGATAGAGACCGGGGAGTGGGATATCGTGATTCTCGATGAAGTCAATGTTGCGTGCGATTTGAATTTAATAGCTTCACAGGATGTGATTGATGTGGTGGGGCGGTTTTCGCAACGTCATCCTGAGTCCGCCAAGGCGGGGGAAGGATCTCGTCGAGATTCTTCGGCCGGGCCTCAGAATGACGGAAAACAGAAACCAGAACTCATCATTTTGACCGGTCGCAATGCGCCCAAAGAATTTTACGAAATTGCCGACCTTGTTACCGAGATGCAAGAGGTGAAGCATTACTATAACGAGGGGCAAATAGCCAAACGCGGCGTGGAATTTTGATCCAAACGATTCTTCATCTCTTTATATCTTCATCTCCTAATTTCTGGTCTTGAAATGGAGAGGAGCCGACAGCGTGCGCGATGAGGCGCGACGCTATCGGCTCCAGATTGACTTACGACCCCTCTACGAGATGAGGGGGTTCTCGTAGTGGCCGTTCGCCTCTGCGATCGTCGGCATAGGCCACTTCTTGTGAGCCGTGTCGAGGCGTCCGCTGCGCCTCTTGAACTTCGGCTTGGAGTTCTTGCAACTCTTCTTTTTGTCGAGCGCCTTGAGCGCCTCGACCTTGCCAGCGTGGCTGTTACCGGTGCGGCCATCGACCGAGAGGCCGGGGGCCTTGTTCCCCGTGCGGATCCTGGGCATCGCTGCCCCTCCCTTGTGTGAGTCCATTGCGCAGACTTCTGGTCGGCCACTGCGCTTGGCCAGGTACTCTTTGAAACGAAAGATTGCACGAAAAGTGCCCGTGATTTTACCCCAGGCGTTCATTTCTGTCAATATTGTGGATAACGATTGTGGATAACGAAAAACGACCCTTTTCGAGTCGTTTTATTCTTCGAGCGAGGGCTGATTCGATCAGCTCGAGTTGTGAAGTGTGCCGTATCGTTTACACTGCCATCTTTTGGGGGTGATCCGGTGTATTGTGAGGAGATTGGTTTTTTGGTTTGGGCGCGAAGTCATTATCTAATGGGCTTTGGAGAGGGATTCCTGTTTTTTCGATAAACAAAACAAAAACATTTTCAAGATCTCGTTTTTCATCCTCGGATAAATGATGCTCCGCTGCCGTTGGATTGAGTCGATTGCTCTCCCATTTGTCCATTAGGTCTTGCCATTGACTCGCATCCATGCCGGTCACTTCCTGCCCCTTGGCAAGAAATTCATCCACGCATACGGGCAGAGCCATTAATTCGCGCATGAGCATGGGTTTGTACTGATTATGTTGCCCATGGGTGGGGGAGTCTCCAACAAAAACAAGGCTTTGGATTAATTTCCTAGCTTCTTGTTCTCGAGAAGATTGTTCGAATTGATGAGCCATAACAGTCTTTTTACATTGCGGATTGTTCAGCGTTGTTTCCGCATTTTGATCAGCGTGCATCCGCTTCTATCGTATCTTCTTTATACATCGGGAACACTTCGGCGCGCAAGTCTGGATCCATCATCTTGATGGAATACGGGGGGTCCCACACAATGTTGACGTTGACATTGGTGACTCCCTCGAGCCCTGCAACTTTTTGGGTAACGTCGCGCACGATCGTATCGGCCAGGGGACAGCCCGGTGAAGTAAGGGTCGCATCAACTTCCACAGCGCCTCCATCCAAAACTCGCACATCGTACACGAGCCCAAGTGAAACGATGTCGTATCCCAGTTCGGGGTCGTAGACATGTTTGAGAGCTTCGGTGATGGAATCCTTATTGAGCATAATCAGGTTCTAGGGACTAGGTTCTAGAAGTCGCCGCCGCCGTTCTATTATTTGCATCTAGAACCTGGCGACTAGAATCTGGCACCCGGTCGTTGAGTGCTTTCTTCAGTGTCATCAATCCCAGGGTTGCGCACTTCATGCGCGCAGGTCCAACGGTGATGCCGAGCATTTCAAGGATGTCTTTCTCGCTAAGATTTTTTGCTTGTGCCGCATCCATCCCTTTGATCTTGTCGGTGAGCATGGAAGTGCTGGCTTGGGAAATGGCACACCCTTGGCCCTGGAATCGAACGTCGCTGACGCGATCATTGGTGATTATGAGGTCCATGACCACGCTATCCCCGCAACTCGTATTCACCTCTTTGGCCGATACGGTTGCGCCGTGGAGCGTTCCCGCATTATGCGGGTTCCAATAATGGTCGAGAATTTCTTGCTTGTAGAGGTCGTCGGACATACATCAGCGAGATAAGTAAATTAAGCAAGATAAGAACGATCGCGATGGCAGCTTAATTTACTTATGTTACTTGTCTTGCTTATCTTGCTCGTTTATCGTTGCCAAAGGTTTTTGGCTGGCACTTGTACCGTCACGGTCGGATGGAACATCTTCCACGCCGTTTGGAGCGCCTTGGCGAGTTGATCGACTTCTTTTTTGATGTTGTAACAGGCAAAGCTTGCCCGCGCTGTAGCGGGGATTCCTAATCGCGTCATCAGCGGCATGGCACAATGCGTGCCGGATCTGACGGCAACTCCCTCGCGGTCCAACAATGTGGCAATATCATGGGGGTGCACGCCATCCATGGTCATCGAAATAACGCCCAAGCGGTTGACCGCTGTGTTGGGCCCATGAATAGTGATGCCAGGGACCTGCTTGAGGGTATCCAGTGCATACTGTGTGAGTTCGCGCTCTTGCGCCTCCAATGTATCCCACCCCACGGATTGCATCCAATCCACTGCCGCTGCCCATCCAATCGCGCCCGCAATGTGCGGTGTGCCCGGCTCAAATTTCCACGGCAGATCATTCCAGGTGGCATCAAACGCTTCGACAGAACGGATCATGTCTCCGCCGAAACTCACCGGTTCCAGCAGTTCGAGAATTTCATGTTTTCCGTAGAACCCCCCCATCCCAGTCGGTCCGTACATTTTATGCGAAGATACGGCATAGAAGTCCACATCAAGACTGCGCAGATTCAAGGGCAGGTGAGCGCTGGATTGCGCGCCGTCCACCACCACGAGCGCTCCCGCTTGGTGGGCGGCTCGCACCATGGCCGCCACGGGGTTGATAGTGCCTAGCACGTTTGAGCAATGGTTGACCGCCACAATTTTTGTGTTGCCACTCAAGATCCGCTCCAGGGCATCCATATCCCACCGCCCCTCGTCGGTAATAGGCAGTATTTTGAGCACCGCCCCTGTCCGTTTCACTAACTGTTGCCAGGGGACGAGATTAGAGTGGTGCTCCATCTGGGTGGCAAGGATTTCATCATTGGGTTTGAGTCTGGGCTCCAGCATCCGAGCGACAATATTGATCGAGTCGCTCGTGCCGCGCGTAAAAATAAATTCTTCCGGGGTTGCGCCAAAAAAACGGGCGATCCGTTCTCGACCGTCTTCGTAAGCCGTGGAAGCTTGTTCGCTCAAGGCGTGCATGCCGCGATGGACATTGGCATTGTATTGGGTATAAAAATCAGTGATCGCCTTGACAACAGATTGTGGCTTCTGTGTGGTTGCGGCGTTATCAAGGTACGCAAGGGGGTTGTTATTGATCTTACGCTTGAGTATTGGAAACTGTGATCGTATCGATGCCGCCGTGTGCATAGTGTTGAGGTAACATTTATTTTGATTGTAGCAATCGCGCTCTAAAACAACAACCGTCTCGACTGCTCATTTGTCGATGCCGCGTTGTGGCTGCTCCTGCTCATCCAACGAGTGATCTCCCACACATCTTAAGCTGCTACAAGTCGTGCAATTTCGGATTGCATTGCTGGATCGCTCACTCGATCGAGTAATTGCTGGAAAAATCCTTGAGTGAGTATCTGCGTAGCCTCCTCTACGGTGAGTCCGCGGCTTTGAAGATAAAAAAGTTGTTGTTCATCGACCCGACCAATGGCTGCGGCATGACCTGCTTTGAGCGGGTGTTCTTCGATTTCCAGGGAGGGCGTTGCGGTTGCTCGCGCTTTGTCAAATAGTAATGCTCGGTATTCCAGAAAACTCTCGGTGTTGATTGCCCCGCTTGGAATGATGACATTGCCCAGAAACGAATTGTTCGTTTGGCCTTTGAGCACCGATCGCACCCTCGCTTGGCTCTTCGATTCTTTCCCGCGATGATGAATCGTTATTGTTAAGGGTATCGCGGAGTTCCGGATTGCGGCAACCCACGTCAATATTTCAACCGAGGAATATTCTTGCAAGGTGACCGTTACTGTTGCTGGTTGTGTATAATCATCCAGGATCAACAGCAGTTGCCGTGATTGATGGGGCTCGATCGTAAGGTTGAGGTCAGAAGGATTGTGATAAAGCATAGTCAGCCCACTGCCCCCGTCATCTCCATTTGGATCAAGCGGTTGAGTTCCAGCGCATACTCCATGGGCAGTGTCCGAACAATGGGCTCGATAAAGCCATTCACAATCAAGCTCCGACTTTTGCCCTCGTCCAGGCCCCGGCTCATCAAGTAGAATAGTTGCTGTTCATTGATTTTGCTCACGCTGGCTTCATGCGTTGTCGTGGTGTATTCGTTGCGGATGTCCATCGTGGGGTAGGTATCGCTGCGCGAGTGCCCGTCGACCAGTAGGGCATCGCACTGCACATGGGATTTACAATGATGCGCTTGCGGATACACTTTGACGAGCCCCCGATACGATGTGCGACCCGATCCTTTACTAATGGACTTTGAAACAATGGTGGAGCTGGTGTGGGGGGCGATATGCACGGCTTTGCCGCCGGCATCTTGGTGCTGCCCGGAGCCGGCCATTGCCAGTGAGAGGATCTCGCCGCGCGCCCCGGGCTCCATCAGATAGACGCTGGGGTATTTCATGGTGAGCTTGGAGCCGAGGTTTCCATCGATCCATTCCATGACCCCATCGCCATAGACATAGGCGCGTTTGGTGACAAGGTTGTAGACGTTTTGCGACCAATTTTGAATAGTGGTGTAGCGCACGCGCGCGCCGCGCTTGACAATAATTTCAACGACCGCGCTATGGAGAGAGTCGGTAGTGTAATTGGGCGCCGTGCATCCCTCGACGTAGTGCACGCTTGAGTCTTCATCGGCGATGATGAGTGTGCGCTCGAATTGCCCCATGTTGCGGGCATTGATGCGGAAGTAGGCTTGCAGCGGGAGCGCTACATTCACCCCCTTTGGCACATAGATAAAACTCCCCCCGCTCCACACCGCCGAGTTGAGCGCGGAGAATTTATTATCCGCGCTCGGGATAATAGTGCCAAAATATTGCTTGAACAGTTCCGGGTGCTGTTTGAGGGCAGTATCGGTATCCAAAAAAATAACCCCTTGTTTTTGCAATTGGTCATGGAGGGAATGGTAGACGACTTCACTGTCGTATTGGCTGCCGACGCCGGCAAGGAATTTTTTTTCTGCTTCCGGAATACCCAACCGATCAAACGTGGTTTTAATGTCTTGGGGTACGTCCTCCCATCGTTTTTCGACGCGATCAGAGGGCTTAATGTAGTAATAGATTTCGTCAAAGTTGATTTGGGCAACGTCGCCGCCCCAGGTAGGCAGGGGTTTGGACTCAAACATCTCTAACGCTTTGAGGCGGAATTCCAGCATCCAATCTGGCTCCCCTTTGATATGGGATAATTCTTGGACAACCCGTTTGTTCAGCCCCTTCTGGGATTTGAACACCGGCCGCTCGGGCATAGCGAAGCCAACATCATTGGTATTTGCCATATCCTTCGTGTTCAATTTTTCTTGCCAGTTCTGGTCCACCGCTTTCTACAATCTTCCCACCGACAAATACATGGACATGCGTGGGGCGAACATATTCGAGTATGCGTTGGTAGTGGGTAATGAGCAGCACCCCCGTGGCATGCTGCTGTACAACCCGGTTGATGGTTTGGGCGATACACTTGAGCGCATCAACATCTAATCCTGAATCTGTCTCGTCAAGTACCGCAAACAGAGGCGCGAGGATCCAGCACTGCAGCATTTCCATTTTCTTTTTTTCTCCGCCGGAGAACCCTTCGTTCATGGATCGCTGCAGGAACGAATGTGGGATCCCAAGATTACTGGCTACACTTTTGAGCGCTGATTGGAATTGAGCTGGGGTGAGGGGAGGAAGCGCTCGAGCAGCTGCTTGGGTATTGTAGGCAATGCGTAACAATTGCGTGGCCGCAACGCCCGGGATTTCCATTGGATATTGGTACCCGAGAAATAAACCGGAAAGTGCCCGTTTGTCGGTGGTGAGTGTTTCAATGTGTTGGTCGTTGATTTGTATGGTGCCAGAATCCAAGGAGATCGCAAGATCGCCCATGAGGGTAGCGGCGAGGGTTGATTTGCCACTGCCGTTGGGCCCCATGATGGCATGAATTTCACCGGACTCAACGATGAGATTGACTCCATTGACAATGTGTTTCCCTAGGATGCTGGCAGTGAGATTCGTGATCTTCAATGTTGGCATACTGGCGTAGAGGCGGATCCATGCGGATCAATACGCGGATTAACGCGGAGGAGATTAGTGTACGCGACAACAGGAGCAGCGTCAAACCACCGCCCCTTCTTTCTTTAGGAGTAAGCCTTTTCTTCGCGCTCCGCGATTATATCCGCCGATTTTACCATCAGAGCGAACAACGCGATGGCAGGGGATTTGAGGATTGTAGTTTTTGTTGAGAATATTGCCGACGGCCCGATAAGCGCGGGGTCGGCCGGCACGGTGTGCTACTTGTGTATAGGTGAGCGTCTTCCCCTTTGGGATATTGCGGACGACAACGAGTACCCGTTGTTGGAACGACGATGTGGCCATGTTTGTTAGGGTTGCGTTCCCAAGCCAAAGTCCAAGTCGAGGGTGGGGGCGGTCGCTCCATTTACTCCAAAGAGCTTATCGGTTTCTGATTGCGTCCCTTGGAGATCATCCAGAATGCCATACATCTCCTCGAGCAGTTGTGAGCCTTCTTGGACCGCTTCTACCAGGCCATCACTGTCCACAGGTTTTGCCTTGGCGAGCGTTTGGATCTGCGCATGCTTCGCATTGAGTTCAACGAGTTTTTGGTCCGCTTCGGATGTGTCGACTTTCTTGCGTTTGAGTGCAGCAACGCGCGATTTTATTTGCTTGATCTCCGCTGGGGCGCGGCGCAGCCCTTGGCTTAAGTTGGAGAGGGTGTCCACCGTGCGGTGCACGTCATCCAGGTCTTCCAGTGTGCCAAAGAAATCTTCATGCAACAATGCTACTGCTTCTTCTACCTTTCCATTACTCGAAAGCTCTTGTGCCTTATTGAGCGTTGATTGCAACGCGACAACGGCATCCGACAGTTTTGTTAATTCATCCGCCATGTCAAATGCACCGGCGCGTTTGGACTGACGCATGGCTTTGGCGAGCGTGGTCTGTTCGCGTTTGAGCGCCACCTTGGCTTGTGCAAGAATTTTTTTCCAATTACCAATTTCTTGCAGGGTTTGGAAATTTTCTTCAAATTCTTGACGTGATTCTTGGAGAGTCATGAGGGCATCTTCTGCATCTTCCATGGTCTCGGCGGATTTGACTTGCTGCATTGCTTGCTCGAATTCACTCACAAACGTCTTTGTGTCTTCGGGGACAGTAATCCCTTTCCGCTCAACAGCCGCGATCTTTGCCTTTAACATCGCCAATGGTTTGGTGGCCTTTTGAGAAAGAGATTTTTTAATTTGCTCGAGCATTTTTTTCTCACGTTCCTTTTGTCGTTGTTCTTCCTCCTCCTGGCGCTTCTGCCACTGGCCATCATCAGGGGCGCCTTGTTGCATCATGCCTTGGAAGCCTTGGTTTTCTCTGCCCCGATCACCGGGCGCTTGACCACTGCCGATGCCCGTATTGCTCCCGCCGTCTCCTCCCATCATCTTTTGCAATCCCTGCATCCAATTGTTGCCGGATGGATCGCCTTGGGGTCCAGTTCCTCTTGGATCTCGCATTTCAGGGAACCCTTGGCCGTTGCCTTGTCCCCCCGGTTGGCCCATCGTCGGCCCACCCATCATGCCGGGACCTGGTTGGAAGAATCCGCCGCCTTCTTGGTTTGGCCGATTGCCCGGCCCTGGACGTTCTTGCGGCGGCTGTTTGGGGTTTTGTTGATCTTGGACGACTGCGGGCGGCTGCGGTAGAGTGTTGCTTCCCACTTCGGCCGTTGTCTCGCCGAGTACATACGCAACAGTCGGGACAACGATCATTGCCCCGAGAACGCCAAGGAGCTTGCTGATCCCAAACATAGATATGGATACGATATAAGAGGTGAATAATGTATCTTCAGTATAGAGCTCTTTTACTGTGTATGCAAAGCCGTTTGAAATTTTGCAAATACTCTTGTGTTTATGCTATGGTTTCAATGAATATTCTTGAGTCAAACCCCTTGTGCCCAAAACGAGCGATATTATCATTAGCATGCGCGATGTCAGCATGCAGTACACCGATACCCCCGTACTGGAACATTTATCGTTCCGCATTAACCAGGGGGAATATGTAGGTATCTTGGGGCCTAATGGGGGAGGCAAGACCACCCTGCTCAAACTGCTTGTCGGCATGCTCCACCCACAGCAGGGGGAAGTTAAGATATTTGGTAAACCGTTCCGCGATCTTACGGCGAGTGAACGATCAACAATCGGGTTTGTGCCGCAACGGATTTCGGAGGGGCGTATCGATTTCCCGGCAACCGTGGCGGAGGTTGTATTGAGCGGTCGGGCCCCGAGCCTCGGATGGACTCGTCGATACCGCCACGACGATTTGGCCGCGGCACATTCGGCGATGGAGCAAGCCGGGATTGAACAGTTGCACGATCGTCTTTTGGGCACCCTTTCCGGTGGTCAGCTCCAACGCGTGATGATTGCTCGGGCAATGGTGAACAATCCAACCCTTTTACTACTTGACGAACCGACCGTGGGCGTTGATGCAGCGAGCCAAGAAGCATTCTACGGTTTTATCAAAGAACTCAACCAAGATCAGGGCATGACCATTATTTTTGTGTCCCATGACATTGATGTTGTGGCCCATGAAGCGCAGACCATTCTGTGCGTCAACCGCACACTGATTTGCCACGGCCCGAGCCGTGAGGTATTAGCCGGGGATGTATTAGAACAAATGTATGGCAAAAAGTTGCGCAGCATTGTGCATGGGCACTAACTAACGCTCGCCAGCCGGATTTACTGGCGTGCTGGATTTACTCCTGTATGTTCGAGATTTTTCAGTTCGACTTTATGCAGCGGGCGTTTGGGGCAGGGATTGCCATTGCGATCATTGCTCCGACGATCGGCATTTTTTTGGTGGTCCGCCGATTCTCATTGATTAGCGACACGTTAGCGCATGTGTCGCTCGCAGGGGTTGCGGTGGCGGCATTAACGGGGACCAACGCTATTTTGACCGCAATGATCACCACCGTGCTTGCCGCATTTGGGATCGAGCGGTTGCGCTTTAGTCGTAATATATTTGGCGAGTCGGTCCTTGCGATTTTTCTTTCGGGCAGCCTTGCCCTCTCCAGCATACTGTTTGGCCTTTCGCGGGGGAGAGCGGTGGGGCTCTCCAGCATACTGTTTGGCAGTATCACTACCGTGAGCCCGGGGGATGTTCGTTTAATCGTGACCCTTGCCATTATTGTCACGGTTATTATTTTGGCGCTCTATCCCAAATTATTCGCTGTTGCGTTTGACGAGGAGGTCGCGCAAGTCAATGGGCTTCCGGTCCAACTCTTGAATACCGTCATTATGATCTTGGCCGCGATGAGTGTGGCATTGGCGATCCGCATTGTGGGAGCGCTGCTTATCGGGGCCCTTATGGTGATGCCAGTGGTGGCGGCGCTGCAATGGAAATTGAGCTTCCAAAAAAGCCTGTGGCTTGCGATTGCGTTCTCTTTGCTTGCGGTACTATCGGGGTTGTTTATTTCGTACTATTGGGATTTGGCCAGCGGGGGGACGATTGTCTTGGTGGCGTTATTGACCTTCACATTTAGTCTGGTTATGAATCGGCGATGATATCGGACATATTCCTCGTTTTGTGCCATAGTACGACGTCCCGAACGGGTCGTCTTTTTCGTCTTTGTTTGAGAAAAAATCTTTCAGATCTTGGTTAAGTCACCGCCGAGGGCGGGGCCCCACACGCTCCGGCGGCCAGGATGACAAATTTTTTGATCTTTGCTAAGCCCATCGTAGAACTTGCTCAACAAAAACGGAGAGAGAAAGTCTTTTATCTTGAGGCGTTGTTCAATCGGCAGATTTTTAAACCCACGGATATAGCGATGGCAATCACTAGCCCCGCAGTGGCATTCAAAAACATCCTCATCGTCCCAATCACTGGTGTAATAGTTGTATGTGATCTGTTCGCCGGGCAAAATATCACGCAATGCTTTGAGCGCGAGTATTTCAAAATCAACAAAGCTTGTTGGCGCGCACGAATGATTTAAGAAATTCTCTGGCAGCGTCGGGTCTGTGCTCAACTGATGCCGGTGTTCGTCCACGCGCATGCTGATGTTGGTGGGCGTGGCAACAAAATGTCGATCAAAATAAAAAATGATTTCCCCACGGACAATTGGGACAATCGCAAAAATCCCCGGATTGGGGATGTTTTTGTCGATGATCAATTTTTCATTTCGTTGAAGGTCTTTCATGAGCGATATTTTATTTCTTGATTGGAGCATTGTCAATTGAGGATGAGAAGGGTGGAAGAAGGGCAGAAAATTTGACAATTTATTAAAAAGGTGGTATAATCATTTGTTTATTCTCTCTATAGGGGGCAGAAATCCTTTCCTTCTCCCATGGAGGGAACAAAAACGGCCGTATGGTGGTCGTGCTGTCCAGTCGAACAGCAAACTCATCCCTCGCTTTATCCTTAATCCTCAAATCTATGAGGATTCTGGCAGCGGTGGGGTTGGGTCTCACCATCATCGTGCTCAAATCTCTCACTCCCACCATTTGGGTTGGGTTTGAGCGGACACTACTGCAATTCTTTGAATTGCTCCAAGTAGTGATGACGCACCTTGAAACGGTCGTGGGCCGTGGTTCGCCGGGCTTTTAGAGCCCTTGCGTCCCCGCCAAGATACCGGTCTGATTTGCCACAGTGCAATTCGGACCGGTTTTCGATACGCGAGAGGTGAGGATATTTAGAGATAAAGAGATGCGGAAGAGAACTTCGATATGTTGGTGCCCGCATTGGCATGGCCCACTGACAGCATGGCCCACTGACGTTGACCATCCTAGAGACATCGACTATACTGCCCCAACATCACGAACCGTTCACCATCTTAAGTGTTTCACGGAAGGAGGTGAAACATGCGTAAGAGAAAGATGCCTCCCTTGAAGTTCGCGGAGGATTTCGCCATCCACGGCAATTGCAACCGGTGCGATTCGTCGTTTGATGAGCGCCATCGCGGCAACCTCATCAAGGGGGTTGCCTTCTGCCCCAACTGTGTCACTTGGGCTATGACGCGGCCCAAGGACGTCGACCAGCGACAGTTGCTGGAAGACCTGCTGCCGGGTGGCGCGGGCGATCGCCGCAGACGGGTGATCAGGCCCCACCCGCACCGTCGCAAGACGGACGACGCGAGTGGGTACGACCCCGTACACCACGACGGCCCCGGGCACTGACCCGGCATCGCGAGGGCGCGCAGCTACACACGCTCGCGCCCTCGCCCCTATTTTCTCTGGCATCCACACGCATCCACGGGCTTTGATCTTGCGGTTACATTCTGCTATCCTACAGGGGATCCTATGGGGATAGATTTCACTACTATTGTTTGGGATTTTGATAGATAAAGGCACCATTGCCGATGCGCGCATGGTGTTATTTTTTATGACCGAACGACCATCGTTTGCACAAATGCCGCAGGGAGACGGAACAGGCCAGGAACATGAGCAGCGCCCCTCTACACAAGCACTCTTAGATGCGTTGAGCCAGTCACCGCATCTTCGAGGCGTTGTTGAGCTTATTCGTGGGTATCAGGCGTTCAACTCCGAGAAGAGACGCCGGTTGCTCGATCATAAGGCCCGCGAGATGATCAATAGCCCGATGAAGATCACTCAAGCGATAGATACAATGGGCATTCTTGGGGATGCCGGTGATACACTCGGCGCGAAAAACATGATCGTGGATTTTGTGCACGCCCTTGAACGGGCTGTAAAAGACATGCAACCATTCCCGCCCGATCCCGGAGTGCTTGAACAATGGCTCGTGTTGTTTAGCGATCAGTCTAACTATAATGTGATCGGGAGGGTGTTACTGCGGAAGATGATCCAACGATGTGGGGATCCTAAATCAACGATTAACTTTCTTTATGAACTCGCCCTGGCGGGGTTTACGAGTAGTGACGCGATCGTTTTTCGTGAGATTAACAACATCCTCTCGTACCAATCTACGCTATTAACCTCGGACGATCCTCAAGCACGGTACGCGCTCGAGGCAATCTTCCATCGCGATGAGCAGTGCGTTCGCAAAACTCGCGAGCTATTGTTGGCGCAAGGCGTATTCATGAACAACCAGCAGCAAGCGTTTTATCGAGCCGTCGATGCAGTCGTTGGGGAGCAGCCGATGTATCGTAAAGCCCTCCAGACAGCCTTTGAGTCCGATGAAGAAGGTGTCAAAGCATTGTTGCAAACGCCGTCCGATATCTTTGAGATGCTCGATGGACGGAAACCTATTGATCTCAAACTTATCAAGACTTATCCGTGGAGTTTACTCTTTGAGAAGCCGGGGCCCCTTAAACTCTGGTGCGATGAAGTGTTGGCGATGCGCGAAAATGAACGCACTGGCGGGAAGAAGGTAGCCATTCATTTACCCACAGGGCATTTTGTTGATGAGCCAAAACGGGAATTCATCCAGAAGGCGTTGGAGACAGATCCGTCGGCCAACCAGCAACCGCTTGAATCCGGGATGTATTGGAATACGCTTTCGTACCTTTCGCCGGAATCTCTCTTTGTTGAACAGCGGCGACGGGAGCTGCGGTTACGCAACGATACGCTCATAGAACAGCTCCGGAACGATCCTACCTGTTTGTTGAATCCTGATGGAGACAGAGTGGAATTCAGTGATTCACTGCTTACGGAACTCGGATATAAGGAAGTGTTGTTCGCTATTGGTGAAGAAAACCCTCAGGATACGGTTGTGACGTTGACCGCCGGCAACTACCAGTATCGCGTGCTGTTGGATGCTCGTTTTGCATTGCGCGAAGTGAAGACACGCAAGAGTATCGTGTTGCCGTCGCGCGGGGTCTTTATCGAAAACGTCTTGTTAGAACACTTGCATGCCATTATGTGTTCGGGCAAACGGAAAGAAAAAGAACATACGCGAAACGGGGGAGAGGGCGGTGGAGGTGAGCAGCGCCGGAGCCGTCGGGCGCATCGGAGACTCCTGCCGTTGGGTGACAACCCGACGCCGCAACAGATCGTGTTTGCCCTGCAGTGCGGTCGAGACGTTGTTCGGTGGAATCGTGAGCGCGAAGAGGAGGCAAAAAAGTCAGCCTCTGCGCGCGGCGAACAATTCGAACCCGGAAAATTTAGGAAGTATACCTTTGTGTCCGGCTACAAATCCAAGACTCCGGGGCCGCCGGTGGTCAGTGATGCCCCGCAGGCCGCGGTGGAGTTGCATAAGATTCTAGGCGTGTAGGGTATGTCTCAACCTTGGAATCTCAAGCAACAGTTTTTGGGGAGTGTCAAACAGCACGGCGGGTGGTACAATTGCCACGCGCATTTTGACAAGGCATTTTATATTTCAAAGCCAGAGCTGGACAAGAGCATGCTCGACATGGAGGTCAAGTGGAACATGTCTGACGCCAAAAAACGTTCGATGACACAAAAAAAGATCGAGGACAACATCCGTACCGCATTGGACATCATGGTGGCACAGGGTGTTGCGGGCACGGTGAGCTTCGTGGATGCGTACGAGGC
This sequence comes from Candidatus Uhrbacteria bacterium, assembly GCA_016215325.1. GTDB lineage: Bacteria > Patescibacteriota > Patescibacteriia > JACRJV01 > JACRJV01 > JACRJV01. The sequence continues at coordinate 27,945 of JACRJV010000017.1, forward strand.
GGTCGGGCATAAAGCGATTGATGCAGCCAACATCGTAAAAAAGGAATACGCAAAAAAAATTAAATTTGTCACCATGACACAACCGCTCGGCGGGCTTGTGGATCCGGCCGCGGTAAAACTCTTTGAGGAAATCACGGCCAAGGCCGATGTGATTGGCGGGCTGCCTTCGAAGGATCGCAAAGAAAAAGGCGGCGTTCAAAAGCATTATGATGTGTTATTCTCGATTGCGAAAAATCAGAACAAGCCGCTGCACATCCACATTGATCAAGAAAATAACCCCCATGAACGCGATACCGAGGAGTTGATCCGGCAAGTTGAGAAACACAAATACCAAGGGCGCGTCGCAGCAATCCATGCTATTTCGGTTTCAGCGCAGCCCAAGGCCTACCGCCAGAAAATTTACAAAAAATTAGCGGCCAACGGGATCGCAGTGGTGGTGTGCCCATCGGCCGCATTGGGCATGCGGCAGTTGGATGCGTACAAGGCACCGGTCCACAATTCCATCGCCAATGTGCCAGAGATGTTAGAAGCGGGCGTGCTCGTCGGACTGGGGGTTGATAATGTGTACGATTTCTATCAGCCGTTTGTTGACGGCGATATGTGGGTGGAGGTCAGGATGCTCCAAGAAGCCTGCCGGTTTTATGACTTTGACGCGGTGTTGAAGATTGCCACGGACAATGGGAAGAAGATTTTGGAGATGAAGTAGAGTATGCGAAAATTCGAGCGGGGGATGTTGATGTTAGTTGGGGGCCAAGTGATTTGGGGAATTGCGCCAGCCTTGATTGGCGGGTTTTTGGGCGGTGTGCCCGCATCGTTGGTGTTGACGATTCGACACTTTATCGGAGGAATTCTTTTTGTAGGGATCCTCTTGGCATCAGGGCGCGTTTTGGGCACTACTCGCATCCAACGTACAATTGTTTTCCAATTGCTGTTCTGGTCCGTTCTCACCTCTGGACTCGCGGAGATCCTATGGATTAGAGCCATTCAGGATGCGGGAGTTATAATTGCGACATTGTTGGTTCGACTAGAAATCCCCTTTGCGGTAGTATTTGCCGCGTGGTATCTGCGAGAACAGATAACTTTGCCGATCGCCCTTGCCGCTGTATTGAGCATGAGTGGTGTTGTGCTGTTGACCATCAGTCGGCCGGACGATGCAAGCCATCCATACCTATTTCGCGGGGCGTTGGAAGGATTCGCGGGAGCACTGCTGTGGACTTGGGCTGGAGTATATGCCAAAAAAATGCTGACAGATGGCAGTTCTCCGGTGTTATTATCGGCGCTGCGAACATGGATCGGTGGCTTATTTAATGCCATTGTTGTTTTGTTGACAATCAGCGCGATCCCCCAGGCCGTGATGGCGCTCTCCCGCAACCAATGGCTTGTCATCCTCTACCTTGCGGTGTTTTCCTCTGTTATTGGAATGCTGTTTTACTATCGAGGAATGGAGTATACTTCTGCTAGCGTTGCTGGGGTACTCTTGGGTGTTTCGTTGCTGATTGCCACCCTTGGGGGGCTCGTTATTGGGGAACGGTTACTGCCGCTGCAATGGCTGGGTGCCGCGATGATCCTCACAGCGATAGTGCTCACGAGTAATGTCCATGGATCGTTGAAACGATTATTAAAATTAACTCAGGTTACTTCTTAATTTACTTAATTTACTTTTTACCAGTATGTCTAATAAAATGATTCTGGTGGTCGTCGGAGTGATCATCGTGTTGGTGTTGGTCGCCGTCGTGCTGATGCGGCCCAATGCCACAGCAACCACGGGGCAGCAATCGCAAAACGAGGTTGCCCTAGAGCAGACAACACAGGCAACGCCGGAAGCTCAGAGCGCGAGTGAGCCCGCGGCATCCCAACCCGCTACCACTACTGCCACTAACCGTAAGAACGATATGCACCGCATTACTCTCGAGACCTCTAAAGGCACGATTCAATTCGAAACCTACGATGCCGATGCCCCCAAAGCCAGCGATAATTTTGTGACCCTTGCCCAAAAAGGATTTTATAACAACCTCATCTTCCACCGCGTGATCAAAGGTTTCATGATCCAAGGTGGCGACCCCAGCGGCAACGGCACGGGGGGGCCAGGGTACCAGTTTGAGGATGAGCTCAACCCCGCCACGGAGTCCTATAAGAACGGCTACAAAAAAGGGATTGTGGCTATGGCTAACGCTGGACCCAATACCAACGGCAGCCAATTTTTTATCATGCTTGAGGATTACCCGCTGCCGAATAACTACACGATCTTTGGCCATGTGGTGAAGGGGCAAGAAGTGGTCGATGCCATTGGGTTGGTGAAGACCGATGCGGGAGATAAGCCGGTGGAAGCGGTTGTGATCAAGAAAGCAACCGTTGAAACTCTCACAAAATAATTTTCAATTCTTAATTTTCAATTTTCATTCATTTTTCAATGATTTATTGAGTATTCATTGTAAATTTTAACTTGAAAATTGGAAATTCGTCTTGTGCCCAAACTCTGGCAATCGACCTCGACGCCATTGCACCCCCTTGTGGAGAAGTACACCGTTGGCAATGATTATATCCTGGACATGCGACTGCTGCCGTTTGACATCGAAGCGAGCAAAGCCCATGCGCAGGCGCTGCTTAAGGCCCATATTATCACCGCCCAAGAATTGACAAAACTCAATACGGGACTTGACGAAATTTTCGCATTGCACGCCAAAGGAGAATTTGTGATCCAACAGTCGGATGAGGATTGCCACACCGCGATTGAAAATTACCTGACTAAGAAACTTGGTGATTTAGGGAAAAAAATCCACACGGGCCGCAGCCGCAACGATCAGGTGTTGGTGGCCACACGCCTCTATACGCGCAAGAAGCTCAAGCAAATTAGCGTCGAGCTCGTCAAACTCCAGCGGGTGTTTTTGGCTATGGCAAAACAATACGAGTTTTTACCGTTGCCGGGCTACACGCATACGCGCCGGGCGATGCCCTCCAGCATTGGGCATTGGGCTGCTTCGTATCTGGAGGAACTCATTAACCACCACATGCTGTTGGAGACTGCGTATAAGCTCAACGATCAAAATCCCCTGGGAGCTGCGGCAGGATTCGGTGTGAACCTCCCATTGGATCGCGAGCTCACAACCCGGTTGCTTAAATTCAAGCGGGTCCAAATAAATTCACTGTACTGCGTGAATACTCGCGGAACCACCGAAAGCTATATTCTATCCGTATGCACTCAGATGGTGATGACGCTCTGCCGGTTGGCCACCGAGATGATTTGGTTTACCACCCCGGAGTTTAATTTTTTCGACCTGCCGTACGAGTTTACGACCGGCTCCTCGGTCATGCCGCAAAAACGCAACCCCGATGTGTTTGAAATTGTCCGCTCTAACGCGAGCATCATCATTGGCCTGCAAACGCAGGTGAAAGATATTTCAAAAAATCTTATTTCCGGTTACAACCGCGATACGCAACTTACCAAAGAACCCCTGATCAAAGGGCTGGGTATTACGCGCCGGAGTCTTGAGGTGGTGAGTTTAGTGATGGGCAAGATGAAACCCAAAAAAGAAGTGCTTATGCATTCGCTCTCGCCAGAATTCTTTGCCGTGCATGAAGCGAATCGGTTGGTCAAGAAAGGGATGCCCTTCCGCGATGCGTATCGGCATGTTAAAGAACATTTGGACGAGATCAAGGTACCGGATCCGGTCAAGGCGATTAAGGAAATAACTTCGCTCGGAGGACCTGGGAATTTGCAGCTCAAGAGGTACAAGATTAGCAGACCCCTCTAAAATGGTGCACGCCGCCAGATGTTCACCGGTTCCTGGCTGCGGAACTCGCCTGCATCGGGCACCATCCCGACCAGTACCAGCCACAATCGTCCGAAGCTGGTCGGGATTGGCTCACACAGTCCTCGCTGGCGGAACCCGTGAATATCTGGCGCCGTGGCCTTATAAAAACATCTCCGATAAAATCGGAGATGTTTTTATAGAATATTTCTACTCTCTAATACATCACCATCGTGCCGCCGCCGCTCAAAAAGATCGCAAGGTTGGCGGCTAACAGCACCATATCGAATTCCCATCCGGTTTTGTCCATTGCGGTGAACGGCATATGCCACTTCATGGTTTTGTGATACCACGCTGCCACCATGACAATGGCTAACAAGAGCGCCGCGAGCTGGGTGTACACGCCGAGGATGAGCGCAAGGCCGGAAACAAATTCCACTACCCCGAGCGCTTTGATGGCATTGGCTGACCACCCCATGCTGCTGGCCATCGCTTTTGCATTGTTAATTTTAGGCCAACCATGTATTACGAACACAACGCCGACCGCGAGCCGCAGGAGAAAGAGGCCCCAGTCGGCATACAGGAGAGATGAGAAGAGAGGCATACCTCTTATTGTCATCCTCGGGCTTGACCCGAGGATCCACGGATGGATGACCATGGATCCCCGATTAGGTCGGGGATGACGGAATAGTATAGTAATGAGGAATATTCACTAGCGAGGAGACCGTTTCCCCAACTCGACCATTAACGAATGGACGAGTTGCTCTGGGTTGCTATTAAAGACGACGACAGAGGACGTCTCCTTACGGATCCGTTGAAATAGCCCCGGCAATTCATCCGCAATGCCGCCGGTTTCGGTGAGTACCCCCACCACCTTGCCCATATCAACCAGATTGGTGAATTCGTTGAGTGTGCCCCACCGGCCGGCAACAATGATACCCGCATCACAGTGTGCGGTGGAAATCACATTGCGATATTTGCGACAGACTTGGTCGTTGTGCGCAAACGGGAAGTTAGGCGGCACATAGACCATGTTTTTATAAATCGTAATGTCGTCATGCGGCACCCATTGCCGTTGGTCGTGTTCGTTTTGTTTGGGCGAAAACCCCCAGACTTCGACCCCTTGCTGCGCCGCTTCGTAAGCGATGGCGTACGGCAAACCGGAGCAGGATCCGGTGATGAGGATTGCCTGTGTGGGGACTAACGCCGTAGCGAGCCGTTTTGCGCGATCAACAACTTCGTCGGACTCAACGACGGCGGATCCAAAGATGCCGATTTTGTAGGGCATACACGAGATTGGGATATGAGGATACTCCAGATATGAAGATATAGGGAACTCCCCCGTATTGGTAGTATAGCGCTCCCACCGTGTTCTTTGCAAAAAATGTACTCAGTTTGTATTGCTCCACCTTCCGTAATGGAATTCTGGAAAGTCCAAGGGCGGTGTGGTACTATTGGTTTACATTTATGATCCACTATAGACCGCTTGCAAAATAACTTTCCCGTCAAAATATGCTTTTTTGGCAAAAACCAATTAAAAATTTTTCCGCTTAGCTAGGGCTAAACATCAAAATTTTTCCTTTAGTTTTTCTCAAAAAAATCATTATTTTGTCCAGAAAATTTATTTTGCAAGAGGTCTTATGTTTGTGAAACAGGAACGAATGAGCAAAAAGAATGTAGTCAACATCCTCGATCGTCGCCCGGAAGGCGAGGAAGGGGACTTGTACCCATTGGTTAAGATGGCCATGAAAAAACAGGCGATGATTAAAAAAATCGCAGCCGTCCATCCGACACCATTTTATTTGTTTGATAGAGAGCTCCTTGCTCAACAAATTCAAGAATTTACGCAGAGTTTTTCGTCAGAAATTCCAGGAATAAAGTTTTTCTACGCCGTCAAAACCAACGACCACCCATTCGTATTAAAGTCGATGGTGGCTAAAGGATTAGGCTTAGATGTTTCCAGCGCCCGCGAACTCCAACTCGGTGTGAGAGCAGGTGCGCAGGAGATGTTGTTTAGTGGTCCTGGGAAAACCGGACAAGAACTCAATGTTTTTTTGAGGCACCAAAAGAGCACCACGCTTATCATTGATAGCGCGGATGAACTTGACCGGATTGGCCGGATCACGAAAGGCGCACGTCCGCCGCTGGGTGTCGGTGTACGATTTTTTTCAAGCCATCATGGTTCCTGGTCCAAATTTGGAATACCGCTCACCGATCTTGGGACGTTTTGGCGTCGCCTACAGCAGTATCCCACACTTCGTTTAGCGGGGCTCCATTTCCACTGCAGTTTGAATCGCACGCCGGATCGACATGTGGCCATTATTAAAGAGTTAGGTTCATACCTCAAAGGGCATGCTTCGATTGCAATGCGAAAGGACATTCGATTTATTGATTTTGGCGGTGGGTTTTACCCTGATCGCGTAGAGGGATTTTATCCGTGGGCTGAGCGATATCCTTGGATGTTTTCCGGAGGGTACCTGATGAAACGTGCTAATGAGCATTTCGATCAACGCACTTCGTTCGCCCAACGATATTATATCACTCGAGCAGATTCGCCGGCCGTCTTTGCTCGCGCTATCGCCAGAGTTATCGATACATCTTTACGTCCTCTTGTCGATGCCCAATATTACTGTGAGCCGGGTCGGATCGTATCTCACGCAGCAATGCACATAATTTTACGCGTGGTCGATCGAAAATCCGGGATGATCATAACGGATGGGGGGAATAACATGGTCGGCTGGGAGGCGGGTAATCAATTTTATTATCCCATTGTCAACATTACGCACCCCTCAAAAAAAGAAAAACCCATCATTGTGTATGGGTCCCTGTGCAACCCCAAAGATCTCTGGGGATATTATGCCTATGGCGCCAAGTTTGACCAGGAAGATGTACTGGTTATCCCAATGCAAGGCGCGTATCGGTTCACCCTCGCACAAGAATTTATTCGGGCAATTCCGCCGGTGTACTCCCTTTAAAGAAGAGCCCGGCCTTTGGTTATCTTCACCAGGACGCGCGATTGAACGTCGTCATTGAGGAGATGCTCGGCATTATCCTGTGCCGATTGTTGGTCACGGAAGAGGAGTCCCGCATTAAATTGATAGGTGGTTCCGCTGCGCGTCAATGATTGCATGTGGAGGATCTGTTCTGAAGATTTTTCTTTTGCGTGGATCAATACGTGGTCGATAAAATTGCGACGGGTGCCCGTGAACGTCCCCTTGAAACCGGCTAACGGTGTTTGGACCGTGCCATTATACGCCTCCATGAGATACGCGGTGATTGCGGTCATTCGGAAGTTCGGGTCGATGCAGTACCATCGGCCATCCGGTCGTACCAGAATATCGACACCACCGACACCATACCATCCGCGTTTGCGAACATCCGGGAGAATTGTTGTGAGGAAAACTTGAGTCACTTCTTTGAGCGTCTCGGAGTAATCGTCGGGGTAGATGACGCCCCCGAGAAACTCACCTTGCTCACTGACGATCTGTTGGTTCCAACCGATGATCTCAATTGGCTTGGTATGATCATGAGGGATGGCGAATTGCAATCCGTAGTTAAATTGGGCACCAATGAATTCTTCTACGAAGATATCGCCGAGTGAATCTTTAAATTCTTCAGCTGCCTCTTTCAGTTGCTCGCGGTTAAAGCAGATGCGCACCCCGTCGCCGGCACTGGATGATGAAATCTTAATGACGCATGGCCATTGGTTAATTTGATCAGTATGTGCGAAGAATTCCGCCCCATTGGAATACGCGCGCGGGCGTTTTGGGAGGTGTTCTTCGGGGATATATTCTGGCATGTTTTTTTTATCATTGAGCCATGCCGTGATCCAAGGGTCAATTAAATAGAGGTGCCGAAGCGAAGCGTCGAGATACGGCTGGGCCATAACGAGCGTGCCCGGTGTTACGCGGGTCCACAGCTCTTGTTTAATTCGGACGTTCCGTTCATGGCAGTTGAGAGTGGAGTTGATGTCCGGTGGAAAGGTATTGACTCGATTGCTCGGCGCGAGTTCAAGGCCACAATGGTTTTGGAGAAGATCCCGAATATCAGGGTCCCCGGACGCAGAAAATGTGAGAACGGAAACATGATCGCCTGCGCAGGTGACCGGCCTTGCAGCGACTAATTCTTCGATCCAAGAAGGGACCCTGTTGAGAAAATTTGAGTCCTCTCCGCACGGGAACCCATAGAAGTAGGTTGTTCCTGCTGGGAAATAGTCAGAGAGGGAAATAATCTTTCGATTCGGGAATGCGAAATCCAGCATCGTTAAAGTTGAGGGGGTATGTCTCATGGACATAGTGGATGTTTAAAGCATCGCAGCCACAACTCCGTTTTAAAATACTGTGTAGATAGTAGCGAAAGCCGACAAGGGCGTGATTTCTTCATTTCGGGCTGCTGACTCTTGATGTCTGCATTCTTTCGGGATGCCGGGAATCGAACCCGGTCTCCACGCACCCGAAGCGTGTGTACTACCGGTATACTACATCCCGAAAGAATGCGGACATGGCATCATTGTAGAATTTCCGCCAAAGGCGGATCAGCCTCTGGCTGAGAACCCAGCCTTCACGCACCCGAGGCGTGTGTACTACCGATACCTGCCTACCGGCAGGCAGGTACGACAGCCCGCTTATTTTGATTGCATTAGTATACTGCACTTTTGGCACCCCGGCAATGGCGGATTTGCTGATTCCAGGAAGAATGCCCTATAATCAGGGAAATTATGCCTCATCTCTATTTTGTTGCAACACCGATTGGTCACTTGGGGGATATTACGATACGGGCGCTGGAAACGCTTCGCTGCGTTGACGTTATCGTCTGCGAAGATACGCGCGTGACGCGCAAGTTGCTTGAGCACTTCCAGATCAGCAAACCTCTTTTGAGCGTCCGACAGCGGGGGAGTGTTCGGGATATTGAACGCGTTTTAGAGAGTCTTCGCAAGGGGTTGTCGGCCGCTTATGTCACTGATGCGGGTACGCCGGGACTTAGCGACCCGGGTGGGGAATTGATTGAGCGGGTGCTTGCGGGGCTGCCCGAAACCAAGATTGTACCAATCCCTGGGCCGAATGCCGCTGCTGCGCTTGGCAGCGTTGCAGGGATCCCCTTGGATCGCTATACTGTAATGGGATTCCCTCCGCATAAGAAAGGGCGCCAGGCCTATTTTAAGACGATCATCGAATCGCCATTGCCGATCTTTTTTTATGAGTCGGTCCATCGGATCCGGCGGACGTTGCGGGAGGTAGCGGACTGCCTTCCCGAAGCCCAAGATCGCTATTGCGTTATCGGCCGCGAGCTTACAAAAATGTACGAAGAAATTTTGCGCGGGAGTTTGCGGGAGTTTGTGAATCGGCCGATCACTGAAAAAGGAGAGTTTGTGGTGCTTGTGAGCCGGTGGAAGTTATAGTAAATCCAGCAAGGCCAGTGAATCCAGCTGGCCAGAGTTGATAGGCCGGATTTACTGGATTTACTCATATGAAAAAGAAGTTCTACATTACAACACCCATTTACTACATCAACGCTAAACCGCATATTGGCAGTGCCTACCCTACAGTGGTTGCGGATGTGCTGGCACGCTACCATCGCCTGCTCGGGGACGATGTTGTTTTTTTAACCGGTACAGATGAGAATAGCCAAAAAAATGTCCAGGCATCGATTACCGCAGGGGAGCATGATGTCAACGTGTATCTCGATCGCATGAGCGCGGCGTGGCAAATGACCTGGGACACATTAGGGATTAGTAATGACGACTTCATCCGCACGACCGAACCCCGCCACCACCAATCCGTGGTGAAATTTTTTCATGCCGTCCAAAAGAGCGGTGACATCTATCAAGGAGAATACGAAGGGTTCTATTGCATCGGCTGCGAAGCATTCATTACGGAGAAAGAGCTCGTGGCCGGGAATTGCCCGGATCATCAGAAGCCACCCGTGGAGCTTAAGGAAAAAAATTATTTTTTCCGGGCGAGCCGCTACAGAGATCAACTCATTGACCATATCACCGCACACCCAGAATTTATCGAGCCCACCGGCCGGCGCAATGAGGTGCTCTCCTATATAAAAACAGCGTTCGGGGACGTGAGTATCTCCCGCGGGTGGAAAACAGATGAAAATGTTGCCGGGGTGACCGTAGGAATTCCGGTGCCCGGGGATAGCGCGCAGGCGTTGTATGTGTGGTTTGATGCCCTCATTAATTATCTTACGGGCGTAGGATACGGCAAAGCCACCCAAAAGTTCGCCCAGTACTGGCCCGCTGATGTCCACATCGTCGGAAAGGAAATTATTAAATTCCATTGTGCGCTCTGGCCCGCCATGCTGCTGTCTGCTGGGTTGCCACTCCCCAAAAAGGTATTCGCGCACGGGTGGCTCACCGTGGATGGGCAGAAGATGAGCAAAACGCTCGGCAATGTGGTTGACCCATTAGAAATTGTCGGCTGGCTGGGCGTTGATCCGCTGCGCTACTTCTTGCTGCGTGAATTTTCGTGGGGCAATGACGGCGATTTTTCCCATACGCGGCTGAAAGAACGATACCAAGCGGATCTTGCCAACGGTCTTGGTAATGTGAGCCGCCGGATCCTCACGCTCGGCGAGAAGATGCTCGCCCACAATAAATTGATCAGTGCTGATCACGGACATTTTAGTTGCAAATTACCATCCGATCATTCCCTTTGCCACCAGTTCAATGATATCACGCAGGACGCCTGGCTACAGTATCACGATGCGTTCCAGCGATACCAGCCGGATCAGGCAACACAGGTGGTGTGGTCGTACATCCAGCGGTTGGACGAGCATCTCGAACGCATTAAACCATGGGAGCTGAAGCAAGAGCACACTCCCGAACAATGGAGTAAAGCGTTGTACCCATTTTTAGAAGGACTCCGACACCTCTCCTGGATGTTGCGACCGATATTGCCGATGACCAGTGAGCGCTTGTTGCGATCGCTTGGCGTGTGGATGAAGGAAAGCAAACTTACTTTTGAAAAAGCACAAATTTGGGGAACGCTTTCCACCAAGGGTATGGATATCGATCGCGGAAAAGTATTGTTTGCACGACTCGAAACGAAATAGAAACTGGTTATAGGAAAATGGAGGTTGGTAATGGAAGTTGGAAATCGGAAGATAGATTCTGATTTCCGCTTTCTATTTTCCATTACGATTTTCCGATTTCTATAAACCAATTTCAAAACTATGACTCTGCTCGACGTCATTTTGATCGTCATCATGCTGTTATTCGTCGCCGCCGGGTTCCGTTCCGGCGCGATTCATTCTGTTGCAACAGTGATTGGATTTGCCGTTGGTATTTGGGTGGCCAACCATTATTATGGTGTTGTGGCAGAGCGTTTTGCGCCCATGATTGGCGGGCAATTGTTGTTGGCAAAACTTATCGCCTACCCGGTAATTGTCGTGGTGGTCTCAAAAGCGGTGGGGATTACCGCATGGCTTGTTGGCAAGATCCTTGGGCTTATTCCATTGTTTGGGACATTTAACATGGTGATTGGCGCATTTATCGGCGCGTTTGAATCATGGCTTGTGCTTGGATTAGTCCTTACACTTTTTATCCGTTATCCATCAATTACGGTTGTCGATAAAGAGATCGCCCGTTCCTCCGTGGCTCAAAACATCATCAATTCCTACGGCCGGATGCTCCAATACCTGCCAAAGGAATTCCAGTCACTGGATGCCTTGGATATTGCATCGTGGAAGAAGGTTCAGGCTGCAGCGGGTGACCGATGGAAAGAATTCCAGAATGCAAAGGGTGCGGAGGGGTTCCAGAAGATCCAGGAGCTCAGGCATATGCTGCCTGAGCAGTACTAATTGATTCGAATACTATTCGAATAAATCCGAACACAATCGAGCTTTGAATTCGGTTCGATTCGGGCAAGATTCGGATAAATTTGTACTTTTGTGTATTACGATACTCACGCTCACCTAAATTTTAACGCATTCGCGAGTGACGCGGATGCTGTTGTGGCACGGGCATCAGAGGCCGGCGTTCGAATGAACGTGGTCGGTAGTCAGATCGACACAAGTCGAAGGGCGGTGGAGGTTGCGGCCAAACACCCGGAGATGATGCGCGCAGTTGTGGGATTGCACCCGATTCATCTGATCCAAACGCACGTGGATGAGGAAGAAGATTCAGTCAACACTCGGGCGGAAATATTTGATTCGGCAGCGTACCGGTCACTGTTACGGTCATCATCATTGGTGACGGGTGTCGGGGAGTGCGGACTGGATTATTTTCGATTACCCGATTCAGCAGTTGACGGGACCGGGACCATGCTTGATCGCCAACAGATTCGGCAACTTCAACGCACTGTATTTGCCCAGCATGTAGAACTTGCAATAGAAGAGAAGAAAACACTGATGATCCATACAAGACAAGGGGAAAGGGCGAGGGACTCAATAACGGGGGATGGTCCTAATGCTTATGATGATGTATATACAATCTTAAAAAATTTCCAATTTCCAATTTCCAATTTCCAATTAAGGATTATCATGCATTGTTTCTCCGGTACTTTGGAGCATGCCAAAGCGTTTTTAGATCTGGGCGCGACCATTTCGTTTTCAGGTATTGTGACGTTTAAGAACGCCAAAGAACTGCACGAGGTGGTCCGGCAGACTCCGTTGGAGCGGATTTGCATTGAAACCGATAGCCCGTACTTGGCGCCAGAACCGCATCGCGGCAGCCGCAATGAGCCCGCGTATGTAGTGGAGGTGGCTAAAGCCATAGCGGCACTCAAGAATATCCCATTAGAACAGGTGGCCGAGCAGACGACCAAGAATGCGCTGGAATTGTTTCAATAATAACATCGTTATTCCCCTCACCCCCTTTTTTTGACAGTTGTCAATCGTGTTGATACAGTATTTATTGAGAGAAGAAGTTACCATTTTTATAGATCGTATGAGCAAAGAATTCTTATCTGTTGTGCCAGATCCCGAGCCTTCTGTTGTTGAGGAGGATCCGACAGTGGCCGAACCTTCCAGCGTCAGTAGTGAACGAGTTGAGAGTCAACGCGAAGCAGCCGAGATGGCAGTGATGGCGAACGCTGATATGAATTTTGCCTTGGGATTTGAGAGAATAGGGGACAAAGTAAGAGCGGAAGAATCAAGGAGAAAGGCAGAATTTGCCATGAAAAGCATCGAGCGTGAGATTAAGGAAGACGGGCAAATATTTCAAAAAGTCTCCGAGGTGATCGCGGAGATGTTGAGAGATGTTGATCAGGTATTCCCTGGAGATTCAAAGGGAATAGCGCTGTCTGAATTATTGAGAATAGGTTTACGGGGGAGAATATCTGGAGAAGGGAGAGACGGTTCTAAGATTATCAGTCTTGATATGACACCCAGAGCACAGCGAAGATGGGATCGGTTCAAGGAATTCCTAGGATTGCGCAGGATCGAGCCGTCGGGCTCAAAAGATACGGGGTGGTTCTCGACGCAACAATATTGGTTGCCACAATATGCGACCAGTATCAATAACCTCGTAATACGGGTTATGCCGGTTGATATGAAGGATTCGAAAGGCAGTATTCTGGGATTAGAGGCCGTTACGATCAATGATAACACTTGGCGCGAGATCAATCATCCGAGGGTGGACGATTAGGCATATTGAATAACTGGTTTTAATTCATCCCCCATCTCAATTACGAGATGGGGTATTTTTTATCCCCGTGCTTGATCGTCAAGGGGTGAGCCGGTACAATGAGAAGACTATGTCTCTCTTCTCGTCACTCAACGCTGAACAAAAGACTGCCGTCACATACGGGAAAGGCCCTCTTATGATTGTTGCTGGGGCTGGAACCGGTAAAACCACGGTCATTACCCAGCGAATTGTTTGGCTCATGGACCCCGCCGTTGGCGGGGCAAGCTCACCCAAGGCGTTCGGTCGCGCCTTGAAGCCGGAGGAAATATTGGCATTGACCTTTACGGACAAAGCAGCAGCCGAAATGGAAGATCGCGTCGGGGCGGCGCTCCCTATTGGTTATCGCGATTTGTGGATCAGCACCTTTCATGCCCTTTGTGAACGGTTATTGCGGACGCATGCTTTAGATATTGGGCTTAATGATAATTTTCGCGTCCTTACCCCCACCGCGGTGTGGGCGCTGCTTAAGAAGCACGAAGCACGATTTGATCTCGATTACTATCGCCCCAAAGGCAACCCGACAAAATATTATCACGCTCTTATCCGCCACTTTTCTCGCGCCAAAGACGAGGCGGTCGGGGTCGAAGAATACCTCCGGTTTGTCGAAGGGAAGCACTTGGACCGTGCTGCAGCTCTCGGGGTCCCATTGGTTGGAATCGGCGGGGAAGAACTCGATCAGAAACGCTTACATGAAATTGCCGGTGCGTATGCCACGTATGAGCAAATACTTCGGGATGAGAATACCCTGGATTTTGGCGACTTGCTCGTTTGGACCGTGAAACTCCTCCAAGAGCGTCCCAATATCCTGGAGCAGTACCGGAAACAGTTCCAATGCATTGTGGTGGATGAATTCCAAGATACCAATTGGGTGCAGTACGAATTGGTTAAGCTCCTCGCGTCACCCGCAAACAACCTTACGGTCGTGGCGGATGATGATCAGGCGATTTACCGTTGGCGGGGCGCATCATTTAGCAATGTTATTCAATTTAAGAAGGATTTTCCGAGCGCCTGCGAGGTTGCGTTGGTACAGAACTACCGGAGCGCACAACCCATCCTTGATCTTGCCTATCAATTTATCCAAAAAAATAATCCCAATCGTTTGGAGGCGCGCAGTGGGATTTCGAAACATCTCCAAAGCGCTGTACCGCTTTCGGGTGCGATTGAACACCGTCCGGCAGCGACGGTGCATGAAGAAGCCCGGATGGTGGTGAAGACCATCCTTGAGCAGATGCAAGAGAGCGCTTTGAGTGGCCATCCCCTGCAGTGGAACGATGTCGCAGTGCTTGTGCGATCCAATGCCGATGCGGACCCGTTTGTGCGAGCATTTGCAGCGTCCGGTATCCCATACGATGTCGCGAGTTCGCGGGGGTTGTACCTCACGCCGATTGTGTTAGATACCCTGGCATACCTTAATTTGTTGGATAACTATCACGAATCCGCAAGTGTCTATCGAGTGTTAAAAATGAGTGTGTTTGCAGTAGCCGATGAAACGATCCACACGCTCTTACGAGAAGCGCGCAAAAAAAATCATTCGTTGTTTGAAATTCTCCGTCGTTGTGGTACGGTGGGCATCCCGACTGCCGAACAAGAAAAGATCGCCAAGCTATTGGCAATGATCGAAACACACACTGCGCTTTCCAAGGGGTTTGGCCCTGCGAAAGTTGTGGTTGCGTTTTTTAAAGATAGCGGGCTCGTTGCCCGGTGGCGTGCCGAGGGAGCAACTCCATATGACCTCCAGGAGCTTTCTTATGCAGAACAATTTTATCGTATTGTTGAACAATATGAGCGGGAGCAGCAGATTCCAACGATTACGGGGATCGCTGAATTGGTGAGGTTAAGTTTGGAAGCAGGGGATGAGGGGGCGCTCAAGCGCGACGATGCAGGACCCGAGGCGGTACAGGTATTGACCATGCATGCGGCAAAGGGGCTGGAGTTCCGCGTGGTGTGTATCGTGAGTATGGTGGATCGCCGCTTCCCCACCCAATATCGCCCTGAACCATTGGAGCTGCCGATGGAGCTCATGAAAGAGATATTGCCGGAAGGGGACTGGCACTTACAAGAGGAGCGCCGGCTGATGTACGTTGCGATTACTCGTGCCAAAGAGAAACTGTACTTTACCAGCGCCCAAGATTATGGTGGGGTTCGCAAGAAGAAACCATCGCTTTTTTTGTACGAACTCGGACTCATTCAAAAAGAGAAGTCAGAAGTCAGAAGTCAGAAGTCAGAACAATCGACATTCACGACAGATGCAACATTACCAATTCCTAATATCCGATATCCAATATCCAATCTCCCGTCTTACTTTAGTTTCACCCAACTCAAAGCATTCGAGAGCTGTCCGCTCCAATATAAGTTTGCCCACATCCTCAAGATTCCGATCGAAGGTCGGTTTACGTTTAGTTTTGGTAAATCGATGCATAAAACGCTCGAAGTCTTCTTCCAGCGAATGATCCGCGGTGCTCAACAAGGACAGCTTTTTGCGCTGCAAGAAAGCGCCGCAGCCGCTGCCCCCGTCATGGAAGAATTGCTCCAACTCTATGAACAATCCTGGCTCAACGAGTGGTACGAGAGCGCTGTGCACGAACGAAAATATTATCAGGAAGGGAAGAAGATCCTCAAAGAATTCTATCAACTCCATCAAGGGCATTGGCCATCGCCTCGATACCTCGAAAAACCCTTTACGATTAAATTTGGAGAGTTTGAGCTGCGCGGCGTTATTGATCGCGTGGATACCCTCGCGGACGGAGCAAATCCAGAGGTTGAAATTATCGATTATAAAACCGGGCGCGTGCCCGAGGGCAAGACGCTCCCGTTTGAAAAGAAACAGCAGCTGCTTATCTATCAATTGGCGGTTTTACGACTTACGGATGAGCAGCCGAAGTTGTTGAGTTATTACTATTTAGAACAGAACAAAAAAATGTCATTTTTGGGAACGCCCGAAGAGTTGGAGAAGGTTGAGCAGTTCGTTGTAGAGACGATCGAAAACATCCGCACGAGTGATTTCCATCCAACGCCCGATCCCATAGTGTGTGGATTTTGCGATTTTAGGACGATTTGCGAGTTCCGGAAGATCTGATATGTTTTTACTCATCGACAACCACGATTCATTCACATACAACGTCTATCAGCAGATGGCACGGCTCGGTGCGGATGTTGATATTAAGACCCCGGAAGAAACCACTATCGCCGCCGCAGGAAGCTATGACGCCATTGTCATTTCTCCCGGGCCACAAGCCCCAGAACAAGCTCCCGTTGTTTGCGAGATCATCAGGAAATATTATCGAATCAAACCCATGTTGGGGATTTGTTTGGGGCACCAGTGTATCGCGAGCATATTCGGGTCGCGCACTGTCCGTGCGTCTTCTGCCATCCATGGGAAGACAAGCGCCGTTGTCCATAATGGTGAGGGGATTTTTCAAGATGTCGAGAGTCCTTTAATAGCGGCGCGATATCATTCGTTGGTGATCGAGAAGCTGCCCGATGGATTCGAAAAAAGCGCTTGGACTCAAGACGGTGTTATTATGGGTATCCGACATCAGCAGTACCCCCTCTTTGGCATCCAGTTTCATCCCGAATCGTTTTTGACCGTTGGAGGTGACCGGATACTCTCCAATTTTATTCATGAACATTATTGAACTTATTATTGAAGACTTTGACCCGGTAGAATTTTACTTAGGACTTCATCGTGAACAGTCAGTGAGCTTCCTCCACACCGGGTTAATGACAGACCGTGATCACTGGTCCGTCCTCGCATGGGCGCCCCAACGAACGATTGTCCGTTGGGAGGATTTGCCACGCGACTGTTCGCGACATCCTTGCAAGTTGCCATTTTGCGGTGGAGTGATTGGGGTGCTCCCCTATGATAGTGGTGGGGGATTACTGCCGCCGGTCATCGCTTACGAGTACGATCAATTCCTTTGTTACGATCTGAAGACGGGGAAGGTGTATACCAGCGCTCCAGAATTTGTCATGGAGATGTGGCAGCGGCCAAAACTTCGTCATTCTGAACAGACGAGTATACGCCTCCAGCCATTGTGGACACATCTGGATTATGCCAAGAGATTTAATCGCATTAAGGAATTTATTTTGGATGGGGATATCTATCAAGTGAATTTGAGCTATCCCTGGACAGCGCGCTTTACGAGTGATGCACGCGGGTTGTTTGCGCGATTGTGTAAACAACATCCCTCATCGATGAGCGCATATATTCAAGGAGATGATTTTGAGCTGGTGAGTTGCTCCCCGGAGCGATTCCTTGCTCTTGATGGCAATGTAGTCCAAACCATGCCTATTAAAGGCACGCGGCCCAGGGGGGCGACTCCGGTAGAAGACCAACGGATGCATGACGAGTTGCTTTCGAGCGCCAAGGAAACAGCAGAACTTGCGATGATTACTGATTTGTTGCGCAATGATATAGGACAGGTATGCCAGATCGGTTCCGTGGAAGTGAAACAATTTAAAGCGATCCAACAGTGGCCAACGGTCTGGCACACCCATTCGCTCATTGAAGGGGTGCTTGCCGATCGCTATCACGCAATAGATTTGTTGCGTGCGTGTTTCCCGGGGGGTTCAGTGACGGGTTGCCCAAAACGCCGGGCTATGGAGATTATTCAGGAAGTGGAGCAATCCCCTCGCGGGCTGTATACGGGAAGTGTTATCAATTTGAGCCAGTGTGGAAAAATGGACAGTAACATTGTCATCCGGTCGCTTGTTGCCAGCAAAAACGCCCTGACGTTGAACGTCGGGGGGGGGATTGTCGTGGACTCGGATTGTAACGCTGAATACCAAGAGACGCTTGATAAGGCCAAGGCCTTTCTGTCGTTATGAGTAAAGGGGTGTTTGAGACCATGCGGACGTATGGAGGAAATGTGTACATGCTCGATGCGCATCTTCAGCGCTTGGAGCGTTCAGCGATTCTTATCGGGATGAAATTGCCGGAGAGCATGACGACAATGAGACAGCGCGTCGTTGAGGGTGTGCGATCCCGTCATGGAGATTATTCACTAAAAATTCGAGTCATTGCGACAGCCGAGAATGTCGCGGTTGAAATAACTTTATTGGAGATTACTCCAAATATTAGCCAGGGGGTGTCCGCCACGTTTGTGAATCTCGAGCGCGAGCCCCCCCAAGAAGCCAAGCAATGGCCCTACACGCAATGCCAGCAGGCGCATCAGCGGGCTGTGGACCGGGGTTTTTTTGATGCATTACTTGTTGATCGTTCTGGGATCGTTCGCGAAGGCGCGTATTCTAATATTTTTTGGGTGAACCATGGTAGAATATATACGACCGGGGAACATATCCTTCAAGGGATAACCCGGCAAGTCGTTTGTGAGCAGGTTCCCGTGGTATTGGGGCAGATCACTGCCAAGAAACTCCTGCAGTGCGACGAAGTGTTTATCACCAAGACAACCACCGGCGTAACTGGCCTTGTTGCGATTGACGGGAAAACAATTGGTAAGGGCAAGGTTGGTCCTGTGACGGCGAAATTGATGGAGTATCTCCACGCTCTCGAGTAGAGTCTTACCGTCATTGTCATTCTGACCCCGCTTTGGCGGGGGGAGAATCTTAACAAGAGCGGTTGCGACGAGCTCCTTCGTTCGGGCTCAGGATGGCGGAACTATATGCAGCAACTCAAAGACATCCTTAAGCGGCATATGCCCAAGACGAGCATTGGCCGCCAGTTAGAAGCCAATCAAGTGCTCCATGCGGCAGAGCAGGTGATTGGATCGTGGTTTAACAACCGCGGGATGCCAGCGCAGGTGAGGGGGGAATATTTTAAACAAGGAGCGGTGTTCGTAAGCATCGGGCCTGCGCCCGCTGTGGATGAAATCAGATTGCATCAGAAGGAATTCCTTGCCAAAATGAATGAGCAACTTGGCCGCCCTGTTGTGAAACGGATTCAGGCGCTTGGCCGCGCATCGTGATTGGCTCTATGACATTGACGCGCTACACCCTCATGCTGTTGGTTGCCACGCTGATTGCATGGTCCGGTTTTGCGGTTGTGATTACACAGATTAACCCCCAGACAACGGGGTATGATGGGTTTCTGTTGTTTTATATCAGCCTCTTCTTTTGCTTACTCGCGAGTTTTTCACTTATCGGATTGCTGATCCGTCTTAAAACCCAAAAGCAGCATCTTCCGTATTACGTCGTGTTACTATCATTCCGCCAAGCAATTTTTTTCTCGCTGCTGGTGATTGGCGCGCTGCTGTTGCAAAGCCAGAAGGCCTTGTATTGGTGGAATATGGTTCTGTTGGTCATTGGCCTCACGGCAGTGGAGTTCTTTGCTTTGCGGCGTGTGCGAAGAACCCCCTCACCCTAACCCTCTTTCACCGTCGCCAGCGGGACTCCGCACGCTGCGGTAGAGCGCTGGAGAGGGAACAGTATGGAAATGTATAACGCCAGCGTGCCTCAGTGAAGAAGCCGCCGGCGTTTTGGAATCTTGACCCTGGCCGCGTTTGCCGTCAGGGCTCGTCTTGGAGCAAACTGAAGGTGGCCATGATGGCCCCCAAGAATACGGCAAGGCCGCAAAGGGCGGTGACAATCACACCCTCGACGATGGCATTGCCGGTGGCATTGGCTACGCGTCTAAGCGGGGCGCGCGCAATGAGCACTTGGACTACGATCAGCCCAAGGGTGCTGGCGCCAGCCACCACGCCCAGGATACTCACGAAATGTGCGCGGAGCCACTCGCGCAAGGCCACCCATAGAGCCAGAGCCAACGTCATCGAAAGCAGCCCATTGATGTGGGCGGCAGCGAATTGCTGGCCGAACGTTTGGGTCTGGAGATGAGCAATGACTGGCGCAGCGAGCGTGCGCCATTCTTCCTCTCCGAGTTTGTAGAGCGCCCAGGCGCCCAGTGCAAACAATGCCGCGGACCCCACGAGTATGACGAAATGATTCATCGCTTCCTCCTGTTCAATCGCCTTCGCCTCCACGCCACCATTCGAGAATGATCACCACCGGAGCGCAGACGATGATGACCAGCATGATCAGAAATCGAACCTCGGTCGAGACCCCATGATATCCGCTCACGGCTGCACCTCCTTTTTGCGATTTCCGTGTTGGATATGGTGGAGTATAGCGGACAAAATTCGAATGTCAACGAATAAGCCCGCCGACGGTTGACCGTCGGCGGGTCTAGAACCGAGAACCTATCACCTAGCACCTCGTCACACTTTTATAATCACCGGAAGAATCATGGGTCGGCGTTGGGTCATGCTAAAGAGGAATTGCCCAATGTCGTTGCGCAATTTATTTTTAATTTCATCATCGTCCGCTGCCATCTTTGGCTCGCCGTCGCGCAAGATCCCTTTGATTTTACCGCGCATGCGCTCCACGAGTTCTTTGTGCTCCTTCATGTAAATAAATCCGCGCGAAATAATATCCGGCGATCCTATGAGCCTCCCTGTTTTGCCGTCAACGGTTGCAATGATCACTACCATGCCGTCGTCGGAGAGCATTTGGCGATCGCGGATCACTACTTGATTGGTATCTCCGACACCAAGGCCATCCACAAAGACATATTCTGCCGGAATCCGTTCGTTGGTGACTCTGCCGAGCGCCCCCTTGAATTCAATCACTTGGCCATTGTCCGCGATGAGAATCTGTTCTTTGGGGTGGCCCATTGACTGGATGAGTTTGCCGTGCACCCGGAGGAAGGAATGATTCCCTTCGATGGGCATAAAGTATTTGGGGTTGACTAATCGGTACATGAGTTTTAAATCTTCCTGTTTGGCGTGCCCCCCGGCGTGCACGTCCATCATTTGATAATGGATGACTTCTGCGCCTTCGCGGTAGAGCGCGTCTTTGAGCCGCTGGACGCTGCGTTCATTGCCCGGAATTACCGAGGAAGAGAACACGACCGTGTCGCCTGGCTGGATGGTAATGGTGCGGTGTTCATGGTTGACGATGCGCATGAGCACGGCTCGATCCTCGCCTTGTGCGCCAGTGCACAGCACGACAACACGATTGTCGGGATACTTGTGCATTTCCTGCACCGGGATGATTGTCGATTTATCAAATTTGAGGTATCCGAGCTCGCTCGCGATTTCGATATTGGTGCGCATGCCGTACCCTTCGATGATCACTTTGCGGTTTAATCGTTCTGCGGCCTGGATAATTTGTTTCACACGTCCAATCATGGAAGCAAATGTTGCGATAATGAGCCGTCCGGGAGCATTAGCGATAATATCATCGAGGTTGTGTTGGATTTCTGCCTCGGAGAGCTGATGGCCCGTTTGTGTTGAATTGGTCGAGTCTTGCATGAGCAGCAGAACATTTTTGTCGTTGAGAGAAGCGATTTTGGCGATGTCGAGCTTTGTGTCGCCAGAAGGCGCGAGATCAAGTTTGAAATCTCCGGTATGCACGACAATCCCTTCGGGCGTATGGACAATTACTCCCATGGAGTCCGGAATATTGTGCGTTACGCCAAAAAATTCAACTTTAAAAATTCCTAATTGGAGCACCGTATCCGCGGCACGGATCTCTTGGAGATTCAATGGTGCAGCGCTTTTATAGTCATCCTGCCGTTTGCGGATGATCCCCAAGGTCAGCGGCGTGCCGTAGATTGTGGGATTGCCGAGTTTGCCCATCAAGTGGGGGATGCCGCCGATATGGTCATAATGCCCGTGCGTGATGATAACGCCTCGGATATTGCGTTCTTTGCCTTTGAGATAGGAGACATTGGGGATAATGTAGTCGATCCCGGGCATGTCTTCTTCGGGGAATTGCAGGCCAAGGTCAATAATGAGAATGTCTTGGCCATACTCAATAAGCATGCAGTTGCGGCCGACTTCTTCGAGCCCCCCCAATGCCATGATACGCAAACCGGTTGCGGCGTTTGCTGCCACCGGCGGGAGCCGCGTGGGCAGTGGTCGCAGCGGCGCGCGAGGTCGCTGGTTTCGATACGTTGTAATAAGACGGCGCAGGCCAGTCGGCCGATTGGGGGCGCGACGGTTTGTGCCGGGGCGCGTTGTACGCGTGTTTGAACGTGGCACTGCCACGTTCGGGACTGTTAATGATTGTTCCATAATGAACTCTTGAGCCGCACGCATCCTTGTGATGGCGGACGGCGAAAAAATAATTAAAAATGAGAGAGAATTGGAGCCTGAAGGTTGAAGTGCGAATACGAAATGTTTAATGTGAAGTTCTCAATGCAGGTGGAGGGAGTTGAACCCTCAATCCCTTGCGGGCACTAGCTCCTGAAGCTAGCGCGTATGCCAGTTCCGCCACACCTGCTCACTTAAATGCCCATTTTGTTTTTGTGTACCATTGCGTGATACTGTTCCATCGGTCAGACGGCTTTACGATCTGACGCTGCTCCATTCCGTGAATATTGGTTGGGAGAATATAAGTGTATGTTGGTCGATAGAGGAAGATCGCGGGTTTAAGTTTTATGATCGCTTGTTGGAATTGTTGGAGCAGGCCCACCCGTTTTGCGTTGTCAGATACAGTCCGTTCTTGTTCTAGCAGTTGGTCGATATTTTTATCACTGACTTGCGCGAGATTTAAACCCGGCGCGCGCACTTGGCTCGAATGCCAGAAGGGGTACGGGTCTGGATCATTGCCAAAAATTTGTCCGTATAAGAGCGCTTGAAATTCCCTGTTCGCGAGTACTTGGTTTTGCATATCCTTAGGATCCACAGTGCGTACTGTGGCATCAACACCAATATCTCTCCACCAGGCCGCAATCTGTTCTGCTGCCGACGTAAGGTCCGGCTGGGCGGCGGTAGTGATGGCGATGGAGAGCGCCTTCCCTGCCTTAACACGATAATTCGCTGGCCCCCTCGTTTCTGTTGCTGGAGGATTTTCAGCCGGCGTGGTACCTTTCTTCGTCTGCGCCGCTGCTTGTTTCGCAAGGCCTTCTTGGTATGTTTTGGCATCAATCAGTGTATATCCGGCTTGATCGAGGAGTTTGCCTGCGCGTTCAAGATCAAATGCAGGGGAGTCCAGTGAAGTATCATATCCCAACATTCCGGGCAAAAGGGGGCTGATCACCGGTTCTCCCTCACCTGCAAGCGCCACGTCAATAAGCATTGATCGATTGACCGCTATCCCTAATGCCTCTCGAACCCTCTCATCGCGCAATGCCGGGAGGAGTTGCTGGTTGAAGAACACATTCGTCGATTGGGGCAGGCGCAATAGGACGGATCGTAGACCTGGTCGCCGGGTTAATCGTTCGCGGAATTGCTTTGGCAAGACCTGTAACCCTTGCACTTCGGATCGTTCGACCGCTTGGATCGCAAGTTCCGCAGAATCGTAGAAACGGACCGTGATGCGATCGAGATAGGGTTTCTGACTATGGAAATATTGGTTGCGCTCCAGTGCATACGAATGAATCAGTCCGTTGGGATCTTTCGTGATAGTAGAAAAGCGAAACGGGCCAGACCCGATGGGTTTGATGTTGTATTCAGCGAGTCGTGCGTTCGCGGGCAACACATTTTTCCATAAATGTTCTGGGATGATACCCACGGACAACGCTTGTATGAATGGCGTATACGGTTTCTGTAATTGTATGGTGAGCGTTGAATCGTCAAGTTGTTTAATATCTGCACCCCGAACGCTTGCTGCCAGCGGGCTTTTCCAATCCGGATTTTGAATCGCCTGCAGTGTAAAGATGACATCCGCGCTGGTGAGCGGCTGTCCGTCTTGCCAGCGCAGGTCATTCTTCAGGCGTATGGTATAGAGCGTTTGTGCCGCATCGAGATCGATCTGATCCGCCAGATCCGGGATAAATGTTACCCCGGAATCCGTTTCTTTGGGCTTGACCAAACCAGAGAATGTGAGCCGGACGAGATCACGATCGACGTCGGTGGTTGCAAAGAGGGGGTTAATAAATTGTGCGCGTCCAATGAGCGCCTCGCTATACTCGCCTCCAAATGTCGGGACGCGCACCAATGATTGTCGGAGCCCAATGCCCACCAAAAAAACGAATGAAACAGCGATGCCGATGAGACTCAACCACAATATCTTTTGCTCTGTCTTTGACAATACCGAAAAAAAGCGTCGGATAAGGACGATCGCCATTGGGCGTTGTTGTCGCCAGCGCTTCCAGACGGCACGGATGCTATGCGATGGCTGTTGTGGGGTGGGGGTCAGAGAAAGAGGGTGGCGAAAAATTGGCCGCCACACGATCAACCTTCGTGCGAACGAGAGTGCACGAATAACAATAGAAGGCGATACGTTGACGTGGAACCGTTAGCGCGATACGAACAACGATGCGATCGCAGCGCCAAAAAAGAGAACAGCGAAAACGATAGTCGAAATAAAGAGGATGCGTTCTACTCCGCGTCGAGTACGAAACACGTTTCCTTCTCCACCGAACGCCCCTCCAAGCCCAGAGCCTTGTTGTTGGAGGAGAATACTGATGATCACAAGTACCGCAGAAACGATCTGAAAGACCCCGAGCAATTTTATCATATGATGAGTAAACGTCTACAATAGCAACAACTGTACCAGGCTTTCGCCCTTGTGTCAAGGGCTCGTTCTGATTCTTTTAGTATCTTCAGCCTGTTTTTTTATGATCCGAGCCAACGATCGCACGCGGGCACCGGTCACGACCATATTCGGGCGTTTCCGTTGCTCTCGGCGTTGCGCTTTGGTGAGGGGAGCGCGCATATCTCTTGGGAGTATAGCGCATTCCCGGCCTTGGGGCGAGGCGGTGGAGGAGTGCAAGGAGAGTTGACAAATAGTGGATAGGGGTATATACTATCCACAGAATGGTTCAATTATCATTGATCTCTGTATTGTATGGTCAACCAGGCATTAAAAAAGCGAGCGTTGCATCGGGCAAAGATTATTCAAGGCCAACTCGAAGGGCTGGTGAAGGGGATTGATGCGCAGCAGTATTGCACGAAACTGTTGCAACTATCCCTGTCCATCCAGCGGTCGCTCAAAAGCCTTGATGCGCTCTTGCTCGAGAATCACCTGAAGACGCACGTCCGAGACCAGATGATGCGGAAAGAAAGCGCGGACCGAGCCACCCAAGAACTGATCGATATTTACACACTATCCAATAAATAATACAACTGAGAAAGGGGGTGAACTGCATTATGGAGAAAATTCTTTCTTGTGGATATTGGAAATGCGCGCATCGTGTGGGATTATTTTTGGCGGCGCTGTTTGTGATTTGTTTTGGCTTTCACTCGGTCTATCAGCCGGATCCGGAGTTTTTGCTGAAGATGTTCCAATCCGTGTATCTCGGTTTTACGGGCATGGATCTCACGAGCTTTCTGTTGGGTGCCATCCAGACATATATATGGGCTTACATCGGCGTGGGGATATGGTATGCCGTGGGCTGTTGTCATAATTGGGATCAATGCCAAAAGGAGTAGGAGGATGCTAAATCCTCCCTTGCAACAATGGTGATACTGTTATACTATAGAGCGTAGTAGTATAACAGTATTCACTATTGTAAGGATATGGCGCGAAATCGTATAAACATGTTTGGGGAGTTAGAGGCGGAGATTATGGATATTGTCTGGGATTCGGGTACTGCGTGTGTTCGAGATGTTTTGGAGCGGCTCGCGAAAAAGCGGAAAATCGCCTATACCACCGTGATGACGGTGATGACGCGACTAGCGGATAAAAAGGTATTAACCAGAACAATGGACAAGAGCGGCGCCTTTGTATACATCCCGACCAAGGACAAAAAAACGTTCATGAAGAGTGCTTCGGAAAAGCTTATTAAAGATTTTTTAACAACCTATGGCGACGTGGCTATTGCTCAGTTTATGGATATCATGGAGAAAACAGACGCCAAGCAGTCCGAGCAATGGAAGGAAAAATTAAAAACACTCATTGCATAACGTGTGCTTACCCCATTTGCCCGGCGAACACGCAGCGCATTTATCCAAACTCTCCTTTTGATTGGGGTAGCGAGTGGCGTTGTGGGGGTTGTTGTTCTAAAAATTTATCAGAAACTGAGTTTCACTACGCCTGGTGTCATCCATGAGCTCGATACTGCCTGTGGTTGTTTGGCAGCGGCATCGCTGGAGACCCCCCCTTCTCTTTTTCTTTTGGTCGCGTTGGGGGTGATCGGCGCAATCGCGGCATCTTTTCTCCTCTATTGCGTCTATCAATTCATCCGGTTGAGCGTTCGCA
>JACRJV010000018.1 GCA_016215325.1 Candidatus Uhrbacteria bacterium
TCTGGACAAAATAATGATTTTTTGAGAAAAAACTAAAGGAAAAATTTTGATGTTTAGCCCTAGCTAAGCGGAAAAATTTTTAATTGGTTTTTGCCAAAAAAGCATATTTTGACGGGAAAGTTATTTTGCAAGCGGTCTATACGTTATTGTGGGTTGATGGAAACGCTGGTTGCAGACGTTTTTGGTTTTTCTTTTGTTTCGGAATCATAATAATATGACTGTGCGGTGATTTGAGTACTGTCCCCGGTAGAATTCCCACCGATGTTAAACGTCTGGACATCGTATAATGGCAATGCCCGCTCAAGAGCAATCAAGAATGCTTTGTACAGATCATACTCCCCTCCCGTCTTAAACATGAGTGACAACTCAACACTCTTTACGTCCTTTGGTAGGGAGACACTCTCTTTCTTGGCGTTTTTCTCTTTCACCGCAGCGGGCGCGTCCTTCCCATCACCCATACTCACCGATAACAATGGCACGTTGGACTCCGCAGCAATCGCCACGACCTCCGTAAGGATCCGGGCAAAATCCAAGGAGCCGGCAGCAACATCCGTAATCGATGATTGAGATTCTAACTCTTTGGCTTGATTGTAATTCTTTTCAAAGACTTGCAACCGACCCATCAGGGCCCGCAATTCTTCGTTTTTTGCCAACTGCTCTGTGGTAAGGTCTTTGGCCTGACCAAGGACCTTCCATCGAGGGTAAACAAGGAACCACCCCCCAGCAACAAGCACAATCACCGCCAAAAAAATACTAATGGCATAGCGCTGTTTATAGAGCGAATCCCAGACTGTTTTGGTCTGCTTCTGCGGCTGCGCCTTCTGCATGGAAAAGAATGCCATACTACTGCGCGGTTGCGTTGTTAAACAAGGCTTGGAGATCCAGCGACGCAGATTTTTTCGAAGCGGCCTTTTGGTCTGCTTCTGCCTCTTGGCGCGTGGTCGTTATCACCCCTCGCGTGATCGTTATGGTTGTACCAGGATTATCCGGATCCGGAATATCTTGGGTGTACTGCTCCTTCATTTTTATTTTCGCGGTAAATGAGAACTTTGGGAGATCCCCCTCCTGCGCTGCCCCGCCGGATGCCGAAGTGACCACGACCGTATCCACGGCAGGAGTTTCTCGCCAGGCAACAATTTGTTGGGCAACGACCGTAAAACTTTTTCCTGTTCCATCGAGTTGTACGGTGCCATTGCCGGCATCCACGACCATCTTGGACCATTGCACATCCACATTGGTGCGCGCTTCTAACACGGCAAGCCACTTAGTCCAATAAATATGGCGATCCAGCAACTGCCCGGCAACGGCCATTTTCTTTTGCAACTGTTCGCCTTGAGAGCGCATATCTGCTTTTTGGTTGATCGAACGAACAATATCATCGGCCGCTCGACGGGCTTTTTCCAAATCGTTGTCCGCAGTGAGTTTAAACAAGTCCAGAACAAACAACGCTGCTGCCACAATCGCGGCGGCGACGATCACAGACCCCAGCACCGTGGATACGAGTTTCGTCTCGATCTGCGCTTCGCGCGGCCGGAATTCTTCCGGAAGCAACGTCACCGAATCTTTGCCTGTGGTCTTTTTTTCCGGTTCTTTTTCCTTGTCCGGCTTGGTAAATTTGACCGGTGTTTTTGTCGGCGTTGGCGTTGCCGAAATTGTCCCGCCACTGATGACTGACGGGGCAGGAGGAGCGGACCGGATCGGCATGGGGGGCGTTGGAGATTTGGCTGTTGACAATGGTTTTGCCGGCGGCGGGGACTGCGGCGGCAAAACAAACGGCGATGAAGGGGGCGCCGATACGCCATGGAGTAAATTCGGCGCGACCGGAACTTCATGGTGTGGTTGAGCGGGTACTGGAGTAGGCGGAGTAGGCGCTTTTGCCTTTGCCGCTCCAATCGGTTTTGGGGCCCATAACTTACTCCACCAGGAAGGCTTGGGGGAATGGATCGGTGGTTGAATGACTTTCGCCGGCGGTTTGGGCAGCAAGCTCGGCGACGAACTGATCGGAGTTACTGCTTTGGGTGGCAATGCAACTTTTGATTTTTTGGGCGGACCAAATAACCGCTCCCAAAGGCTGGGCTTTGGCAAATGTGCCGGCGGCAGTATTGGAGCTTTTGGATCTTTGGCAGGATTGGTGAGCGCAATTTCAACCTTGCGGGGGGCCTTTTTTAAAAGCTCCTGTTCTTTGCGCTCACGATCGCGCTGGTCTCCAGGGAGTAAGTTTACGTCAGGCACACGGTGGAAATTAGTTGATAGAAATTGGAAAATTGTTATCGAGTATCCATTTTCAATTTTCTATATTTCCATTACCACTTTCTGTTTTCCAAAAACAAATTTCTATTACTGTATTTCCCGCATCGCCAACCCCACGGCGATGGATAATTTTGGCCCCAAATCGGTGAGCACAGGCTTCAATTCCTGCGGCACGATCACCCGTGCCCAAGGGTCTCCAATATACGCTTTGATGTTGAGTTGAGCGCTCAAATATTGGACAAATCCCGGCAGAAACGACGTGCCGCCCGTTAAAATGATTTTTTCAAGCTTCATCGGGGCACGGCTGCCCGTAACAGAGCCCACCGTTTCCACTTGGCGTTGATACAGATTGAGCAGGTACCGGATTTCGTTGACAATCGGCGTTAACACATCTTGGAAATATTGCGGTAGCGGCGCATTGACGGCAACCGGCAGCCCCACATCCCGCTTATATTGTTCTGCTTCGCGCAAACTCAATTTCAATCCTTCGCTCATCGCACGAGTGATCGCCATCCCCCCCAGATCAATCGAGCGGTTCATGACCGGAATCCCGTTATCGATAATCGAAAAATCGCTATTGACCGCCCCGATATCAACAATCATGATAAGTGTCCGATCCACGCCCACGAGCGACCGCACAAGCGCAAACGCTTCGGTCTCAAGGCTTAACACCGTAATTGACGCCTTTTTAAACACCTCCACATACCGATTGACAAGATCGCGGGCTGCCGCGGTCAACAACACGCGCACCGTCCGTTGCTCATCTTTGCGGACCTCTTCTTGTTGTTGCACGCCCTCGGGCGGTACCGGTTGCTGATCATCTGTTGAAGGCATCGTTCCAACCGACCCCGTACCGATAGGCGCGTTTGCCGGAGCTTTTGATTGCCCCGATTGTCCAGTCACTTCGCCCAACACTTTATAATCAAGAATCATGTCGTCAAGGGGCAATGGGACGATCTTTTTTGCTTCCCACCGGATGGCGCTCACCAGCTCCTTCGGGGCCATCGGCATCATGCTCAAGGTTGAACTAAACACCGAAAACGTTGGCAACGCGGCAATGCCTTTGCTTGTCGTTGTGTGAGCGAGCTTTAACAATTTCTTTAGTTGGGCAGCCACGACATCGGTCTGATCACGGGGATCAATTGTCCCGATTTGTTCAAACAAATTTTCAATAATGCCATAGGTAACCAACCGTGGACGTCCGTTGTCATTGGCCAACTCCACAACTTTGATTCCCGATGCTCCGATGTCAACACCCAAATAACTCAATGGGCCACTCGAAAATAGTGGCATAGTATGAGTATAATACCTAATTCTTTTTTGTAAATGAAAAAATTTTGTTCCTCTACGAGGGCAAAATCATTGCATGGCACTAGAAAAAATTACAACAATCAATTATAGTAAGAACGTCACTTCTGTATGCTACCGAGGTTAAGAAATTATCTTATCCACATCAAAACTATACCATAAAAGACACGAAAAAACAACGATATTTTATGCCACAAGTTGATATCTTCCAAAAATTTTCCACAAATCTTAGAACGGCACTCCACGATGCTGCCGGGCTTGCCAAAGAACTCGGGCAGTCCAGCATACGGCTGGAGTTCCTTATTTGGGCCATGCTCAACCGCAGCGGCTCCATTGCCGGCGAACTCTTGGTCAAACACGGGCTCAATGCTGAGAAGGTGAAATCATGGATCATCCGCCGCATTATCCACTCCAGCGAACCGCACACCATTCCAAGCCAATCCAGTACGCAAATACTGGACGAAGATACTGCGCACATACTGGAACGAGCCGCGCTATTGGCCAATATCCGCGCCCACAAATATATTGGGACAGAGCATGCGTTATCAGCGATCCTCGTCCAGTGCTCGGCTCACCCTGGGCCTACGACCACATTACTGCAAGAACATGCCGTTGCGATCGAACGCGTGCAGGAAGATTTGAACGCCATCATCAAAACAACATCAAAATTCCCGGACTTGGTCGAAAGCATGAGCTTCCTGCCGACCGGAGGCCACGACCATGCCCATGACAATGACCAGCATGATGGCGAGGCAGCCAACCCCGCACTCGATTTTTTTACGAATGATTTGACATCGACGGTGGCGGCAAAGACGATCGACCCGGTCATAGGCCGGCAGCAGGAATTGGAACGGATGATTCAAATTCTCATGCGAAGAACAAAAAATAATCCCCTCCTACTCGGGGAGGCCGGCGTTGGCAAAACCGCCCTGGTGGAAGGCCTTGCAAAAAAAATTGCGCTCGGCGAGGTGCCACCAGTGCTCTTAGGCAAACGGATCCTCGCCCTCGACCTGGCCGTGATGGTTGCCGGCAGTATGTTCCGAGGTGAATTCGAAGCCCGACTCAAGCAGGTGATGGATGAGGTGAGCCGCAATGATGAAATCATTTTATTCATCGACGAACTGCATACCGTGGTGGGAGCGGGCTCTGCCAGCGGCAGCCTTGATGCAGCCAATATCTTAAAACCGGCGTTGGCCCGAGGCGAAATCCGATGCATTGGAGCAACAACATACGATGAATATAAACGATTTATCGAGAAAGATGGGGCACTTTCGCGGCGATTCCAACCCGTGACGATTGAAGAACCGACTCGTGAACAAACCGTGTCGATCCTCCGAGGCTTAAGCAGTACCTACCAGGCATACCACCGTGTCCGCGTGACAGAGCAAGCCATTGCCGCCGCGGTAGAGCTCAGCACGCGGTATATCCCCGATCGCAAGCTCCCGGATAAAGCAATCGACCTTATTGATGAAGCGCTCGCGACCATCCGGGTAGGCGCTCCCGTCGACCCAATAGAAAAACGCCTCCAACAGTTGGGCAAAGAGATCGACACCCTTCGCAGCCAGAAGCATGAAGCGCTGGGCCAGGAACAATTCGATCGAGCGTTGGAAGTGCGAGCAAAAGAATTAGACCTCCAACGATCAATGAATGCCCTCAAGGAAAAATTATCAAAACGCAGCACACGGATGCATGCGGCAATCTCGGGCGAAACGGTCGCTCGCGTAGTGAGCCGATGGACCGGTATCCCCCTCGATCACCTCATCACCAACGAAACCGCGCGCTTGGGGCGTGTCATGGATGCGCTGGGGAGCTCTATTGTTGGCCAAGAGGCAGCGATGGAGGGTTTGAACGCCGCGCTCTGGCGCGCCGTCGCCGGGCTCTCTGACGACCGCCGACCCATTGCAACCTTGCTGTTTGCCGGACCCACAGGGGTGGGCAAGACCGAAACAGCGGTCGTGCTTGCCAATGCATTGTTTGGCGACAATCATGACGCGGGACTCATCCGTATTGATATGAGTGAATACCGGGAGCCGTATACGATTTCAAAGCTCATTGGTTCACCGGCGGGCTATGTCGGGTATCGCGAAAGCGGGATGCTCACGGCGCGGATCGCTCAACGTCCGTACTCGGTCGTCCTTTTTGATGAAATTGAAAAAGCGCACCCGGACGTGATCCACCTCCTGTTACAGATCCTCGAGGATGGACGACTGACCGATGGAACGGGCCGGACCGTCAGCTTCAAACAATCCATCATCATCTTAACAACCAATGTCGGCAGCGATACCCTTCTCGCTCGCGGCGTGCAAGGGTTCTCGCCCAATGATATTCATGGTATACTGGAGGCAACGCAGGTGAACAAAAATTTTTCTGACGCGCTCAAAAAAGAATTCCGTATCGAGCTGCTCAACCGATTGGATACAACGGTCATCTTTCATCCATTGAGAGCCCACCATTGCCGCAGTATTGCACAAAAACTCCTCAACGAATTCAATCAAAAAATTGCAAAAAAAGGATGGAGTGTTGAAATTGCGAACGATGTGGTTGACTTTATTGCCGGGCAGAACGCTTCGATCGAACACGGTGCGCGCCATATCCGACGCAATATTTCACAGCATATCGAAACCCCGGTCGCGCAAGCATTCTTTGAGCATCGTGGGGCGACACGCTTTACGGTTGCGATGGACGCTGGCCGACCAATCGTCACAGCAGCAACGTCTCTCTTACCCCATCCATCGGCAACGAACACGCTTTCGCACGGGGCGCAGGCCACCCGCCCCCATCGACGCCACGAAATTCAACAACGCCCAGTAATCGTAACCACATCAGCGTAACAACTAAACTCATTCGTATGCAGTGGCGAGAACTCCCATGGAAACGCATCGCGTTGTTTGTTGTCTTGGTTGCGTTGCTGATCACCTCCCTCTGGTTCATCTTCCGACGCACCCGTACAACATTACCTGTCACTCCCCCGACCCCCGTACAGCAACCGATCACCGGGCTGCCCACCGCACAATCGGGCGCGGGATCGACCGTCGGTGGCAATACACAGACGGGAAACGACCAGAGCGGGAGCAAGAATACTGGCAAGACGATCATATTGTCGGACTACCTCCTCTATGCACCGGCAGCGCAAGGATCCAACCTGATCGCTTTTGACCAGCGGCAAGGGGCGTTTGTAAAGATTGATAGCAACGGCAACGTGAACCCGTTCGATGCCTTCCGAATGACTAACGTCCAAGGGGTCACGTGGTCATCCGATCGCACGAGCGCGATCGTACGCCAATCCGATGGGACGCAAACCGCTTACAACTTCCAGACAAAACAGCGGCTCACCCTCCCCTCTACTTGGACAGAGGTCAAATTCGCGGCAAATAATCGAATGGTTATTTTTAAAAACGCAAGTTCCGTGGGTGATGCGCGTTGGCTAGCGGCTGGCAACATTACAAATGGGGGGATAACATTGCTACGGCCGCTGGGGGATAACGCCAGCAGTGTCACGGTCGCCCCTTCACCGGACGGGTCCGTTGCCGCATTGGCAACTATTCCCGTTGATGGGAATTCTCAAAATCTTTATTTTATTGACTCAAAAGGGGGGGTAACCGAACCGGTCCAGATCCAAGGCGGGTTCATCCAAGCGCAATGGTCTCCCAGTGGGCAATGGTTTCTCTTTTCCACCGCCGATACAACCAATCAATTTAAGCCCCAACTCTGGCTGGGAGCCGGCGAGGGACCCAATCGTGGGAACCACGTTCTCTTACCCCTGCCCACCACCGCCCAGCAGTGCGCCTTTGCAAAAGATTCAACACTGCTGGTGTGTGCCGTCCCTTCGGGGCCGCCGCAATCTGGATATGGTGTGAGCGAGGGCTCAATCCCCGGCATCCCTCATACCGTAATGGCAATTGATTTGATCACCGGGACGACCCGAACTCTCTTTGCTCCCCCAACCCCCTCAACTCTGACGACACCCGTTGTCACGGCAGATGGGAAGACGCTCTATGTCACAAACAGGACCACGGGATTGTTGGAATCGATTGCGATACCGTAAATTGTCAATTTTCAATTCTCAATTTTCAATAAAATTCCAAAAGAATAAATTTCAAAACACGGCGGATCGTTCATTGAAAATTGATAATTGATAATTAGAAATTTCATCTTATGTATTCTCGCAACTATACTCCTCTATTTGTGGTGCTGGCCATTGGCTTGCTGTTATCAATTGTTTGGTTGGCAAATCGACCCGAGCCATCATACGAAATCAGCGGTGCAGCGCAAACGCTCCAACAACAGGCGCCCCGCCCAACGTCGGGCGATCCTCTCGTGACACCAGGACCATCGAGGATGTACTAATCGGTCACTTGTACAGCTGCTCCCGCACGAACGGAAAGTGCTCTAATGTTGGATCTTGTTTTAAAAGCTCCATTGCTGCCGAGTGCGCTGCTTGGACAAGTTTTTGATTTTTTAAGGAAGCAAACCGGAATCGCGCTTCACCGGATTGTGCAACCCCCAAAAATACTCCGGGGCCGCGCAACTCCAAATCGCTTTCTGCAATCGAAGCGCCATCGTGATGGTCAACCAACACTTGGAGACGTTCGTACGCCTCTTGGTCGGCTTCGACGCTGGGGACGAGGATGCAACGCGCCGCCTGACCCTTGCGCCCCACGCGCCCGCGCAATTGATGGAGTTGCGAAAGGCCGAATTGCTCTGCATGCTCAACGATGAGCACTGTTGCGTGGCCGACATCCACTCCCACTTCCACGACGGTGGTACTGATAAGGCCCGCAAGCTCCCCACGTTGGAACTCAACCATCGCTTCCCGCTGCTCCAATGACCTCATTCGCCCATGGAGCATCCCCCACCGTACCTGTGGGAACAGATTCTCGAATTCCTTGTGTAGTCGCATGACCGACGCCTTCCCACTGCTCTCATGGTCCCCGATGCGCGGCGCAATCACGTAAATCCCTTCCTTGCGCTTGAGCGCATCCTCCACCCGGGATCGCAAAGCGCTGCGATCATCGGGATCAACAATTTCGGTGGTCACGGTTCGACGCCCACCGGGGAATTGATTGAGATAACTGCAATCAAGATCTGCAAAAAAAGCGAGAGCAAATGTTCGCGGGATCGGAGTCGCTGTCATCGACAAGTGGTGGACGGCGGCGCCGCTACCCTTAGCAAGCATGAGCCGACGCTGCTGGACGCCGAATCGATGCTGTTCATCCACGACCACAAGGGCTAATCGCGGGATTTGAACAGACTGAGAAATCAACGAATGCGTTCCCACAATGATCCCGGGCGCCCCTTTTTTGAGGAACGCTTTGAGCGTCCGCGCAGACAGCGCGGTGTTGCTGCCCCCGTGATGGCGCTGTTGATACGAACGGGTAAATAAACAAAGGGGATTAATCGACTTGCCCAACAGACGAATAAGAGTTTCAAAGTGTTGGAGTGCAAGTAATTCTGTGGGAGCGAGCAATACGGCTTGATACCCCGCTTTGGCAACCGCTGCCAGAGCTAATGCCGCAACGAGCGTTTTGCCAGTGCCCACATCACCGATCAATAATCGATTCATCGGCAGCGAAGACCTCATCTCTTGAATCATCGCCCATGTGGCCTTGCGTTGATCTTGTGTGAGCGGGAACGGCAACGTATGGACGACAGTGCTGAACCAATCTTGATCAAATGTGATCGCAGGCGCCCGCTGGGCGCGGTGCTGGCTCTTCACGATTTGCGCCTGGCATTGAAAACGAAACAATTCTTCAAACCCAAGGCGCCATTTGGCGCGGTCTAACAATTCTTCCGACGGCGGAGTATGGATCGATCGTGTGGCCGTGGAGCAGTCTAAGAGATCATGCTGCTGACGTAAGATTGATGGAATCCAATCGGTGAGTTCGGCCGTAAACCCAAGAGCGCGATAGAGCAAATACCGTAACTGGCGCTGGCTCAAGCCCCGCGTCAGAGGGTACTGCGCAACAAGACCACTGGTATGGATCAACTCCTTTTGTCCGACTTTTTCAAGGGTTGGAGCAATCATTGCCGCGCCATACCGATTTTCCCGCAACGTGCCGCTGACCACCACCTCATCGCCCACATGGAATTGATGGGCGATATACGGCTGGCGGAACCAGATACAATGGAGGGTTCCGGTCCCATCCTCAACCATCGCCTCCGTGACCACCATGTGTTTCTGCCAACTCCTGCGATTACCGAGCGCTGTGAGCCGCCCCGCGACCAGTGCTTTGGCGCCGATTTTCACATCGACGATGGCGCTGCGATGACGATAATCTTCATGACGGATCGGATAATACCCAAGCAGATCGCGCACGGTTTGAATCCCCAATCGATGTAGAGGCGCTTTGAGTTTCTCGCCGAATGAGACAAGCTGGGTGGCGGGAGAATCGAGGGTCAATATCATAGAAGCGGATATGCGCGGATCAATACGCGGATCTCCGCTGGGTTAGTATACCACAAGCAAAAACCCGTTCCTTAACCGACAAACATCGATCTAAAGAACGGGTTTGGCATCCGCATGAATCAGCGTATAGCTCTGCGTTAATCTACTTCTATTACTACGCCATCATTTGTTTTCCCTTTGATGCCCACAATGCCCACACTCCAACAACAAAGTGGAGAATGGTATCTGCTGGGTTCTGAAGGCTTGCCCCGAAAATCATTTTCCCCTCTGGCACTGCTCCAAAGAGGCTGTACAGACCGAACAAAAGCCCGAGCACGCCGACGGCAATAACAAGCGGCTTCTGACCAGAAGACGGCACCCCCATCGAAGCGGCTACTGCGACAACGCCCAGAACGGTATGGGCAATGTTTTCGGCATTATCAAAGAACCACGCTGCTCCAAATAAACTGTCAGGGGTCGGCCCAATGACACCAATAAACCCAAGGATTCCGACAAGCAACAGAACGGCTCCCCCGATTTGAAGAAATTGTTTTGGATTCATAGAATAAACTAAAAAATAAGGAAGGCCCAGCGTGCCGACCTTTCTCTATAGCACTCACAGGTGCTTTAATGTAATTCTACGTGCAAAGGAAA
Source organism: Candidatus Uhrbacteria bacterium (assembly GCA_016215325.1). Lineage (GTDB taxonomy): Bacteria > Patescibacteriota > Patescibacteriia > JACRJV01 > JACRJV01 > JACRJV01. The sequence continues at coordinate 10,598 of JACRJV010000018.1, forward strand.
AAACCGCAAGATTTTGTCAAGAGGGTGGCGGTATTATTGTTTCGTGGTGTAGTACGCGGAGATCCAACCAGCGGCTGATTTGGAGTGCTGCACCTTGTACCATCCGTCCTTAATTTCAAGAACAGTAAGCACTTGATCTTTTTTAACAGTGCCGATTGCCTTGCTCTTTACGGTATTGGATTGGCGGACGTTGAGAGCAGGGGTCCCAGAAATTTTGATTTTGGATACTGTCAGCCTAGATTGCTCGGGAACGGCCGAGGATGGTATTTCTGGGTATGAGGCGAGTACTGCTGCAGAGGCAGCTCTGACATTGCTCCACTTATACCCAGCACCCAAAAATTCGGCCTCCGTACGAATCCACTGTTTCTTGCCATCGGCAATGACGAACACACGGGGGTCCCCGTCTGCCTTCAACAATTGTATTCCGATGGTGATCGGCGAGGCAGGAGTGGCATCGGCCTGATTATTCGATGCAATAAATGCAACACATTTACTCGTCATGGCGTCGGTCGGACAGATGGTGATGGTCGTATTGCCAGCAGTCGTCCCGCCGGTAACAACGATCCCCTTGCCATCACCAGAAAGCGCTGCGGAGGCAACGCCAGGGTTGGTATTGGAAAAAATGGTCGTTGTCGAACTCCCTCCGCTCACGGCAACCAAGATTTTGCTCCCCTTCGTCAATGCGCTAGAGCTGGGGCTTAATACAATGGTCGGTAACCCTGCGCTCACGGTCACGTAGATACTCGCGCACGTACTTCCGACCGTTGCGGAACAGATACCGACGACCGAAGAACCAACGGCGTTCCCCCGAAGATTGACAACTTTGCCACTGCCTGCAATTGTTGCGGTGACCGCGCTGGGGTTGCTATTGGACGCCACAGAGTACCCACTGCTGCCACCCCCGGTCACTGTCACCGTCGTTGATTCATCCTGGGGGACAACAACCACATTCTGGCTGAACCCCAATGCCGTCGATGATCCCTCTGTGGATGCGAGATTCAGTGTCACCGTCAATGTTCCACACCGATTATTCGTCGTTGCAGAACATACCGTGATGGTGGTGGTGCCAGCCGCTGCCCCGCCCGCGACGGTAAGGATCGCTCCGTTAAGAACAACCGCTGCGACACTCGAATTGGAGTTTGAAGAAATGTAATATTGGTTAGTGGATTCACCCGAAACAGTAACCTGTTGGCTCACGCCCGGGACCAACGTCAAACTCGATGGGGTGAATGAAAGGGATTGCGCTGTCGTATCAAATACGGTCACCGATAGGGTGCTGCAATTGCTCGGAATATCAACCGAACACATGATAATATTGGAGGACCCGGCACTACTACCATACAATGCGAGAGAACGAAGACTTCCGCTCAACTTTGCATCCACTACGTTTGGCTTCGAGTTGCTGGAAAAAATGTATCCGTTGGTTCCTCCACCCAATATCACAATCGTCTTCGATTCTCCGACATTCATGACAGGGTTCTCCGGACTAAAGATGATTTGCGTCTGGCCGCTTTGGGCGCCGACCTCTACCGCGATGGATTGACAACCGGCATTCACTGCGCACACCGTCACCGTGCCGGATCCAGAGGTAAGCCCCGTAATCGTCACTTTGCTCCCACTCAACGCTGTTGCGATACCGGCCGTGTTACTATTCGCCGACAAAATCAATGTTGAGGATCCGCTCACAGAAAAACTTTGGCCCACAGCTAACTGGAGACTATTTTTGCTCAAACTCAAACTGCTCGTGTAGGACGGCCATAGCCCCATGGAGGACTGAACGCCAGCGACACTCGCGAACACGGGCGAGCCTTGGGGAATGCCGTAACCGCCGCTACTTAAAGATGTTGTGTGATGCCCATCCGCATCCGTGGAACCGAGAACGACCGTTTGGAGGGTGGCCGCACCAGCGGGCAAATATGATAGTTGAATTTTACTGTTCGCTTTGGCGCTCAAATTGATCGTTACCGCGTCGCCAGAGCCGGAAGTAAGAGTGAGAGTGGTTGATGTTGATGCCCAAACGGGTAAAACCGCCCAAAGCGTTGCCCCCATCACGGTCCACGTTATAATGAATGCTTTGCGAAGGCCGATACGAACACTCTGCATAGACAAGATACATAAATGGTGAACACTACCGGTAGTATATCCCAGACTATGGAACTCTGTTAAGTGATGTAGCAATAACAAAAGGTACAAAACGGAGAGGGTGGGATTCGAACCCACGAGGGACTTGCATCCCTAACACCTTAGCACGGTGCCGCTTTCGGCCACTCAGCCACCTCTCCGGTTTGTACCTTTTGTAGGATTATCGTACCTTCAATGTTGCACCAGTATAGACGATGTTTTTTGGTTCGATAACGACCTGTTTTGTTGGTGATGTCTGGATACGACCCGAACGCCATGCCGAAAACCCAACTTGTTTGGCAATGGCAATGGTCTCCTCTGCCTGTTCGGCGGCAACATAGAGGGCAAACCCTACCCCCATATTAAACGTCCCATACATTTCTTCATCGCTCAAATTACCCCATTTTTGGAGGGCGACAAATTCTGGCAAAACGGGAGGCAGGGAGTCTATATGGTAGGTAAGCGGGGGGTCCAAGCGCATTAATTTTCTCCAGCCATGCCCTGTGATATGCACGCAGTAATGCGGCACAATACCGTTGTTAAGAATCGTACCAAGCAATGTCGAATACAAATGCCCGGGCCGAAGAAGGGCCTCCCCCATACTGCGGCCATCCGGCAATCGTGTCAGATACCCTTCCGGTTGCCGCTCGATCAGCGTCCGCGCGAGCGTGAGGCCATTGGCATGGATGCCCGAACTTTCTACCAAGATAATCTCATCGCCCTCCTTCACATTGCCTGCAATACGATTTGTTTTGGGTGCGATCTGACCAATTGCGGATCCGCTCAACACGACGGTTGACGCCTCGACCATCCCATTGAGCGCTGGCGTCTCGCCCGGGCCCCATGTTGCGCCGGCAGCATCACAGGCCGCTTTCCAACCATTGACTAATGCTGTCCATCGTGCACGATTATTCATCCATTCGGAAGATCCGGCCGCGCAATGCATAGCAATGACGAACGGTTGTGCTCCGGATGTAATCAGGTCGTTCACGATTGCGGCGATAGTGTCTTGTGCTATTGCATCGTAGTATGTTTTCCCCATCAATGCTTCCATTGCATCCGCCACAAGATTCTTGGTCCCAAGCCCTTCTTCAACAAACGCGAGGTAACGGTCCGGCAATTCGATAAGGTAGGCGCTCTCGCCCCGGCAACCCCCAACTTCGTTCATGCCAAACGCATGAAGCGCTGGCGCCGTAGATGAAGCCTGGGATTGAGCAAATCGCTTGAACTCATCGAGGGCGTTATAGTCGACCCCGCTGGCGGAATAGGCGTCTCCGACGGACATACAGAAATAACGTAGAAATAATGAGGCGGGGGACTCTCCATTCGGGGATTACATTGCCGACATTGCTCCCACGTGGAATCGAACCACGATCACAAGCTCCGCAAGCTTGTACTCTATCCATTAAGCTATGGGAGCACTGTCGGGAATGTAATCATTACGCTATGGGAACACAGGATCAGCAACGGAAGCTATTATTCTCAAAAAGAAATCCGGGCTACCCCTCAATCGGGACCGGATAATCCGCACTACTCGTACCATGAATCAGATCTTCAAAAATCTCCCAAGTGCATCGGTAATCGGTTCATCAATGTTGTCAATGTCTTCTTCAAGGACGGTACGCAGCGTCTCTCGGATTTGAACAGGATTCTCGTCCATAATCGGGATCTTCAATCGCGGCTTTACGGGAGAATCAAAATGGAAGTAAAGGTTCCGTACTTCTGGTGGCTTGTACACAATCCAAAAATGGCGAATTTGATTCCACGGGATCACGGTGGTGGGCTCTCTCCCCTCTTGATGATGCGCGTCAAATAATAGTTCCATGGCTCCTTCGCGAATGCGAACCCGCATTTGTTCGGGCCCCTGCGACTCACGAACGAGCAACACCACGCCAAGGGCAAACAAAAAGAAGGCAAACGTGTAATTTTTATACCAAATCGCCAACCCAATACTGACAATCAGAAACACTGTTGCGCCAATCCACCAAAGTGGTGAATGCCGATGGTGTTCAAATTCTGCGAATGTCCATTGGTGCAAGATAGGGCCATGGAGCGAATCCATAGGTTGGAGTGACAAGCGGCCGTATTATACCCTGAATGATTCCCTTTTGACAAGTCGTCCGTTTGACCGTACGATGAGTGTGTTTTTCCAACCATCGTGCCGTTTAGAGCAATGACAAAGACATGGAGAGGTGGCAGAGTGGTCTAATGCACCGGTTTTGAAAACCGGCGTCCCTCATAAGGACCGTGGGTTCAAATCCCACCCTCTCCGAATCGTGATACACAAAAAAATATGCTGAATGCCATTGTTTTTCAAATACAATCGTATTACCATCAATCCTAGGATTATCCCTAGGATTCTTTTTTAGCCCTCCCTTACTATGGCTCGACGACCTCTGGCCCAACACACCACGCGCAATATCCAGAACTCCAAAGGCACGTACTACATTTCCATCCCGATTGAGATTATCCAAACGCTCGGCTGGAAAGAGCGCCAGAAGGTGGTGGTCCGTCGGCGCGGAAAAAAGATTATCATTGAAGACTGGGGGGAATAATGATATGACCAGCCAACGACAAGGAGAGTTGTATATCTTGGCAAGCGCTTTGTTGTGGGGGCTCTTGCCGGTGATCACCATCCTTTCTTTCGCGTCTCTTCCAGCGCTCGTTTCCCTAGGCTTGAGCACACTGATCGCAGCGGTATTTTTTGCCGTGGTGCTCACCGTTCGGGGACGATGGAGCGCGCTGAAAAACACAGCAGTCTACAAAGCCATCGCGATGGTTACAATCATCAACGGAGTCATCTACCCCGCTCTGTTGTTCAGTGGCCTCCAATACACCAGCGCTGGCAATACCGCAATCATCGCGCTCTCAGAAGTCTTTTTTAGTTTTCTGCTCTTCCATGTGCTGCGCAGAGATCATATCCCCTGCACCCATATCATCGGAGCGGTGCTCATGATCCTTGGAGCTCTGATTGTCCTGGCTCCCGCTTATGGCCAATCCCGTAGCGGCGACTTGCTTATTTTGCTGGCCTCTGCAGTAGCCCCGTTGGGCAATTATTTTCAGCAACAAGCCCGGTATTTGGTAAGCAGCGACGCAATATTGTTTGTCCGCAGTGCGGTCTCCGGCATCGCAATCCTGCTGTTTACACTCCTCGTCGGGCCCCCTGCCCCACGCGCGGCAATCATCGAGGCGATGCCGCTACTGCTGGTCAATGGTATCTTCCTCTTTGGGCTGAGCAAAATATTCTGGGTAGAGTCCATCCACCGCATTAGCGTCACAAAAGCCAATGCGCTCTCAAGCGTGGAGCCGTTTGTCACTCTCGCGGCCGCCATGCTCATCTTGAACGATCAACCCACGCTCTGGCAACTGGTGTCGGTTGTCCCAATGTGCGCGGGGATGATTTTGCTCAGTAGACGCGTTGACAAGAGTACGATCTAAGGTATTATGAGCATGAGTCAACGTTGATAACGCCCTATGGAGCCAATCCACCGCATCGAAGTACGCGCCACAGTTGATGACACCCGCGCGCAAACGCGGCTTCGCGCACTTGATGCAGCGCTGCGAAAACGCGTGCACCATCTCTGGATGGTGGATGTCTACACGGTTGATGCGGATCTTACCTACTCACAAATCCATCAGGTGGCCGATCGGCTCACGAACCCGATTTCGCAAGAATCTACGATACTGTCATCCACGAGCGTTTCTGGATCCTCGATCCCGGTCGGGGATGACAACGAAAAAGACGCGGATGATAAAAAGGAGGACGACAAAAAAAATAGCTTTGACTGGGCGATTGAAATCGGATTTCTCCCTGGGGTCACCGACAACATTGGTTCAACCGTACGGGAAATGATCGAAGATCTTTTTAAACACAAACTCCCCGATGCCCAACGCGTCTATGTCTCTCAAATCACCTTCCTCCAGGCGCCCTCCCTCACTGCGTCCGACGTCAAACGCATTGCCCAGGGGTGGGCCAATCCGCTGATTCAACGGATCCATATCAAATCCCGGGAAGAATTTGACCGCGACCATGGGATGGATCGCATTGTGCCAACGGTCAAACTCGGCGCACCCGCAATGGCTGATGTGGTGGACATCATCGGCAGCACGCCTGAACAACTCCAACAAATTGGGAAATCGGGCATTGAAAACGCCGATGGCACGCGGCGCGGCCCGCTGGCCCTGTCGCTCCATTCGATGAACGTCATCCAAGCGTATTTTAAAAACATCGGACGCAACCCGACCGATGTTGAACTCGAATCCATTGCACAAACATGGAGCGAACATTGCAAGCATACGATTTTTGCAAGCCCCTTAGACGAATACCCGCAAGGGTTGTACAAAAGCCTTATCCAAAAAGCAACCAACGAGATTCGCAAGAAAAAAGGGAAGGATGATTTTTGCGTTTCTGTGTTCACCGATAACTCCGGTGTGATTGCATTTGACGATACCTGGCTCATTACCGACAAAGCAGAGACGCACAATAGCCCATCAGCGCTCGATCCATTTGGGGGTGCCATCACCGGCATTGTGGGAGTCAACCGCGATACCATCGGCTGCGGGCTTGGGGCAAAACCCATCATAAACTCCTACGGGTATTGTGTGGCTGCCCCCGAAGATACGGCCCCCCTGTACCGCGACAACAAAAAGACACAGCCACTCTTAAGCCCGCGGACACTGCTCGAAGGCATTATCAGCGGAGTGCGCGTGGGCGGCAACTGCTCCGGGATCCCAACCACCCATGGGTTTGTCGCATTTGATCACCGCTATAAAGGCAAGCCGCTGGTGTTTGTGCGCACGGTCGGCTTGATGCCGAGAACGAGTGCGGGCCGACCCACGACCGAAAAACAAGCAGAACCCGGCGACCTTATTGTGATGATTGGCGGGCGCGTGGGCAAAGACGGAATCCACGGCGCCACATTCTCTTCCGAAGCACTATCAGCAGGTTCTCCGGCAACAGCGGTGCAAATCGGCGACCCGATTACTCAAAAAAAAATCTCTGACGCGATTGTCAAAGAAGCCCGAGATCTTGGGCTCTACCACAGCATCACCGACAACGGCGCCGGAGGGCTCTCGTGCTCCGTGGCCGAAATGGCCAAAGAATCCCATGGCTGCCATGTGTGGTTGGAAACCGTTGTGCTCAAATACCCGGGGCTCGCCCCCTGGGAAACCTGGATCTCGGAATCCCAAGAACGCATGACGTTAGCGGTGCCGCCCGAGCACTGGCAGCAGTTCGAGTCGCTCATGCGCCGGCGCGGCGTCGAGGCCACTGTGATCGGAGAATTTACCAACACCGGACGATGCGTTGTGCAATACAACAGCACTGTTGTGATGGATATTGATCTAGAATTTTTGCATAACGGAGTGCCACTGGAAGAACTCCACTGCCAAGAAGGTAAAAAGACACATTCTGAACCCACACTGCCCGATGATTCGGATACAACGGCAACCGTACTTGCGATGATGAGCCGCCTCAATATTGCGAGCACGAGCTTTATCAGCCAGCAATACGATCATGAGGTCCAATCCGGTTCGGTGGTCAAACCCCTGCAAGGCCGCGGCCGCATCCAAGGCGATGCCAGCGTGAATCGTCCGCTGTTGGATTCAATCAAAGGGGTGGTGCTCTCGCACGGGATCTATCCGACGTACAGCGATATCAGCACCTACGCGATGGCGGCGGCGGCCATTGATACCGCTATCCGCAATGCGGTCGCCGCCGGGGCATCGTTGGAGAGGATTGCTCTCATGGATAACTTCTGCTGGTGCAGTTCGTTTGATCCGATCCGACTCGGTCAACTCAAGCACGCCGTCAAAGCCTGTTATGATGTGGCCGTTGCGTACGGCACGCCCTTTATCTCGGGGAAAGACAGTATGTTTAATGACTTCAAGGGATTTGACCAGGACGGTAAGCCGTTCACTCTTTCGATTCCCCCCACACTCTTGGTTTCATCGCTGGCCGTGATGGACGATGCGCGCTCTGCCATGACCTTGGATGCAAAAACTCCGGGCGATCTGGTGTATGTGTTGGGCGAAACACGCGATGAGCTCGGCGCCTCAGAATATTACGCGATGCATGATGCCGTCGGGGCCAACGTGCCGATGGTGGACACTCAAAAAAACATAATACTCTACCAAGCCCTGAATGAGGCCATTGCCAAGGGAGTTGTTGCCTCGGCCCAAAGTGTCCATCGCGGGGGGTTGGCGGCGGCGCTTGTAAAAACGGCAGTGGGCGGAATGCTGGGCATGGATGTGGCACTTGCCGATATCCCTGGGGCCGCTGCCAATGACACGGTCGCATTGTGGAGTGAAAGCCAGGGAA
>JACRJV010000001.1 GCA_016215325.1 Candidatus Uhrbacteria bacterium
ATTCTTTTTGGTCTTCTGAGACCTGCAGTTTGGGCAATATCGATACTTTTTTTAGAGCCATATCATAGATGATTAATAGTTTAGTGGCTCTAGTATTGCACAAACTCCAGATTTCAGCCTTACGGATTTTCCATTAACTCAATCTCTGTTGATAACAGACGAACAATCCGGCCGATTACTCGTCAGCTATAACGCCGATACCCCCTGGCCATTGGCCAGCATCACCAAGCTCATGACTGCCCTGGTCGTGCTCGAGCACAACCCCGGGTGGAACAAAATTATCCGCCTCCAAAAAGCCGACGAAGTCGAAGGTGCACGCTTGCGCGTTGCGACCGGAACTCCGCTGACTGTTCGCGAAGCGCTCAATATTACGCTCATTGGTAGCGCCAACAATACCGCCAATGCCATTGCCCGCTCTACGGGATTAACGCGTAAACAATTCGTGGCGCGCATGAACGCAAAAGCGAAAAAAATGGGCATGAACAACACCGTATTTGTTGAACCATCCGGTATTGATCCGGCAAACGTATCGACCGCTCACGACGTTGCGATCTTGGCCAAAGCGGCGTTGGGTAATGCCACCTTGCAACCGATCTTTCGCACCAAGCAATACCGCTGGTACAACCGGAATACCAAACAACATCATACGATTAAAAATACCGATACACTGCTTTCTGCATCAACGATCACCGTTTTAGCCGGCAAAACAGGGTTGCTGGACGAATCCAAAGCTAATGTTGCGATGCGGGTGAGCAATGGCAAACACCCCTTGTCCATCGTGGTGTTTGGCGCGCAGACGCTGGGCAACGTGTTTTCTATTGTAGAGCATGCGGCGCAATGGACATGGGAGGCCTTCCAATGGAAACCGCAATCCGCCCGTGCGGTCACAACAAAGCCCGCAGCCCGCCAAAAGAAAACGCCGTATTAAATTTCTTTCCTTCGTTTTCCCTTGATGACGTCATGCAGGCGCCCGGAGGCCCTGAGGAAGATCCGTCCGGCGGTTTCCAATATGGCGGCATTGTTGGTACCAATTGATTTTTTGGCCAAGTATGAGAACATAAAGGCATTATTCACAGCCGGTATGCTCATAGAACATCTCATTGTATTCCTCGAAGAAGCGAGCCAATACCCCTATTTCCTGTGGCGGGCAAACTACAGCATGGCTCGTAAAACGTTCCTCCGCGATGTACAGGCAATTTACGCGACGATTGACCCGCGCTCTCAATCCGGGAAAACGATTGCATCGCTGGTGGTGCTTCTCCAACAGCCGCAGCCGAACGAATCGGCTCTCGCCGAAGGGCTCACTGCGTTTGGGAACCTTTTTGCTGGCCCACAAAAAAGCGATCCACGTCTTACGCAATACCAACAATTATGCGCAGCGTTTGTAAAACGCGTACGGATGGAGGAAAGCCGAGCACGAATGCGCGAACAAATGCGGCATGATCGCACCCTCGAAGAACAACAGGCATACGACACACGACTTTTTACCACGGAAGGGTTGGGTATTTGTTTGCTCTACTTCCTTATGTATTACAAAATGCTTCGTGATTGTTCTACTCTCGAGCAAAAACAAGCATTGGTGTTGCAACAACACATAAACATGGGGTCGGGAACCCTTCCGAATCTTAAAGAAGTATTCGCCCAGGACGAAATTTTGGATAAATTTATTTGGCGCATCCTCAATGATGATGTTCGTGAAGCGTTAACGCGCGAATATTACTGGTGTAAACAAATAGTGCTCAACGCTGCTGATTATCGGGCTATTGAAGCCGGGCTCTATGACTTCAATTACGCGTTATTGTCTGCATTTATCCCATACGGCCCCATGAACGCATCCGACTACTTTATTGCTCCCTACGGATCGGATACCACCGTTGAGCAGCTCTTGCCGAAATTTTCGCACGCCTATGCCCCATCCTGAAGCAGTAGACGCATCGCATGAGCAAAATCAGCGCCCTCGGCTGGGAGGGGGTACGCGAGCAATAGCGCAACGGAACACGGGCGACCTAGCAGCGGCGATCCGGATGACCGAAGCGGTCCTGGCCAAACAGCGAGAAGTCAACCCTTGCGATGCGGAGGCAATGTATGCCGAAGTGAGCGGGCATTTGGAGAAGCTTACAGCCCAACGCACAGCGGCGAAACAATCAGAGATGGAAGAACGTTTGCAGTATTTTATTCACCAAGGGCGCCGGGCATTGGAGACAGAATTACAGTATATCGAAGGCGATCTGACGCTTTCGCCGGCAGAAAAAGAAAGGCATACATTGCAGACGCTTCGGGAATATGCGGATGCAAAATTAGTCCAAAAACAGGCGGTCCTGCGGGTGAATGAAAGCCTTTTGGATCGCTTCCTCAATCCGTATGCAACGCTCGACCAACTCGCAAACCTGACAGAGAGCCGCACTAACCAAAACGGTTTGTGGTCGAGTGATTTTAATCCAGACTCTGTCGAACGCGGTTTGGCGCAATTTATTTCGCGGCCGGTGCTTGAGGAGATCCGCGCCGGCATCCAACTGGCATTGCAGATGCGTGCAGGCGTGGCAACCCTCATCCAAGAACATACAGGATACAACGGCCGTCCGGATGCACGGGCTATTCTCAAGAGCGTTACGGGCGTGGAAATCAATGGGCAATCCCGGGTGGTAAGCGCTGGACCCCTCTCTATTACAATTGTTGTGTTAGACTCAAAAGACTATGCAGCGGTGCACGGAGGTGACAACAGCAGCGCGGAGTTGTCGGGTGGCTTCCATAAGAACTATTTAAATACATGGGTCGCAAATCGGGGGTTTGGCCAGCAGTATACAGCACTCCCATTCGAGACTCGTGGATTGCTCAACATCTGCAAGGGCTATGAAAGTGCTGGAACTACCGACCACGAAAACGAACATTCCCTCTATGAAATCCTCATTAAAAATCGGGGTGAACGTTCTCACGTTGTACAGTCGTTGATCGCGCATCTGCCTCAAGTACCTAAAACTGAACACGAACGGTTAATCGAAAGCATGTTCCAAGAACTCCTCTTTGAGGCACGTGACCGGTATATTACCGGATTTGCCAATGAGGCAATGGCTTATATTCTTAATAATGAATCACCCAAGAGCCCGATCGCAGGAGTAGTGGAGAGTACTGTTCGCCGGCTGACAGAAAGTAAGTTGTATAGCCATCATCATCTCACCGATGCCGTGATCAGCGAAATCCAGTCCGAATTGTTGCAACAAGCGACCATACTCAAAGAATCCGGTGTGCATCCGGAGCTGGTTGCGACTTACGAAAAAAAAGTTCGGGAGCTCACGCGAGAACGTCTCATGAGCGTGTATACATCAATCGCCACCACAATGGCGGGGTTGCATAGAGATTATCCCACTCGGAAGAATTATATTCGAGCGGTGCTTGCCGGGGAAAATCCAGCACGGTGGCAGCACATTGCAAAAGTAATGGCCAATTATCAAAGGATCGGGGGAGATACGCTCACAAAAAAACGGGAAGCAATTTTGGCGCATGAGAAGTGGTCCCTTAAAGATCAGCAAGACGCCGTATGGGCGTTCATTGATACACTGACTCGTCAAGAATCAGGCAACACTCTGGAACAAGCGCAACGTAGCAATGTCGTCTATCAATTTAAAGAGGATGAGAAACTTTGGGAATCACTTTCCATGGGTGAGAAGAAATTCTTTGTTGTCCGCTCACCCACGGGCGTGCGGGTTGTCGCCGCCCATGATGGCAGAGATGTGTTTGGGTACGAAATTCCAACAGACAAATTTTTATCCGAGGACGATTGCCTTCTTGCCAACGGTCGGCTGATTGTAAAAGCGAAAATTCGTACGAAGGGAGGAGGCGGGAAAACGGTATTGTTGGCAGAAGGCACACCCCGGCCGATAGGATTGGAATATGCCCAAATTGATTACCCTGTGGAATCTGCCGGCAGATTATTCTTTTGTGCTAAGCTGGACAATGACATGTGGCAGGTAATAAATGAAACGGGAGAGAGAATCGGCAGCCCCTATAGGGATCGGCCACAACTCCAGAACGTAGCAGGCCACTTCTATATCAACGGAAAAGAAAAATCACGCTATTATCTTCGCAACGAACATGGGGATCTCATCGGTCCCCATGAAGGGAGTGCTGATAGCTTAACACTCCTGGCAACGGACAACGACGTATTTGTGGAGTCGGCAACAAGGGTATTTCGATCGGACGGAGCCCCTCTGGGTTTGCCTGATACCGACCGTATTGATGCGGCATGCGCAACGGCGCGCGGGCTGATCGTTGTGACAGAACAATATAAAAATAAAAAAATTGAGCGGACTGTCGTGTTCACAGAATCCTGGAAAAGGTTGCCATGTTCGCGCGCCATCATCAGAAATCAAGATACCAAGCGACCATACGTGGAAATAACCCACGATGGGCAGAAGCGAATTGTTGACGATCACGGCGAAGACATTATAGCTCCGTCGATGGGCGGGTTTACGGTCGGGTCTGATGTTGTGTATACGACCGACAATGGGTCGTACTTGTACTCGATCAAGGGCGCGACGCGCGAAGAATCAGTCTATACACGTGAAGGAGGGTGTATCGCCAGCGGCGATATCCAAACACTCCCCAATGGCAAGGGAGGGAATCGTAACGAGGTGGCTGCATTGGCAATCCGACAATCGGATGGGACACAGAAGATTGTGGATACTCAAGGCAATCTCATCGCCACTATCTCTGGCATGGGGATGATCGACAATTATTTTCTGTATGAAGGCAATGCCTATGTTGTTGGGCAGATGGACACCGACGGCAAATGGGGATGTATTGATGCGTACAACAAGATTGTTATTGATGGCTGTGATGCGATACCGGGGATCGAGAACGGCTGCTTATTGGTTGAGAAAGACCACCAGCTTAAAAGGCATCCGCTTGGTACGGTGCGTGCGACCTCCTGATGAATGAAGAAGAGAGCATTATGAGGGGATATACCAAAATATCGCTTGCCGTTGGCATTATTGTTATCGCAGGCGCGTTGATTGTTTGGAAGAACCAACAATGGTTTTTTTGGCCGACCCCATTGCGCCAATACCCCGAAGGGCAGACGCCATCAATTGATACAAACGATCAACAAAAGGCCCCGGAAGTCATCGCCAAAAATCTTTCTATCCCTTGGGGAATTGCATTTTTACCGGATGGGAAATTGTTGGTCACCCAACGCGCTGGACAACTCCTGTTGATTGATGATCAGAGCACCGTAATTCCGGTAGAAGGAGTTGCTCATCGTGGCGAAGGGGGATTGCTCGGGCTTGCCCTGCATCCAGAATTTGAAAAAAATAAATTTCTTTATCTCTATCTCACCTCTCAATCAGGGGGTGGCTTGATTAATCGCGTGGAGCGATATCAACTCGACGGCAAAACTCTAAAGGATCGGCAAGTGATTCTCGATCGTATCCCCGGCGCATCAAACCACGACGGCGGTCGCTTAGCTTTTGGGCCAGACGGAATGCTCTACATCACCACTGGAGATGCGCAAAAAAGCAACCTTGCTCAAGACAAGAATTCTTTGGCCGGAAAAATTTTGCGGGTAAAGGACGACGGAACTCTTCCAAGCGATAACCCTTTTGGCAATGCGGTGTATTCGTATGGGCATCGGAATGTCCAAGGGATCGCGTGGGACATGCAAGGGAAATTGTGGGCGACCGAGCACGGTCGAAGCGGTATACAATCCGGGTTGGATGAGGTGAACCGCATCACAAAAGGCGCGAATTACGGCTGGCCGACGATTCAAGGGGATCAGAAACACGAGGGTATGGTCACGCCAGTCATCCACTCCGGTCCTAACGAAACCTGGGCGCCGTCGGGCATGACGTTTATCAACAATAGAATGTTTTTTGCTGGACTTCGAGGAGAGTCTTTGTACAGCGCCACTATTGCAAGTGATGGCTCTGTAGTCGGGCTCAAGGCCTATTTTCGATCAACGTTTGGGCGTCTGCGCAGTGTGCGGCAGGGACCCGATGGAATGCTGTATCTGCTTACGTCCAATCGAGACAGGAGGGGGGATCCCTCAACGGAGGATGATCGGATTATTCGGATTGATCCCGACGGCATTGATTGATCCGATCGCCAACAATAACATCCTTATAAACTTGAGAATGTGAGAATGTTGTGTGAAGCGAATATTGTTTTGAGCTCGTCGAGGGTTTGGACTTTCATAAGGCGAGCTCGCAGCGGTTTTGATCCGGCGAATCGTTTGAGATACCAACTTAAATGTTTCCGGAAAAGGACAATCCCGTGGGGTCCATAATGTTCGACCATGAGTTCAGCGTGATGAAGGATGACGGAGATTTTTTCTTTGAGAGGTGAGCGATACAGTTTGTCATTCTGAGCCGCCAGCGAAGAATCGCGAGATTCTTCGCTTTGCTCAGGATGACAACGTAGAGCAACCGCAATTTCACCAAACACCCAGGGGTTGCCCAGCGCCCCGCGGCCCACCATTACTCCATCGGCGCCGCTTGCTTCCAACGCTCGCAATGCTGTTGCGCCATCGACAATGTCACCATTAGCAAGCACGGGGATTGACACCCCTTTTTTTATTTCACCGATTTCGTTCCAGTCCGCTTTGCCGCTGTACGCCTGGCATTTTGTTCGGCCATGGACGGTAATGAGGTCGGCGCCGGCGTCCTCAAGAATTTTTCCGAATTCTCGCGCTTGTGTTGGATCACCCCAACCTAATCGAATTTTTACGGACAGCGGTGCTGCACCAGCGAGCGCCGCTTTGATGGCGCGCACAATGGCGCTGGCGCGTTCGGGTTCCTTCATCAGCGCAGCGCCGTTGAACGTACTCGTAAGTTTATACACCGGGCACCCCATGTTAATGTCAATGCCATCGGGTCCAAATTTTTCCATGATGATTGCAGCAGCGCGCGCCATTGTCTCGGGCTCAGAGCCAAAAATTTGTTGGATCAATGGCCGTTCAATCGGATCAAATCGCGCCATGCCCAGTGTTTTCGCGTTACCGCGGACAATCGCCTCGGATGCGACCATTTCGCGGAACATGACAGGACTGCGATGTTGTTTGCCCTCAGTATGTACCAACCGCACGACAGAACAAAACGGCAGATCCGTCATATCTGCCATGGGAGAAAGGCCGATAATGGGCGCATTAATGGAAGACCAAGAGAACATACCGATTTATTTACTTCCAACAATCATAATTCTAAAATCTTAATTTTGCAATGACGATGTGCTATAATACCGCCATGATCAAGAAATTCATCATCATCGCTCTATTGAGCCTCGTCGTCCTTATCCAACCGTTGTCGCTCTATGCGGCCACGGTTGATGTGGCTTCTGACCCTGAATTTAATGCGAATGATATTATAAGCGATGAGGATTTAACGGATACGCTAAGTTTTACCGAGCAGCAAATCCAAGATTTTCTTAACGCACAGGAAGGATTTATCCGGAGCTATACGGAGCCGCATCCCGACACGGGCCAAATAGAGACCGCTGCACACATCATCTGGCAAGCAGCGCAAGATGCGCGCATCAATCCCGAGATTGTGCTCGCAATCTTACAGAAAGAACAATCTCTGATCGAAGATCCGGACCCTGTCGCCAAACAATTTGATTGGGCGACCGGGTATTCGCGGTGCGATGGGTGTGCAGGAGTTTCTGCGTATAAAGGGTTTGGCAATCAAGTCCGCGCCGCGGCCAAGCGGTTGCGGTATTATTTTGATCACCCCACAGAATTCTCAAGTTTTCGCGCGGGCGTTGCCAGTAATACGCTCGACGGATTTACAATTGTTCCAGCCAACCAAGCGACAGCGGGCTTGTACATCTATAACCCATGGCGGGGCGGATCTCGCTACAACGATCGCCTGATCGGCGCAAATTATAATTTTTATCGAATCTGGAAACGATACACCAAACCGCTCCTGGATGATCGGACTATTGTGCGCAATCGCGACACAAACCAATATCAAGTGCTGCAATCGAATCAAGTTCATTCTTTTGTAGACCCGGGAATCGTGCCGACGTTGTTTACCAGCGCACAAATTGCTGCTGCTCCCGTGATTGCCAACCGTAAACTCACCCGATTTTTCCCTCAAGGGTCGGCGCTTACTCTCAACGACGCATTCGCCGGCACATTGATTGGGTTTGAACCCTCGGGTAAGCCGTTGGCGGGGTCCACGACGACCTACAGCGTGACGTTTAAAAATGTTGGGATGAAGACATGGGAGAAAGCGACCACAAAACTCTCGGTGATGGACGTTGCGGGTGCGCCCAGCCCACTAAAAACAAAAGCGTGGCCAGCCGCAAGCGGAGGATTTATCCCGAAAGAAGAAACCATTGCGCCTGGCCAAACCGCAACCTTTACGGTGCCATTCCAGTTGCCCAAGATTGTTCGAGGGTATGACCAACTGATCGAGTTGCGCTACCAGCCGACAGTGTCGGCATCTGTGGATAACCCTACTGTACGCATTACGGCGTATAGTGTATTTGGCGATCAACCCACAACCACCATCGTCCCGTCAGCGGCAAATGCGACCGCACCCTCCGCGACAACGCCCACCGGGCCCATTGCAATCGGGGGGACACGGTCATCGCTGATTGTCGTTGCCCAATCGCCACTGCAGGGCGAAGTTGTAGAAGAGGATTTGCCAAAGACCCTTAAACCAGGGCAAAAAGCCAAAGCCACGATTCGCATAAAAAATACCGGAATTGTTCCATGGAAAAAGATGACAGTGCGGTTGAACGCCTATGGGGAAAACGTCAAGCTTCAAGCGCCGCTCTACGACAAAAGCTGGCGGGATAAACAACGGGTTGTGCTGATGAAGGAATCCGTGGTCAAACCCGGCGAGGTGGCCACATTTAACTTTACTGTGCTTGCGCCTAAAAAGGAAAATGCGTATACTCAAACATACCAGTGGACATTGCAGGATGGAAGGCTCAAAGAATGGCTTGGCAAACCCATCCGCTTGAACGGCTTGGATCCGGAATGGACCACCACAACGATTGTCGAAAGCAAGCCCGGGAACGTCGAGAAGCTGTATTAAGATATGCGATTCGTACCGCAATCAATTCTTCACAAAGGGATCCATCTCCGGCAGGGGATGCTTCTTTTGTTAAGCATTGATTTGGATTGAACGTTCCGCTCACCGCCTGGTGAGCTTTTTTGGATCCAGCGGATTTTGACACAAACCGCTGGGGAAGGAGACCGCCATGGCCAACGAGGCCAAGGAGCGAACAGGGGGGAGCAGAGCAACCCCTCCAAGACCGACGCCCCCGCCGTTGCCCCACTGCCCCAGGCCCTCGCCGATGACGTCGAGGACGGGGTCCCCGGCGCGTTCGGGGACTAGGTCGACCGCCGCTGGTCTCGTATTACTGGAGCCCCCACATGCTCCACTATACGAGGCCAGCGGTTCCTCACTTACCATAGAGTTCTCTCTCCTTTCTGGGAGAGGGTGAGGGTGAGGGGGATAGGCGCCACAACAATTTGACAGCAGAAGTGAGAGCATGATACGGTCAATACAAGGATGATAACAGGCGACCAAAGCGTTTGTGCACAATGGAGTGTATGGGCGCCAAGAGACAGTGATGTCCGGTCTGGCTGTTTTTTTCTTTATATACCTTCATAGTATCTTTCGTACTACCCTGCGTATGCACACTGTCAGCAATCCTCGTGAGGTGTATCGAGCTGAATATATTTGGATCGATGGGGGACGCCCGGATCTTGGCGACCCCACGCAAAAACTCCGTTCAAAAACAAAGGTTGTCCCGTTGGGCGAAGAGCCGCCGGTGTGGGGGTTTGACGGTTCCAGCACATTCCAAGCGCCAGGGAACCTTTCGGATTGCGTGTTAAAACCGGTGTTCAGTTGCCATGACCCAATCCGAGGGGGGAAAGACCGTCTCGTGCTTTGCGAAGTACTCAACGTCGACATGACCCCGCATGCGAGTAACACCCGTGCGGCAAACGCAATGGCCGCTGCAACATACGCGCACCATGACTCGTGGTTTGGTATTGAACAAGAATACACCTTGTTTAAAGGCGCTAAACCCCTGGGTTGGCCAGAAAATGGGTTCCCTGCTCCACAAGGGGGGTACTACTGCGGTGTGGGCGCGGATGAAGTCTTTGGTGCAGAAATTATCGAAGAACATACCGCCGCCTGCTTAGCAGCAGGACTTACGATCGCCGGCACCAATGCCGAAGTGATGCCCGGACAGTGGGAGTTCCAAGTGGGGACACTGGGACCGACAGAAGTATCCGATCAGCTTTGGATGAGTCGCTGGCTTTTGTACCGCATCGCGGCAAAATATGGCGTGTATGCAACCTTGGCTCCCAAACCAGTAAAAGGCGACTGGAACGGCGCCGGAGCGCACACCAACTTCTCGACCAAGGGGATGCGCGAAATGTATGAACCGATTTTAGCTGCGGTTGAGGCATTGAAAGCGCGGCATCATGAGCATGTTGCGGTGTATGGGTTTGGCATCGAACAGCGATTGACCGGCCGCCACGAAACATCGCGGTATGATGAGTTCCGCTGGGGCGTATCGGATCGCGGCGCATCCATCCGGATCCCATGGCAAGTGGCGCGCGACAAGAAGGGCTATCTCGAAGATCGTCGGCCCAATGCCAACATGGACCCGTACCAAGTCACTCGCATGATTGTGGAAACGGTCTGCGCAGCGTTGGATGCCAAGATGATCGGCCAAGCAACACAACCCACGCTCGTGGCCAACCCCTTTTTGACAGCGAGTCATTAGTGAACAAAATCATCATAGCATAGGGAAAGCCGGCCCAGTAATCATGGGGCCGGCTTTGATTTTTACACACTGATGAATGTTGTTGAATATGCCTGCACTCCGAAATTCGAAGGGTGGAAGGGTGTGGATAAGCATATTCTTGACATTCGGTTTTTGTTCGGTACAATACAAGATATGAAGATATTGGGATATGGAGATATTGGCGGGTCGGCTCTTTATATCCTTATATCCTGATATCATTATCTCTTGTCGATATGTCCCACCAGAAACCCCTCACGCGCAAACAGAAAGAAGTCTTGGAATTCATCGAGTTTTATAGCAAAGAAAAAGGCTATGCACCGACGTATCGCGAGATCGCGGCCGCAATGGGCAAATCTTCTCCGGCGACGATCCATGAGCACATTAAATCTCTTGAAAAAAAGGGGCACCTCACCATGGATAAGGGCCGTGCTCGGGCCGTCGAAATGGTGCATGATCTCACCTTAGACCCTGCGCATGCGCTCTTCTTGCCACTGGTAGGGCTTATAACGGCAGGGCAGCCCATTGAGGCAATTGAAGAGCACGAAACCATGGCCGTTCCCGCGGACTTGGTCGTGGATGCCATCAATACCTATGTATTGCGGGTGAAGGGGGAATCTATGATTGAAGACGGCATTCTCGATGGCGATCTTGTAGTGGTGGAACGCAACCCCAGCCCCAAAGACGGAGATGTTGTTGTAGCGCTCCTCGATAATGCGTACGCCACGCTCAAGCGATTTTATCGTGAGACCCAACGCATTCGGTTGCAGCCGGCCAACAGCAGCATGCAGCCGATTTATGTGCAAGATCCGATCATCCAAGGGGTGGTGCGGGCGGTGATCCGCAAGTTCGCGACACTATGATGATACTGAACGCTCGACAACTTGCGCGTACCCCCCTGCGGAAAAAGGCTTTAGCAATCTTGGAGTCTGGGTATCGGGCGATCGAAACAAAACCGTTGCTCGAAAAACTTATTCGGCGACATGGGAGTCGCATTATTCTTGGCGACAAACAGCACGACCTTTCTAAGTTCCAAAAGGTTTATTTTATCGGAGTCGGGAAGGTCGCATTCCACGCCAGCCAAGTGATTGCCCATCGGTTGGGCAACAGACTTGCAGAGGGGATTGTGCTGGATCTCCAAGGCAGGTCATTCGCGCGCGTGCGGGTCTCTCGCACCACGCATCCCTTGCCATCCGCTGCCAATGTTACGGCATCCAAAAAGATTATTGGGCTGCTACGGCGTGTCGCATCACAGGATCTTGTGATCACGGTGATCTCCGGCGGGGCCAGCACTATGCTGTGTGCACCGCATGCTCGTGGCTCGTGGCAGCAAGAACGGGACCTGATCAAACTCCTTTTTGAGCGCGGCGCGACAATCCATGAGATTAACACGATCCGTAAGCACAATTCCCAGTTGCGCGGGGGCGCTATGGCGGCATTGTGTTCCGGCACCATGGTCAACCTCATTTTCTCTGATGTCTGCGGCAACGACCTCTCGACCATTGGGTCCGGGCCCACGGTCTACGATCGTACTACCGTGGTGCAGGCAAGAGCGGTCCTTAACAAATATCATGTAGAATTTGGTCGGCTCCACGAGACGCCCAAGAATAAACGTATCTTCCGAAATATTGAAAATAATCTTCTTATTTCGAATCGTATTGCACTGGAGGCGATGGCGATCGAAGCGCGGCGCCAGGGGTTTGGCTCACGAATTTTTTCGGATGCTGCCCAAGGGGAAGCGCGGAATCTCGGCAAACGGCTCGCCAAAGAATGCCGCCCCGGCGAGGCCCTGATCGTTGGCGGGGAAACCACGGTGACGGTCCGGGGGTCTGGGAAAGGCGGCCGCAATCAAGAACTCGTCCTTGGGGCGTTGGGGAGTTTGGCAAATAACCAAGTAATTGCGAGTGTCGGCTCTGATGGGTATGACAATTCTCATTGTGCGGGCGCTATTGCCGATGTCAGCACACGAGCGCGAGCAGAAGCGTTGAATTTGGACATACAAAAATTCTTGGATGAGAATAACTCGTTCCCCTTGTTTGGTAAGTTGACGGATCGAATCCTGGCGCGCCGTAGTGCCGTAAATATCGCTGATTTAATGCTCGTATGCCGCACGAATTCTTAAGCACCCCCGTCGATGTCCTTGCTTCGTTTAACGGCAACGGCGTCAAACCCGTTGCCTTCAAGTGGGGCGGGCGGCGTATTAGCGTGGAGGCAGTCAACCTTGTGTTTGACTCCATCTCTGGCCGCGAGCGGATTATCCACTTTGCGGTCAGTTCTGCCCAAGCAGCGTATCAACTCGATTATTACAGTCTCAAACAACAGTGGAAGCTCTCGGGGTATTACGTAGAATAAAAGACAAACCGTCAGCCGAAGCCCTCTGCTTCAGCTGACGGTTAATAAAAAGGGGATTTGATCCCTCTAGGAACCGTCCTTCTTATCGCGGGCTTTGCGGGCGGCCTCGGATTGGTCCAGGAGGTCGCGGATCTGCCAGCTTCCGCTGGTCGTCCGCGCATCGTGGAAGAGCTCGGCGACGTCCGGATCTTCAGGGTAGAATGTCCGGAGGTTCTCCAAGGCCAGTGCTGCGGCCACTTTCACCACAGCAGGCACTCTTCCTTCGTTCAACTCCTTGAGGTAGGAGATAAATGGAGGAGATCGTCGCAGGGCGTAGATCAGGTAGATGTGGTGTTCGGCCAGATATCGTAGCGCTTGCGCCTGCACGCGAGGCCGGTGATCCGTTTGTGCGACCACCAAGAGAACCCCTGGCAGGTTGATGGCCTTCAGTAAGGCCACGGACAGCGCTTCCGCCGTTAATGGAGATTCGGTGTGGCGGTGGAGGAAGATGAGCGTAAGGATGTATGAAATCCTGCTCTTTTCCGCTTCCTCAACGCCATGGCGTTGATACCGTTGGAGTAGGTCTTCCACCAACGACCTGCTCTCCAAATGTTCATCGAGCATCCTTGTTTCCAAGTGCTCGAGGGTTTCCTGATACGGGACCCCATCGGCTCCCAGCAGACACTCGATGAGCAGGTCGAGTGAAAGGGGCTCGATTTTTTGCATGGAATCCTCCTTGATCCCCAGTTTTTTGTAGGTTCGAGGAAATAATCTTTCGGAAACTCTAGTATACGGGATAAACGACATTTCACAAATTTTATGTATGTGGCTCCATATTGACATGAACTCCTACTTTGCTTCTGTTGAGCAGCAGGCGAACCCTTTTTTGCGCGGGCGGCCGGTGGGGATTTGCGCGTACCTCAATGACTATGGGTGCATTATTGCCTCTTCGATCGAAGCCAAGAAGCGCGGGGTAACGACGGGCATGCGCGTCCCTGAGGCACGTCGGATGTGCCCAGAGATTCTGCTCGTACAAAATGATCCTCGCAAGTATCGTTCGACGACCAAACGGATTTTTGGGATTTTGGCAGAATACACGGATTCTATAGAGCCATACAGTATTGACGAGGCGTTCCTTGCAGTGAACAGTGATCAGAAAACAGTGAACAGTATTGCGCAAGAAATAAAACAACGGATCCGGAAGGAAGTGGGAAACTGGCTTCGCTGTTCGATCGGCATTGCGCCGACGCGGTGGCTGGCAAAGTTTGGCAGTGATTTTGAAAAGCCGGATGGGCTAACGATCGTCACAATGGATCAATTGGGGGCGATGTATGCGCGGATTGGGCTCACCGATGCGTGGGGAATCGGCGACCGGATTGCACTGCGGTTGAACCGTCTTGGAATCACAAACCTCAATGAGCTTCGCGCATACCCGGTCGCGAATCTTATGGAGGCGCTTGGGAGTTATGGGTATCAATTGTGGGCCAACCTCAACGGGATTGAGTTCGTGAACAGTGAGCAAGAAACAAGAAACAGCGCTCCGAAAAGTATCGGGCATTCATACTGCCTACCGGCAGAAGCGCAAGCGCCCTCAGCGGCACAACGAGTATTGATGAAATTATGCGAAAAAACAGGAAGGCGCCTGCGCGCCGACGGGCGGCAAGCATGGGCTCTCGCAGTGGCTTGGGCCTCTGCCCGCGGGGGGTCGCGTCATCGTCGACTGCACCACCCCCTGTGGGACAGTGCGGCAATATTTAAAGAGTCGCGCGATTTGATCGGCGACTCTTTTGTTGGTCGGGTAACATTTCTTGCGGTTACGGTCAGTGATCTTCGATTCCATACCGAGCAACTCTCCCTGCTTGATTCGTTGGCGACGTCACGACCGGTACCCGGCAATAGCCCCGGATATGGTATCGATGACCGCCTCACAAAAGCGCTCGACGCTATCAATGATCGCTATGGAGACTCCGGCGTCATCCGCGGGTCAATGTGGAGAACTTCCGCCTTTGCGCATGATCGCATTGGGTTTCGGAAAACCGTAAAGATATAGCGCCGAGGTACACACCCCAAAGCCTATTTCCGATGGCCGTACGCTTCTAACCCCTTGCTTAAAACTTCCATTGCCTTTTTGAGCAGCGGGATTTTGAGGACATACGCGATGCGGATTTCGTCCTTACCGCGGCCCGGAGTGATGTAGAAATCCGCAATCGGGGAAACCATGACAGAATGGTTTTTGTACGTAAAGTCGCGGATCAGCCACTTGACAAATTCTTCTGCCGATTCTACCGGAAGTTTGGCGATGATATAGAATGCGCCATCGGGCTTACTGCAGGTGACTCCCGGCATTGCGGAGAGCGCCGAATAGACAATGTCTCGCCGAGCTTGATATTCCTTCCTGATTGGCGCAGTAATTTTTTTTGATTGTTTTATTAAGGAATCTAATGCAAACTGTTCGAGCGTTCCTACCGACAAACGCGCTTGAGCAAATTTGAGGACAGCCCCCATTACTTCTTCGTTGTATGAGACGACGCAACCCACTCGTGCTCCTGGCATGGAAAAGCGCTTCGAGACACTGTCGATCACAATCGTATTATTATGCGATTCACTGTCTGCCAACAGACAAGAAGCTTTGCCGACAAAACGGATCTCTCGGTACGTTTCGTCTGCGACCACAAAAAGATTATTTATTTTGGCGAATCTGACGACGTGTGAGAGTTCCTCGTCACTCCACAGCTTCCCAGTCGGGTTGTCGGGATTAATGACAACAATCGCTTTTGTCTTCGCCGTCACTTTTGCTTGAAGCACGTTCATGGACGGCAGCGCGAAGTTATTTTCGGCCGACAATGGAATGGGGACAAGCTTGACTCCGATCATCACAGAAAACGATTTGTAACTTACGTACAACGGCTCGAATACAAGAATTTCATCGCCATCGTCAGCGACCGCCATCAATGCGAGAAGGATTGCCTCGGCACATCCGACGGTGGGAATTATATTGTTTGGCTCCAACCTTACACCAAATTGTTTATAGTATTGGATCCATGCGTTCACATGCGATGGGAATCCGGGGGTTGGAGCATAGGGAAGATTTGGACTGTTATATTGTTTGAGTGTTTTAAAAAAAAGCGGTGGAACCGCGATATCCGGGTCACCGGTATTAAGTTTATAGACTTCAACGCCTCGTTTTTGGGCTGCTTGCAACAGTGGCAAAAATTTTCGGATTGGGGAAGCAATGACCGACTGGCCCCGACGAGAAATTTGTAATCTCGGCATAAAAAAATGATAAGAAACAAAGTGGTTATATTGTAGCAAGGCCATAGTAGAGTGGGAAGACCACTGGATCGGCCCGGAATGTTGAGTTTTCTTGCGCTAATGCTACACTATGGACGGCTATCCACAGTTGCAATCATTGGCCACCGGTTTTGGGTGTTGGTTTCGACACTCGTATCATCGAAAAGACCTCGTTTTAAGCTCTTTCTACCAAAGCCATTTACCCCATACCCGTGTCGCTACCGACACATCACCTCACTATGTCACGAACGGAATCTCACATTCTCTGGTTTTCAGAGATTAACAAAGATGATGTTCCATTGGTCGGGGGGAAGAATGCGAACCTCGGGGAGTTATACCAGAAGCTCACTACCGCGGAGAGTTCTGCCTTCCCGGATGAACACGTGCAAGTGCCCTATGGGTTTGCCGTCACCGCATACGCCTATCGTACGTTCATCTCCCACAATACGTTGGATCAATCAATTCACGATGCGTTGCAGGGGCTGGATACGCGTGACATTGCCGCGCTGGAGACCTGCGGTCAAACTATCCGCCAAATGATCCTGGAAGGACAATTCCCACCAGAACTGGAGTCAGACATCCGCTCCGCACATTGCAAACTGGCCGAACAGTGCAAAACGGATACAAAGAGTCTTGATCTGGCTGTCCGGTCTTCTGCCACGGCAGAAGACCTACCGGATGCCTCGTTTGCGGGCCAACAAGAAACCTATTTAAATGTCCGCGGGGAACTCGAGGTACTTGAACACATCAAAAAAGCATTTGCATCATTGTTTACCAATCGCGCGATTTCCTACCGGCAGGATCAACAATACAGCCATTTTGACGTTGCGCTTTCGGTGGCAGTACAGAAAATGGTCCGCAGCGACATTGCCGCTTCGGGCGTGGCGTTCAGTTTGGATACCGAAAGCGGCTTCCGCGATATAGTGCTTATTAATGGCAGTTGGGGATTAGGGGAACTGGTGGTAAAAGGCGCGGTCATCCCCGATGAGTACAAAGTGTTTAAACCCACATTGCGCAAGGGCTTCCGTTCGATCGTAAGCAAACGCGCAGGCCCCAAAAAACACAAACTGATTTATTCGCAGGATGCCGGGAACCTTACGAAAGAAGTGCTGGTGGCGGACGAACTCCAACATGCCTTTGTATTGAGTGATGACCAGGTCCTGCAACTCGCACGATGGGTTGTATTAATCGAAGATCACTATGGCCGCCCCATGGACATCGAATGGGCGGTTGATGGGCAGCTCGGCAGTCTGTTTATCGTCCAAGCGCGCCCAGAAACTGTACAATCACAAAAACAGCAAGGCCATGTTCTCGAAGAATATCGTCTCAAACAGCGCGGGCCCATTCTCGTGCAGGGTGCGGCAGTAGGGGCGAAAATCGGCAAAGGCAGCGCCCGGTGTATTTCGGATGTGGCACAAATGGCAGAATTTAAAGCAGGCGAAGTCTTGGTGACCGAAATTACCGACCCCGATTGGGAGCCGATCATGAAGCTGGCATCCGCGATTGTCACTAATTCTGGGGGGCGCACCAGCCATGCGGCGATTATTTCACGCGAGTTGGGAATCCCGGCAGTGGTGGGGTGCGGTAATGCGACTGCGGTGATTACCACGGGAATGGAATTAACCGTGAGTTGTGCAGAGGGCGAAGTTGGTAGAGTCTACCAGGGGTTGCTGGAATTTGGAATCGAGCGCAATGACCTAACCGGATTCCAGCCGCCGTCGGTGGACATCAAGCTCATCGCGGCAGATCCGGAATTGGCGTTCCACCATGCCAAGCTCCCACATCGGGGGGTCGGTCTTGCCCGAGAGGAATTTATCATCTCCAACTACATTAAAATACATCCCAACGTACTCATCCAGTTTGATGAACTCGCGGATGGGGGAGTGAAAGCGCAGGTGGAAACATTGACCAAGGGGTATCGAGACAAACTCGAGTATTATGTCGATACGTTGAGTTACGGCATTGCGCAATTGGGCGCTGCGTTCTACCCGTATGATGTGCTCCTGCGGTTTAGCGATTTTAAAAGCAACGAATACGCGAATCTGATGGGTGGCACATTGTTTGAACCAAAAGAAGAAAACCCCATGCTCGGTTGGCGCGGTGCCAGCCGATATTACGATCCGCAATTTGAAAAAGCGTTCTCGCTGGAATGCCAAGCAGTGAAACGTGTCCGAGAGCAAATGGGCTTGTGGAACGTGAGCGTCATGGTCCCATTCTGCCGCACTCCCGAAGAAGGCAAAAAAGTCGTTGAGCTCATTACAAAATACGGGCTCAATAATCGCATCACGCCGGAGGTACGGAAGAAAAAAAAGAACGGGGATATTGTAGAAGGACTCGAAATCTGGGTGATGGCAGAAATCCCATCGAATATCTTACAGGTGGAGGAATTCGCCGATATCTTTGATGGGTTCTCTATCGGATCAAACGATCTCACGCAACTCACGCTCGGCCTTGATCGTGATTCCAAGATGATTGCGCATGTGGGCAACGAACGCAGTCCCGCAATCCGCAAGCTCATTAAGACGCTCATCGCCGCGGCGCATGCACGCGGCCTCAAAGTCGGCATTTGCGGCCAGGCGCCGTCCGACTTCCCCGACTTTGCGGAATTCCTGGTGCGTGAAGGAATTGATTCGATTTCGATTAGTGCCGATACCGTCCTTAAAGCGGCGGTGCAGATCCGACAGCTTGAGGACAGGCTTTCTGCGACTGCAGCCCCCACGACAGTCCCCACAGCCCCCAAAATAGCACCGACAAGTCATTCTTAAAATAGGGCACGTCCACGATGCCGTGGACGAGAATAGCAACCAACACACCGAACAACGCGAGCTCGGTGTGTTGTTGGCGTTCGGCGAGATGGCGCAGGGTCAGTAGAATCAATATCAAGAAGGCGACAAGGCCAAAAAATCCAAGCTCTGTCCAAAGTGCAAGGACAAGATTGTGGGGGTACAAGAGCGATGGACCAGAGACTTCTGTGTTGTGGTACGGGGCGATCGCGAATTGATAATTCGCAAGCCCCCCGCCAAACAACGGGGAGCCGGCGATCAATGCCCTTGTTTCATTGTGCTGTTCTAACCGCAGGAGAAAGGATGGGTTCGTTCGCACAATCGGTTGAGCAACCGAACCCCAAGGCACAAATGGTAAAAGTACCCAAAATACTAGACCCAGCGCGATCAACCATAACCGCTGCGATTTGCTCAATCGCGTCACAATTGCGATCACGAGGAGCGCCACAATCACCGCGAGCATGGCACCATTTGAATTTGCGAGCGTGATAGACAAAAGCCCTGCCATAAGACCTGTCATCAATAGAGGTTTCCGACCGACTTGAAGAATTGATCCAATGATGAGGGCAACCAGCGGCGCTGCAAGTAATCCCACTGCATTGGGGTAAGGGAATACGCTGACTGCCCTAAAGAGCGTGCGACTGCTCCAATCAGGATCCGAAATTGGGAAGATAATAGCCCCCGCAATCGGAACGCCAGAAGGGAAAAACCATTGCAGGACTGCAATCCCGCCAATGACGGTCAGTAGGGCCGCGGCAGCCGATGCAACGGTTTGGAGCGCATCGGAATTGAGTCGCGCAACACGATACACCGTCAACCCCGCAATCATCGCATCGACAACGTATGCCTTCCAGATACCTGCGGCACCCGGTGTTGGATGAGCAATCAACGCTATTGTGGTTGCTGCAAAGAACCCAATCGCGGCCCAACGGAGCATCTGGTCTTCAATTGTAAAAAAATGGCGTAATCGTTGTAAGAAGGTCTTACCATCCTGTATGTCGATAAAAATCCCCGCGCACAACAGAATAATCATCTCCAATCCAGTCGTGGGAATCCCAAAAAAACTCCACCGCAGTTGGTACAACGGGAGCCCCAATATAAGAAACCACAGTATCATTCGTGATCCCATAGAATAAACCGTTCTGCCCCGGAAAGATCCAGAAGTGTCGTTATGCCCCCGCCGATCGCATTCTTGAGCAAGTTCGAAACGATTGGCACTTGCTCCGGCAGTAATTCGAGAACGACCCAAGGGAGTGGCCAGAGACGCGCGCCCAATTGATCCACAAACAATCGAACCGCATCGAGCCCATCATTGCCAGCAAAAAGAGCGATTTCTGGTTCGTACGAAAGCTCTGGCTCAAGCGCTCCATTCCATGAGGTCGGCAAGTAGGGTAGGTTTGCGATAATTCCGTCAACACGATCGGCCGCAACCGGTTCGAGGAGATTGCCCAATCGAAAATCGACCACGGCGCGGTTCGCGACCGCGTTCTCACGGGCAATGGCGAGTGTGGACTCATTGATGTCGGTTGCGATTATAGTGAGTGTTGGAATCTCTGCCTTGAGCGTGATGGCGATTGCACCGCACCCTGTGCCACAATCGACAATATGTGCAGCGGGTGTTTTTTTGATCTTCATCAACAAGGCCTGCATGAGATGCTCCGTTTCGGGCCGAGGAACCAGCGTGGAACGGTTGACAGAAAAACGGCGATGATAGAATGGCTGCCATCCCACAATATAGGCGAGTGGCTCTCTGCGACAGCGCCGATCTACTGCTGCCTGGACCGGAAGGCCTGATTCTAAAATATTCTGTACTTCTTGGGCTGCGTGCGCGATGCCGGATTGAGTCAATGCATCAACCCATTGTTGCCACTGTGGATGAGTACTGGCGGAAGATCTTGACAGCATAATTGTTTTTGCCCTACAAGTTTTATACCATACCCGAGCACCAAAGGTCGATGCAGCGGATACGAGCTGCACCTCTTAACACAATCCCCATTGTATGAACAATGATACATGCCCAAGCTGTGGCGATGAACTGAAAAATGAGAAATGCGCCAATTGCGATGATTTGAATGATTCCGAAGACGAGAGTGAAGAGGATGAGGAAACGGACGACGAGGAAGAAGATGAAGAAGACGAATAAATTCATTCTTACAAAAACCTGTCAGATTCTGTTCAAGTCACCGCCGTGGAGGGAATCCCGAACGCTGCGGTGACCAGAATGACAGGTTTTTTATTCAAATCGTTTCCCAATGAGTTCCGGGTATCCTTGGAGGAAGGCAACGATGCTCATACGTTTTTTGCCCGAGCGCTGGATCGAGCCGCAGGAAAGTTGGGTGTAATTGCCCGCTTGGATCACTAGCTGGCGTTGTGCCTCGGCCGCGACAATTGTACCTGGTTTGTTGCGGTTGTCTTCGGGTTTTGCCTCAAGGACCGTGATATCAAAGAGTTTGATTATTTCGGTGTTCCCTTGAGCATCGTTGAGTGTTGTCCATATTCCTGGCCACGGGGTGAACGCACGCCATTGACCAGCGATGACGGGGGCAGGCTGATTCCAGTCAACTCGACCGTCCTCCTTTTGAATTTTATGACTCATCGTTGATTGTGAATCGTCCTGCGGCGTTGGGGTAATCGACCCATCAATCCAATCCTTGAGCGTCGGAATCATCAGTTCTGCCCCCATGATCGATAAGCGGCGCTTTAGCTCGGCAGCCGTCTCTTGCGGTTGCACCGCCGTTTCTTGCACCGCCAAAATTGGCCCATGGTCGATTTGATGGTCCAAGAGGATGATTGTTACGCCCGTTTTTTGGTCCCCCGAGAGGATTGTAGATTGTACGGGCGAGGGACCTCGATGGCGCGGCAATAGCGACGGGTGGATGTTGAGGATTTTTTTCTCGGGGATATCGAGCAACGCGCGGGGAATAATACGTCCAAAACTCGCAACAATCGCGCAGGCCGGCGGCGCCCACTGCCCGTAGAACTGCTCAAGATTAGTGCTGGAGCGGATCTCGGCCACCGGGCGTTCATGCGCAGCAGCAAATTCCTTTACTGGATTCACATACTCAACGCGGCTTTTATGGGAAGCCGGCGGCATGGTTGTCACAAGCCGGAGTTCGTAGCCGGCTTTCAACAGTGCCTCTGCGGTTGGCAGGCAAAAATCGGATGAGCCAAAGAGATCGATGATCATACAATAGGCACGAAAAAGATTCCAGTAACCTTATTTTTTGTTTTGTTGTTGCTGTTCAAACCGGTCAACGAACAGGATGCCATTGAGATGGTCGGTTTCGTGTTGGAGAACGCGGGCAAAGTAGCCGCGGGCTTTGAGTTCAATCGGCAGCCCCCGCTCATTCAAGCCTTGGAGCCGAACGCTTGTCCAGCGTTCAACCGGATGGTACAGCCCTGGTACAGAAAGGCAACCTTCTTCCATTGATTCCATCGCATCACCATGAGCAGTAATAATAGGATTGACCACCGGTACGACCTTCTTGCCACGGAGCGCCAAAAATACCCGGTGGCAATATCCCACTTGCACACCCGCGATCCCGACGCCTTTGGCGTAATACATGGTTTCCTCCATGTCTGTGAGCATCTTGGCAAAATCAGCATGAGGAATGCTCGCTGCGTTCAGCAGAGCCGAAGATTGATGGAGTCGTTCATCCGGCAATTGGACAAGAGGAAGAACCATAATGAACTGTATCAATTGAATCGCGGCAAATGATCAGGATTCGGGGTGATAGACCATCCCGTGGGAATATGAGGGACGATGTTGCCACAAAAATCAGAGAGCGATTGTTGCATGTTGCTCCGGATGAGCACAACCGTGCGGTCAACAAACCCCTTGCGTCGAGTGCGGCTTTCATAGGGCCCAAGCAATTCTGCATTCGAACGCATCGCAATTTGGCGTAGTGATGACAATTGCAAATCGGGACTATTGTCGCGTTTCTGGCGATGCCTGTCAAGCAATACCATCGGGTACGCCGGAGGATACCGAAATTGCGTTCGAGCCTGGATTTCGCTGGAATACCATTGCTGGAACCCTGCAATTGTTGGCTCAATCATCCATTGTAAAGGGACGTTGCAAACTGCCATCGAGTATTCGGGATGTTGCTGCGCGCTTTCGTTAAGCAGTGCAACAATTTGAGCGCCACGCTCTGCTTGTGTATATCCCCCGGGGACCGATCCGAACATGTCCCAATACAGGATTGACACTGGCCCGGCGTATTGATCCTCAATCGAGGAAAGAATAGAGGAGGGCTGGACGATTTTGTATTGCCGGGTCGATATATCCGGAAGGTACCGTTCAATTGTTTTGCGGATCAAGTCCGGGCCGGAAGGCAAGGTCCGGTAGTCAAGACCCTTGCATCGCCCGCAGGCAGGCAGTGCCCTGGGCTGGTTGCACCATGAACAACGCCATTGCCCATCTTGCTCTTGCAACGGTCGATCGCAAGTGCCGCAATGAGCAATCGTATGGCACGTTGCGCACATCGCATGCTGGGTTTTGAGCGGCGATGCAACGATTTTGATCGAGCGTCCTGCGACAATTTGATTAGTCAGCCACGCACACCATTGTTGTCCCATATCGGTTGGTTCTGGCCAACATTGAATATTGGGTGATGCCGCTGGATCAAGATCAAATGAAACCTGCGACCGCGAAGTATAGGTTGCGAGGGTTGGCAGCGGTGAACTCATAACAAGCTTCGCCCCCCAAATTTCGGCAAGCCAGCTTGCCGCGATACGATTATCAATACGCGGCTCCAAATCCCATTGCACATGCGCGGGGTGATGCTCGTCGATGAGAGCGATTGCTACAAGCTTATTCCAGGGTAAGAGGAGTGAACGGCGAGTTCCCACCACAGTGCACTTTTCGCCTTGCTGGAGGCGTTCGAGAATTTGCCGATGCTCATGCGCCGATGTTTGAGGCGTAAGCAATACCGCTGATGTTTTCTGTTGCAGTATCTGTTGGGCCCGAAGAGCGCTATCGGCAGTCGGAGCAAGCACGAGTGACTGGCCGCGTGATGCGACGAGTGTTTGCAGCAGCCGCTGCTGACGCTGGCTTGATTGAATATACAATAATCGACTCTGGGCGCGTCGTACTCGCTTTATTGGAGTAATGACAAGGGACCGTTGGGCGCTCACTAAGGCATGCAGCATATGCGACCGTGATCCGCCATAGACTCCGATAATACGCTGAATAAGATCGATCTGCTCATTGGTGATAATGCGTGGCCCAAGATCGATGACTTCCCGCATCGCATACGAGGCCGTTGCAGCAGTTTTCGACCAGACAATGCCAAGAATCCTTTTGCGACGAAAAGGGATTTTTACCAACTGCCCAGGCAGAACTCGCTGAGCTGGTATCGTATACGAATAACAATCCTTCCCGCGGGGGAGGTTTGCAATCGGGATGACATCAATGGCCGTCATACCGTCACTTTCTTAACTGCGGGCGCGGATCACTGCTGGGGATATCAGCGCTGGGCACATCCATGGGTTCCCCAGGAGGGTGGAGAGCAAGCAGCGATTCTGGTATCGTGTGGACCGCTTTCCAGGAGTATCCAAGCGTGGTAAACACCTTCGCCGTGGGGATTGCCCGACGTTTCGACGCAGAGATAATGTAGACTGTTGGTGCAAGAGGGTTTTTAACCAGGGTGCCGTCAGGCAATGTCATGGGCTCTCCCATCGTGTATTGGCTCAAGTCATCAACCACGGTGAGTTTGCGTCCACCATAGCGGAGTTTGACCACAAGCGGGTCCGCGCTGTGTGCGATACCGTTTTCGACATAATAGATTTGATTGTCTCGCCTAAATTTGAGCAGTGCCCCGGTGGGATAAATACTCTTAATGGTAATAGGCTCCCCAAGCTGATACATCGCTAGCGTCTGATCATCGACATCCTCGACTTCCTCAGGATTGTAGCCAATTTGACGGAACACCTCGGGCGATTCGATCACGCGATATTCATCGCCCGAAATGAGGGCGATGCGCCCATCGTCTGCACGGACAAGGGAATAGTTCGCCAGCCCGATCACTGGCCCGATCGGGTATTTTTCGATTTCGCTTTTCGTACTTGCGGTGAGGATGGGCTGCACTCCAAACCGGCTTCGCAAAACGGCCATGGACCGGATGGGTCGACGTATTCCATTCTGTAGATACCACACCACTGCAGAAGTGGGGGATTTGAGCAAGCTCCCATCTGGATACTGCCGGACAAAGAGGCGATTATACAACGCCCAGAACACTTCGTTGCCATGGAAGTGGGGCGTATAGGTGTACAGAATTGCCGTCGCAATGTTCGCCGGAATGATAGGGGTCCGATCAATAGTGATGGGAGCCCCGACTTTTACAAAGAGACGATCGGGGTTATCAAAGAATGCCCGGAAAAACTCCGCAGCGGCGCGGACTTGCGTTTCGAACCCTTTCCACCGGGTGACCGAAGGATCGGAGAGCGAGCAGGCATCGCATACGCCGTATCCGGTTGCCCAAGCGAGTTGCTTGGCCGTTGGTTTTTTGGTTTGAATGAGTGACTGTTCTTTTTGGAGAATGACAAGAAGAATTTGCGGATTAATCGACCAGTCTTGCGCTGCTGATGCAATAATGCGGCTGGCACGCTTCCCCCCCACGCTATACTTGGCCAACCCCGATCCTTGATCGACAAGAAAACGTTGAATTTCTTCTTCTGTCATCGTATCGGCATTGGTGAACGCATCATCCTCAAGAATCATCTGTGCGTTAAACGCGCGGGCCGGCGTGGGGGAGAGCATCGGGACAATCAAGACGGTCACTGCCATCATGACGAGAAGTTGTTTACGCATGTGTATGGAGTGTCATAGTCGATCCGTCCCAGTCGACGGTAATCTTTTTGGCCTTCCGTCCCTTTTCGGTAAGCAAGAGCTGTGCAATCGGGTTGACCATTGCGTGCTCAATCAACCGCTTGAGCGGTCGCGCACCGAATTGTTCATCATAGCCATGGTTGGCAAGATAGGTTTTTGCCCCATCCTTCACGATTAATTCCTTGTCTTGCCGGTGCAGCCGATCAAAAACGCGTTTGAGCTGGAGATCGACAATTTGTTTCATTTGCGCTCGCACAAGAGGCTCGAAGATGATGATCTCATCCAAACGGTTCAGAAACTCTGGCCGGAATGTTTCGGATAGCACCCCCATGATTTTGCTGCGGACTTCTTCCTTCCGTTTGGTCGATTGTGTTTCTTCGGTCTTTGGCTCATCTTCAAATCCGATCGAATATTTCTTAATCATGGCATTGCCAAGATTGGAGGTGAGGATAATGATGGTATTCTTGAAGTTCACGACACGTCCTTTGCCGTCTGTGAGTCGACCGTCATCCAAGATCTGTAAGAGGGTGTTAAAAACATCCGGATGCGCCTTTTCGATCTCATCAAACAGGATCACTGAATATGGCCGGCGACGTATCTTCTCAGTGAGCTGCCCCCCCTCATCATGGCCGATATATCCGGGCGGGGAGCCCACTAACCGGCTCACCGCATGCCGTTCCATATATTCACTCATGTCCATGCGCACCAGAGCATTCTCATCGTTAAACAGGTATTCTGCGAGCGTTTTGGCAAGTTCAGTCTTGCCGACACCGGTGGGACCCAAAAAGAGGAATGACCCCCACGGCCGCTTTTCTTCGGAGAGCCCTGTACGAGCACGACGGAGCGCATTGGCAATACCTTCGACGGCTTCTCCTTGTCCGATGACGCGCTTGTGCAATTCTTCTTCTACATTTTGAAGTTTTTCTTGTTCGGTCTGCATGAGTCGTAATACCGGAATGCCGGTCCAATTAGCCACCACGGATGCAACA
The DNA here is from genome assembly GCA_016215325.1 of Candidatus Uhrbacteria bacterium. GTDB lineage: Bacteria > Patescibacteriota > Patescibacteriia > JACRJV01 > JACRJV01 > JACRJV01. The sequence continues at coordinate 26,982 of JACRJV010000001.1, forward strand.
TCTTCTTCGGTCACTTCTTCTTTGAGCATCCGGCGCCCCACTTCAAGGCGCTTTAACTTTGCCTCTTCTTTTTCGTAGCGCTGTTGGAGCTCTGGGATGCGACCGTAGCGGATCTCCGCCACTTTTGTGAGCTCACCCGTGCGTTCCGCGATTTCGGCCTCCTGGTTGGCTTTATCAATCGCAGATTGAATCTCCCGCAAACTCGAAATAATGGAACGCTCATGCTGCCAGCGCAATTCGAGTTCGCGTTCTTGTTCTTTGATGCTGGCAAGTTCTTTCTCGATTTCTTTGAGACGCTTCCGGCTCGCTTCGTCCGTCTCTTTTTTCAGCGCTTCGACTTCGATCTCTCGTTTTAAAATGGTCCGTTTGAGGATATCCAACTCCTCTGGCATGCTTTCGACCTCCATGCGTAATGCCGCGGTTGCTTCATCAATGAGATCGATGGCTTTATCCGGGAGGAATCGATCCGTAATGTAGCGGCTCGAGAGTTCCGCCGCTGCAACGAGCGCGGCATCGGTAATGCGAACACCATGGTGGATCTCATATTTTTCTTTGATTCCACGCAATATTGCAATCGCATCTTCCACCGTCGGTTCCCCCACAAAAACCGGTTGGAATCGACGTTCCAAGGCGGGATCCTTTTCGATATACTTTTGATACTCTTTGATCGTCGTCGCCCCGATTGCACGCAACTCTCCCCGTGCCAGGGCAGGCTTCAACATATTGGCGGCGTCCATGGCCCCTTCAATGGCCCCAGCGCCCACAATCGTATGGAGTTCATCAATAAACAAAATGACATTCCCTTGGCGAGACTGGAGTTCTTTGAGCACTGCCTTCAACCGCTGTTCAAATTCGCCGCGATATTTTGTGCCGGCCAGCAAGGCAGAAAGGTCGAGCGAGAGCACATCTTTACCTTTTAATCCCTCCGGGACATCACCAGAAACAATCCGTTGTGCGAGCCCTTCAATAATGGCGGTTTTCCCGGTACCAGCTTCACCGATTAACACCGGATTGTTCTTTGTCCGTCGAGAGAGCACTTGAATGACGCGACGGATTTCGTTATCGCGACCGATGATCGGATCGAGTTTTTTCTCTCGGGCAAGGGTGGTAAGATTGAGCGTGTATCGATCCAAGGCTTGGTATGTCGATTCCGGTTCGGGTGTCTCCACGCGTGTCTTGCCACGAATCGTCGCCAGTCGTTGGAGCACCGCGTCGCGGGTAACCCCATGGAGAATAAGCTGCTGTTGCGCCGAAGAGGGGATTGTGAGCAATGAAAGTAAGAGGTGCTCGGTGCTGATATACTCATCGCGCAATTGCTGTGCTTCGGCTTGGGCGTTTTCCAGCACCTTTGCCAGTTCTTGCGTTAAGCCCATCATGGAACCAGTTGTTTCTCGCAGCCTTGGCATGATGGAAAGTTCAGCGCGGATATCTTCGGCCAGCCGGTCACCGACATTGAGTTGTTCAACAACCGATCGAACGATTCCATCGTGTTGCACAACAAGGGCCAATAATAGATGGATCGAATCAACAGCGGGATGTTTATGCTCTGTGGCAAGCTTCTGGGATGCTTCTAGCGCTTCTTGGGATTTTACGGTAAATTTATTGATGTTGATCATAACGGAAGTTCGTGGAGGATGATCGTATATTTAATCAGCCTCACGGAGTTGGACGTAGGACAGTATTAGCACTCTAATTATGCGAGTGCTAATACTGTATCGTAGAAAGAATCCACTGTCAACATTGGTAATAATAGCACAGGTTGTATGCAAACTTCTGTTGATAACATTGAAAGAAAAAATGTCCTGGGCGTGGCGGTGCAGACCTATACACAGGCGCAAATCATATCTGCAATCATCCAGGAGGTCGGTAAACACCAAAAAAAAGTGTTGTCAACCATCAATCCCGAATTTGTTATTGCCGCCAACCGCAATCAATGGTTTCGCAATGCCCTCAATGCTTCGGATTGGTCGGTCATTGATGGAGTAGGGATCCACTGGGCATTACTGTTCGATCGCCGTAGTGCTGGTCAGGGAGTCGTCGGCCGAAGTATTGTCTGGGCCTGGACGGTATTGGAATTTGCCATTCGATCGATCGTGTCGCCCCACTCGATGGGGGCGCGCGTAACGGGCTCAGACTTACTGCCAGCGCTATTTGCGGCGCTCCCGCCCCAGACACGCATATTCGTGATGGGCGGCAAATCCGAGGCAATCGGGGACCTGACAACGGTATTACAAAAACGATTCCCAACTCTTTCATGGTGCGGTGTTGAACATGGCCCGAGAAATATTCGTATTATCAGCAGCGGCATTGCGTGTGACAACACCGAAGATGCCGCGGTGTGCAAGCGTATTGCCCAAAGCGGTGCAGAAATTATCGTGGTCGGCTTTGGGCAAATCAAACAGGAACTCTGGATCCAAGAACATCGCGAGCGATTCCCCGATGCGAGTGTGTTCATTGGTGTCGGGGGCGCATTAGACTTCCTTTCTCGTGCGAGCCAACGAAGCCCGAAGGTTATTGCTGGACGCGGATTGGAGTGGTTCTGGCGATTATTCGTTGAGCCATTTCGACTAAAACGCATCGTCAACGCGACGATCGTGTTCCCATGGCTTGTATTGTGCGATGCACTCCGTCGCGCCAAGATGGCTACAGTCGTGGGGTCGACCGGAGGGTCTTGAGAATGTGTTCGAGGTCTCGTTTATCCGCGCGATTGAGTTCGCGACGCCGGATCATCCGTTCCGCAGAGACGGTAATGAATCGATGACTCTTTTCATCTAACAGCGGAGTCCCCGGTGAAGAGCGCTTGAGGTACGGCTCGATAATCCCATGGAATTTTTCAATTTTATGTTTTTTTAAATCAGCCAACACCTGCTGCGGAATGTAAGAAATCTTCTCCAGTTTTCTCTCGGCCCGAACAATGGATCGTTGACGCTGGTAACGGTCCTGCTCGATTTGTTTAACCACTTTGGCAAACGGGTCGGTTTTTGGCGCCTGCTTTGTTAAGGATTGCTTTGGGCTGATATAGGATGGCAGCGATGAAGCGGGTTGAGCAATAGGCATAGAAATGATGTTCCTTATTCATTGCAGTCTTTTGATTCTTATCGTATGATAAACAACGTAACTCTGCAATCCCGAATCTCAAATTCGTAATACTATGGTCCGCGTACGCATGGCGCCTTCCCCCACGGGCCCATTCCACATCGGAACAGCGCGGACGGCGCTGTTTAATTGGCTCTTTGCCCGCCACCATGGCGGGAAGTTTATTGTTCGCATTGAGGATACCGACGTCCAACGTTCAAAGCCGGAATTTGAACAGGATATTCTAGAAGGCCTGCGTTGGCTTGGCCTGGATTGGGATGAAGGCCCGGGCAAGGAAGGGGAGTCGGGCGCACCTCATCAACGGGATCGGATTCCGCTGTATAGCAAAGCTCTCCAAACCCTTTTGGAAAACGGCAGCGCCTATCATTGTTTTTGCACAAACGAAGAACTCGAGGCAGACAAGGCGGCGGCCGAGGCAGCGCATCTGCCATATCGGTATACAGGGCGATGCCGGACTGCGCCGCCTTCTGGACGCGATCGATCCGTGATTCGATTCCGTATCCCTGAGGGCGACCCGAAGATCGGCTGGGATGATCTCATCCGCGGCACGGTGGAGTTTGATCGCAAAGAGCTTGATGACGTGATCATCTCAAAATCGCTGGGAGAGCCGCTTTATAATTTTGCAGTGGTTGTCGATGATGCGGCGATGAACATCAGCCATGTGATCCGCGGGGAGGATCACATCTCCAACACCCCAAAACAGATACTCATCGCTCAAGCGCTTGGAGTTGCGCTCCCGCAATTTGCGCATATTCCACTCATTCTCAACGCAGACCGGACCAAGATGAGCAAACGTAAAAACCAAGTGATGGTCAGTGATTACCGACACCAAGGGTATTTGCCCGAAGCATTGGTCAATTTCTTGGCGCTCTTGGGTTGGAATCCAGGGACAGCGCAGGAGTTGTTTTCATTAGAAGAACTCGGGAAGGCGTTTGACCTAAACCGCGTCCAAAAGAGCGGAGCGATCTTTAGCGATCAAAAACTCCAATGGTTTAACCAGCAGTATTTGAATCAAAAAAATGCTGAGCAGTTCATGGCAGTGGTACAGCCCTACCTGCCGACTGTTTTGCCATCGGTTGACCTCAAAACCGCCGTCGAAATATTGCGGCCGCGCGTTCAAATCCTTTCGCAGATGACAGATGCGATGTCACAGTTATTTGGCATTGAGCACGTAACGTACCCCGACAAACTGCTCATTTGGCCCAAATTAGCAAACGCAGTGCCGGACGGGGTTGCGCAAACGCAACGGACGATCACCGCACTACAGGACATCAAGGAACTGTTGACTCGCCTTCCGGTGGAGTGGAGCAGCGGAGCGCTGGAAGCGGCAATCAAAGAGTGGATCGCCAAGGAATCTCGTTCAGCCGGTGAAATGCTGTGGCCCTTGCGCGTTGCGCTTTCGGGAGCGCAGCATTCCCCAACTCCCTTCGAACTTCTTGCGGCCTGTGGCAAGGAGTTAAGTCTCAAACGCATCGAGTATGCTCTCCAAACATTGCAATAGAATACTTGTTCCAGTGTTGATTTTGCTGGTCGCGAGTCTCTGGCAGGGCTCTGGACAGGGGAGAGTGCGTGCGCAGTCTGTTTCGAATACGGTCGCCAGCGCAAGCACAGCCACGCTCACAGATTTGGAGACGCAGTTGCGTGAAAAACGCACCAAGATCGAAGAAATCCAAAAACGCATCAAAGAATATCAAACCGAAATTGCCAAGGTACAAGGGAAAAAATTATCACTCCAGAATCAACTCGCAATTTTACGCGGTCGCATCGATGCAGCACGGCTCAAAATCGAGGAAACGCAGGCAAGAATTGATGAGACCATGTTGAAACGGAAGGATGTTGAACGCAAGGTGACCGCGACTCAAGATGATCTCAAAAAACAGCAAGCATTGCTCGCAGAGCTCTTGCGACTCTATCAACAAGAGAGCGACCCCTCGATCATCGAAGTGTTGTTGAAAGAATCCACGATCGCATCGTATTTTGATGCGTTGGAAGGCAACCGGCAACTGGGGGCAACAATGAACCAGACCATCGCAAAAGTGGAAACATTGCTCTCTACCTATCAACTCCAGCAGGCCGCTTTAGCACAGCAATACATCGATCTTGAGCGCCTCCAATCAGAACTGACTGACCGTCGGTTGGCATTAGACAGTGAGCAGCTGACTCAAGAAAATATTCTTACCCAAACCAAACGGTCAGAGGTCAATTTCCAAAAATTGGTTGCTAGTGAACGCAATGATGAGCTCGTGGCAATGCAGCAGATTGGGCAACTCGAGAAAAGCGTGCGTGATAAACTTAAAAAACAGGGCTTAGATTCAAAATTAAGCCCCGATAGCGCCGTCTCCTTTGTCTGGCCCGTGCCCAACCAAGGAATTAGCGCCTATTTCCGTGATCCCGATTACCCATTCCGCAAAATTTTTGAACACCCGGCGGTTGATATCCGCACGCTCATCGGCGGCAAATCATCCAACGGGGTTCCCATCCGGGCATCGGCCAGCGGCTATGTGGCCAAAGCGCGCGATGGGGGAGCCAAGGGATACAGTTATATCATGCTCATTCACAGCAACGAGTACTCCACAGTGTACGGGCATGTGTCCAGTATCAGTGTTGCCCAAGATGAATTTGTGGTGCAAGGGCAGGTGATTGGGTTAACTGGCGGCGCACCCGGCACCCACGGGGCAGGACCGTTTACCACCGGTCCGCATCTGCATTTTGAAATCCGCAAAGATGGTGTGCCCGTGAACCCATTAGATTATTTACCGTAGATTTGGATTATACATTTACTCTTACGAATTTAACCTATGCCGGGATTTTGCAGTCGGTGCGGACAATCGGATGATGATATTTACAATCACGTGTGTGCGCCCAAGAGTCGCCGCAAATACCGTAATGGGACGTTGGATATTGTTGATACAAACAAGAACCAGGATGAAAAGGATGGAAAAGGAAGCGATGATGAATCAACGCCACCAGTGACCAATGAGCTCGAAGAACGGTACCCCCATTTACGATAGAGGCAATATCGAAGGGGGGTACTGTAAATCAAATCGTAAGGGTATTAATTTTCTTTTTCATAGTATCATTTGATAGTTTTAGTAGTGTCGCAGAATGACCTCATCCTCCGCCTCCAGAGTCTATCAACACTATCTGGATAAATTCCTCCTATTCTCCCCAGAAGCCCTGGAGGATATCTCCATGCAGCATATTGTGGCATACAAAAAACACATCGATGAGAACCTCCAAAATACCAGCGTCTACATGGCCTTTGTCGCACTTCGTACATTCTTTGGGTATTGCCAGACAATGGGGTACAAAACTATCAACTACAGGGCAATCCAATACCAGAAGTACAAAGTGGAGCCAATCCCGCAAATTCACGATGAAACCTACGAGCGGATGCTCGCCTTATGCGACACAACGAACTTCCATGGCCTTCGGAACTCTCTTGCTATCCGTATGCTCTACGACACCGGTGTACGGGTGAGGGAACTGGTAGACTTAAACACCGAACAGGTGACCCAACAGCCGTGCTCAGCCACTATCTTCCGGAGGAAGTTAAGCAAGTACAGACCCATTTTCTGGTCTCAGACGACGCAAAACTACCTAGAGAGTTACCTTTCACGACGCACTCCGTTAA
>JACRJV010000020.1 GCA_016215325.1 Candidatus Uhrbacteria bacterium
ACCATAACGCGCTCGATCAGGACATGTACTTGTGTATCTCGGATGAGATGTATTTAAAACGTCTGATTGTCGGGGGATATGAACGTGTCTACGAAATATATAAAGTATTCCGCAATGAAGGGATCGACCATGATCACAATCCCGAATTTACCATGCTTGAAGCGCAAATGGCCTATACGGATTACCGCGAGGGTATGGATTTGATCGAAGAGGTATTCGAGTCCGCGGCTCAGCAGCTCCATGGCAGTACCAATGTACAGTACCAAGGGACAACGCTTTCGTTCGCTCGCCCGTGGAAGCGCATGACGATGATCGAGAGTATCGTGCATGCACTCTCTGTGAACCCATTGGAATGGCGGACACTCTCTCAAGCCAAGACCGAAGCAGCGCAACTGCTGCCGACCGGTCGTGTGCGAGATACCCTGGGCACGCTCACCAGCATCGGAGAGATTATTGCACTTGTCTTTGAAGAATGCGTCGAAGCAACACTCCAGCAGCCAACGATCATCTATGATTATCCGACCGAAGTTTCCCCATTGGCCAAAAAATGTCCTGAAGATTCACGATTCACCCAACGATTTGAATATTTTGTGATGGGCTCGGAATTGGGGAATAACTATACAGAGCTCAATGACCCGGAGGATTTACAAAAGCGCTTTATTGAGGAAAAAAAACGGGAGAAGGCCGGTTTTCAAGAAGCCCATCAGACAGATCGTGATTATCTCGAGGCCATTGAACATGGATTCCCGCCGACCTGCGGGCTCGCGATCGGGATTGATCGTATGGCAATGATGCTGACCAATGCCGCGAGTATTAAAGAAGTGATATTCTTCCCAACCCTAAAGTTCCCTGGTACGAATCGATCCGAATCACCTACGAATATATCCGAGTAGTCAATCAATAATTTGGGCGGACTTGGGCGTTATTCGGATGGGTTCGTACTGCACGCCTATGAAGCGCGGTATGGTTTTTGGGACGTTTGATTCGCTCCACCCCGGTCATCAATGGTTTTTAGAGCGTGCCCGTGAAGCGTGCGACAAACTCACTGTTGTTGTCGCCCAAGACCATGACGTGGTACTGCGAAAAGGACGCGCTCCAGCACAAGCGCTCAACGATCGCATGAGCGCAATCCGATTGTTTCTCAATGACGCCACCGTCATTGCCGGCGATGACCAACTGGGGCAGTGGCGGATCCTTGAAAGATATCCCATCGATGTCTGTATTCTCGGGTATGATCAATCGGAGCTTTTGAGCGCGCTCACCGTTTACAAAACAACATATCATCGAACATTCCAAATTATTTCATTCTCGCCCTACCATCCTGATCGATATAAATCTTCTTTGTATGTACGATCTTAAGTACTTGCGTGAGCATCCCGAAGAAATCAAACGGAATAACAAGCGCCGCGGGTGTACCATCGATGTCGATGCGTTGATTGCCCTGGATGGGCAGTATCGTCAGTTGCAGGCGAGTATCGAGCAGCGGCGTGCCCAACGCAAGAGCGTTTCACGCCAAAAACCGAGCGCTGAAGAGATTGCCGCCATGCGGACCCTGGGCGAAGAAATCGAACGAGATGAGAAGCGCGGTGAGGAACTGTTAAATAGAGTCAATGCGCAATTTTCGCAACTGCCGAATATCTTGGCGGAGGATGTTCCGGATGGGAAGGATGATTCCGATAATGTCGTGATCAAGACAGTGGGGGAGAAACCGGCATTTCCTTTTGAACCGCGGGATCATATCGCGTTGGGGGAAGCGCTGGATATCATTGATGTCAAACACGCCGCATCCGTGACGGGTTCCCGTTTTTATTTCCTAAAAAATGCGGGCGCGCAGTTACGATTGGCGCTTCATCAGTGGGGTTGGCAAACATTGTCGAGCGAGGGGTTCACGCTCATGACCACGCCGCACCTGGCAGGGGAGCGGACGCTGTATGGGACCGGATACTTGCCATTCTTTGCAGAGGACGTCTGGCGACTCGAAGGGTCATCGTTGGCGCTCATTGGCACATCAGAGCAAACACTCGTGGCATACCATCAGGATGAATTCATGAGTACTAAGGATTTGCCCAAACGCTATAGCGCAACATCGGAGTGTTTCCGCACCGAAGCCGGTAGTTATGGCAAGGATACACGCGGAATTTTCCGGGTGCATGAATTTTGGAAGATGGAACAAATTATTCTCTGCACTCCCGAGTCCGCAGAAGAATACCACCAGCGCGCGCTTGCGGTCGAAGAGTGGTTTGCGCAGCAGCTTGGGATTCCGTACCACGTTGTTCTGGTGTGTTCGGGCGATTGTGGAGCGCCGGGGTATAAAAAATTCGACCTCGAAAGCTGGTTCCCTGCGCAGGGACGCTACCGGGAACTCACGAGCAACACTAACCTCACAGATTTCCAAACGCGGCGCTTGAATATCCGATACAAGGATGCCGATGGTGCCATACGCTACCCCTATTCTATTTCTGCCACTGCCCTTACCGACCGTTGGATTCTTGCAATTATGGAGAATTACCAACAGGCCGATGGATCAATCCGTGTTCCGTCCGTGCTTGTGCCATTTATGGGCACGGATCGCATTGTATCTCGATCATGACCCAACCAATGCCTTTACGAACGGTTCGAGAGGGGATTGAGCTCTCTCCAATCAAAGCGATGGAACTCAAAGCCAGCGCCATTCCGGATGTTGTGTCATTGGCGCAGGGGATCCCATCCTTTGATACGCTCGATATTATTAAACGTGCGGCCATCGATGCGATTCGCGATGGCAAAGTAAGTAAATATTCATTAAGCCCGGGGCTTCCGGCCTTGCGCGAGGCGATCGAATTGGACCTGCGCGGCGATCATCTTTATTACGACTATTCAAAAGAAATTCTTATTACCGCGGGATCGATCGAGGCGATTACCGCAATATTGTTGACTATTCTTGAGCCGGGCAGTGAAGTGGTTATATTTTCACCCAGTTACGCATCGTACCCCCAGGCCGTTAAAGTGGCGCATGGGAAGGTCGTTTGGGTTTCTTTGGATGAGGATAATGGCTGGTCGCTCAATCTCGATCGCGTAGAGCAGGCCATTACGCCGCAAACACGCGTGATCCTTTTTGCAAATCCCAATAACCCGACCGGCACGGTGATCGGGCGCGATCAACTCCAGGCGCTGGCGAAACTTGCTAAGCGCCACAGCATTTATCTCCTGATTGACGAAGTCTATAAGGAACTTCGGTATTCCAATCAGCCGTATTGGAATCCGGCTTCTGATCCGACGGTCAAGGATTTTATTGTCACGATCTATAGTTTTTCAAAAATATACGCGATGACGGGATGGAGAGTTGCATTTGCAGCGGGGGAGGCCTCTCTTATGCAAGAGGTGCTAAAAGTCCATGATGCGTTGGTTACCTGTGCGCCTGTGGTGAGCCAGTATGCCGCACTCGCTGCGTTGGAATTAGCCAAAACCGATCGTGAAGATGTCCGCAAAGAGCTCGAATTTCGTCGCAATTATCTGTGTGAGCGTCTTGATCGACTAAAGCCGTTCTTTACCTATCAATTCCCGACCGCTTCCTATTTCGTGTTTCCGCGGTATCGTCGGGACCAACCCTCTGTTGAGTTTGCAAATGAGCTGCTCGAACGGGCGCACGTGGCCGTCGTGGCGGGAAGCGCATTTGGGCCTGCGGGCGAGCACCATATTCGGCTGTGTTTTGGGCGCGCACGAGAAGATATTGATCGGGCAATCAGTCGCATCGCTTCCTATATTCAAATTCTATGAAAACGATCGCGCGAACAATCCTTGAGTGGTGGCTGCATGGGTGTGTTCGGATCGCTCTGGTTCGCTTCCGGCCGATGATGATCGCGATTGTTGGATCCACGGACAAAACGACAACCAAGCTCGCGATTAGCGCTGAGCTCCGTAGCCACGGTCACCGTGTCCGAGCGCATGTCAAAAGCTACAATACCAGCATTGGCTTGCCGTTGGCGATTCTAAATTTAGAAAGCGGGGGGTCATCCGCAGGGCAATGGACACGGGTCATGGCTGCCGCCCTTTGGAATTGCTGCTTTGATGATGACTTCCCCAATATCATTGTTGTCGAACTTGGCGTTGATCATCCCGGAGAAATGCGGGGCTTGTTGCGATTGATAACTCCGATTATCTGCGTGATCACCACCGTCACCGGAGAGTATGTTACGCATTTTGGCGATCTCGAAGCGGTTGCCAGGGAATTTGGCACGGTCGCCAAGATGGTCCCGTCAGACGGGCTTGTTGTTCTTAATAACAACGATTTGCGGGTCAAGGAACTCGGCAAAAACGGACAGGCGAAGATCGTACGGATCGGTCATGCCGCAAGTTCGGATGCAGTGATCCAAGATCAACAATCAAGCCAGGTCGGGCAACAGTGGACGCTTACCTATGAGGGTAAACAAACAACTTGTCACAGCATCGGCACCGGTCGGCATAATCAATTTGCTGAATCCGCTGCGGTTGTTGTTGATCAATGGATTGATAGGCATGCAAATCAAAAAACTGTATGAATCGCCGTGGTTGGAGACATTTTGGACCAGAACGCGTCATCGAGAATCCATACTATCGTGATATTCGATCCGCAGTGCGCGAACAAACAGTTCGCCAGCGAGTTGCCATGGGGTTATTGTTTGTCTGTGTCGTTGTCACCGTCATCCTTATCCTTCTGTTTCAGCCCGCTTTGCAGATTCGATCTGTCACAATCGACGGCACCCAACGTTCATTTGTCGAACCGGTACGGGCCGCCGTCACACAAACGCTTTCGCAAAAACGATGGGGGATTATCCCAAATAGCCATTATCTATTTTACCCCCGCACTCAAATCGAACAACAAATTCAATCCATAGTCTACGCCCAAGATGTCCGCATTGTGCCCCAATGGCGAGGGAAATTACAAATCACCATTACACCGTATCCGATTACGTTATATTGGCAATCAAAGGGGAATTATTTCAGTGTAAACCGAAAAGGATATATAACCGAACAAATACCGAAAATAGAAGAATGGGGGACAATCGTCGAAGATGTGGGGAGAGAAGCGGCAATCGGCACACAAATCATACAGACGGGGCAGGTCGATCAAATCTTAGAGATCACCGATGGTCTTAAAAAAGCATTCGCTCTACAACCAGGCTATGTATTTTTATCATCGACTGATCCCGATGTCATCCAGGTAAAACTCAATGATGTGCTGATCACATTTGATATGCAATCCAACGTACAAGCCCAAATTTTGCGATTTAAGATATTTGTTGATAGCAAGGGGGTGGGATTGCTTAAAGAGCGGCATTTCGTTGATTTACGATTCAAGGAGAAGATATACTACGAGTAACCATCCCTATGAAGAACTACGCGCGCAAACATATTGGCAAAAAGGTTGTGCGGTATAGAACGCCCAGCAGGCGGTTGAGCAAGCCCCGTATTGAGGGGTTGCGCAATTATGCTGCTCAAGAAAGTGGCGGGGGGAGGCGCTGGGAAAAGAGATGATGGTGTTCTATTGTGTCGCTTAACATACATTCTGCGACACTACTGAAGTCTTTTGAAAACCGCCACCTACTGCGATTTAAAAGGTCCGTTCCCCTATCTCTTACACTATAAGTATAGCGCATCTACCAACACCTGTCAATGTTTCTTTGTCGCTCTTCGCTTCATCTCGCGCGTATAAATCTTCTGGGCGGTTGATCGGTCAATACCAAAGTGCTTCCCGAGTCTCCCCCAGCTATAGATTTTGGGGTTGGCATTGCGGAGTCGACAGAGTTCGTAATTTCGTTCTTTCTTTTCGGGTGTCATAGGTTGTTCTCCCCTCTTCAGAGTTAAGTTAGTAATAGCACTGGATGATTCAATTGGTCAATTTTGTGCCCTTGCAACACTTAATTTTTATGTTATAGTAACGGCATGGAACCAGAGATACAATTAGGCTTATTGCCAAATTTTGAGGATTTTAAGCACCAAAATGGTGTTTCTTTTTGGTGGGCGCGGGAGTTCATGATGATGTTAGGATATGATGATTTTGATCTATTTAAAACAAAAGTAATTGGTCGAGCCACACAGGCGCTTATATCCCTGGGCGTCGATCATTATTCCCAAATTATACCAGAAAAACGTAATATTAATGGAGAGGATGTAGAAGACTTTAAGTTAACTAGATTTGCCTGCTACATCGTGGCAATGAATGGTAACCCTCAAAAGAAAGAGGTTGCTGCAGCGCAAGCGTACTTTGCACAAGAGACCCGTAAACTTGAGTTGTATCTAGAAGGTCATGATGACATGGCTCGCTTAATTTACAGAGAAGAATATACAGCGGGGCACAAATCGCTCATGGACACTGCCGCGAAATCTGGAGTAGAAAACTTTGGTAATTTTAATAACGCAGGCTACATCGGCTTATATAATAAAACAGCTGAACAACTAAAGCGTGTTCGCAACTTACCTCAAACGACTACTACACGATTGCAGGATTACATGGGTAGGACAGAGCTTGCCGCGAATCTGTTTAGAGTAACGCAAACAGAGGAGAGATTGCGGCAAGATGATGTAAGCACCCAATCACAGGCAGAAAAAACACACTTCAATATTGGCAGACGAATAAGACAAATGGTGGAAGAAAATGCTGGTAAATTACCCGAGCAACTACCTGTACAAAAAAAGTTACCCGAAGTAAGAAAAGAATTAAAAAAAGCTAAAAAGGCATTAGAGAAGGTTGACGGAAAAAAATAAAAACCCCTCGATGAAAGGCGAGGTAGTGGAAAGTTGGGTCTTTAAACTTCATTCATCGAATGCAGTTCCCCCGGATTCTTCATTGAGAATCCACGCTCTCTGCTCGGACTCCTCGCCCTTCACCGAAGGGTTTTTTGTTATTGCGACGCCTCAAAATATCCCCTCTCCGGAGACTTCTTTAAAAATCCCTTTTTGACAAGATATTGCATTGTGCTTTGAACGATCTTTCTGTCGGGCAAGAAACCACTACCCTTCTCAACAGCTGGTACCACTTCTGTTATTTTGAGTTTTTTGATAGCACTCTGTTGATAGACCTTCTTTATCTCATCCATCAATACAAAGCCTTGGGGTGGGACCTTTTTTCTCTGGTCATTTTTAAGAAGACCGGTTAATTCAGCCAATCGAGTATCAATGCGCTCTTTCTCTCGCATGAGGTTACGGATTTCCTCCAAACGTTCTTTTAACTTTTCTTCCATTGTTCGTGGCATATATCCAGAATATATAAC
>JACRJV010000021.1 GCA_016215325.1 Candidatus Uhrbacteria bacterium
AACACGACCAATTCTTTGGATGGAACGTTCTCCAATGTCAAAACACTTTTACGAATCCATCGAGGCCTGAACCCCGAAACCAAAGCCAAACTTATCGGAGAAATCCTTTCCAAGTAGCCTTACAGATTTACCATTAGACCGGCTCAATGCCATCTCGGAAAACTTCACGATGTTCACGCTCCTTTCCACTCAAAATCACGCATGAGTGGATCATGCTCTTATAACCAAAAAACGACCCCGTGTCAAGGGTCGTTTTGGCGATTTTGCATTGCTTGCGTGAGTTTTCCTCGCCTCCTTATCTCCTCATCTTCTTATCTCTGATCTCTCCGAGCGTACTCACCATCTCTAAAGCCACCAAGACAGCCCCTCGGCCGCTGTTGGCCTCGTTATCACCAGAGCGAGCTTGGGCTTGCTTGAGATTGTTCGTGGTAATCACTCCAAAAGTCACGGGCAAGCGCGCATCCAATGCCACGCGCAACACCCCCTGCTGCGCTGCAGCGCAGACATAATCAAAATGCGGCGTTTCGCCTCGGATCACGGCGCCCAAACAGATGATGGCATGGTAACGCTTCGTGCGTGCCGCTGTTTGCGCAGCCAACGGGATTTCAAAAGAACCGGGGACCCAAAACGTATCAATCTTGTTGACCGATGCGCCATGATCCATGAGCGCCTCTGTAGCCCCACGTAACAACCCATCCGTGATCTCGCGATTAAACCGAGCCACAACAATCGCAAACCGGAACCCCTTAGCACTCAATTGTTCTGAGAAAACATTATGGCGCATAGATCGGAGGAGATGAAGAGATGTAGAAGGAACGCAATTACCGTTGGGATAGTTTCTCCAAATATCTTGCAATCAAATCGACTTCGATGTTCACCGCGTCGCCTTTTTTAAGCAGCCCAAGATTGGTGCGTTCTCGGGTGTAATCAACGAGCGCGACGGTGATCGTTGTTTTGGACGACTCCGCGATGGTCAAGCTCACGCCGTTTAAAGCAATACTTCCCCGTGCAGGACAAAATTTTATAAGAGCTTTGGGGATTTGTACTGTGAGCCGATGATCATTCGGTTGATCGACAATCCGCGCGATGCGCCCCATCGCATCCACGTGGCCGGAGACAAAATGACCGCCGATCAAATCCGATGCTCTCAGTGCGCGCTCCAAATTGACCGTTGATCCCTTTTTGAGCGTTGCCAACGACGTCAGTATGCTCGTCTGGTCCATCACATCAAACGACAACGTATTCTTGGATACATCGCAAAGCGTTAGGCACACTCCGTCAACCGCAATACTCTCGCCAAGCACCAAGCGCTTCCAAGCTCGCGACCGCACAAGGGTCAGTCGAACACCCGCAGGAAATCGCTCAATACCTTTGACAATTCCTTGTGCTTGAATGATTCCCGTAAACATACTTATCCCGTTAAATCAGGATAGCGAGCGTATCCCAACTTGCGCATTTCGATGAAAAGCGGAACTTCAAATTCGTGAAGCTTTTTCTGGATCAAGGCAAGCTCTTCCTGCTCTTGCGCATTTAATGTACTCATTGGCACTGTCATGGAATCTCGTCGACGCTCTCTCACCAGAACCGCGAGTTCGTATCCGCGTCTGCGCAAGCCCAGTATTTGGTCATAATCAAAATGTTTTCGCATAACCGCATCCAGATCCGCTTGCAACTGATTCCTTGGTTCAATCATATCCTCAAACCGCTGACTATGACTATCAACCGGCAAACGGCGGTGACTGCCGGGAAAACAACAGGAGAAATTGTTGAGGTAGTAATAGATAGTTTCTTCTGGTTTTTGTGATTCCTCGGCCTCAGCAATATTTTTCCATTTTTTTATCCAGAATTCGTCTTTCTTCTCAATTGCTTCTCGAAGTCTTTTCCGGGATTTCCGCAAAACTCGTTGATGATACTGCCTGACTTCCTCCCACATCCTTTCTTCGTTAAATGTGGGGTCGGGTTTGAGGTTATAATTTTTGGCCCAGGATTTATTTTCAAAGCGCTCCATAGGTTACTTTTTGAGCAACTGTAAAATCAACCGGACCATTCGCTCTTTATTCTTGGGTTTACTCTCTGCAATAAACAGGGTAAGCGCAGTAAGAGCTGGTGATGTTATTCGAGAACGCCGAAGCAAACCCACCTCTTGCAAAAACCAGACAAACGCAAATGCACCGACCCGTTTGTTACCGTCTACAAATGGATGATTCTTGATCATGAAGTACAGCAGATGTGCAGCTTTTTCTTCCGCTGTCAGGTATACCGGTACTCCGCCAAAGGTTTGCATGATATTTCCCAAAATTCCTTCGACGGCGCCCACCGATCGCTCCGCGGCAAAAATATCTGTCGCCTCACCTTTCTTCGTGAGTTGGATCTTCAATGTGTTGACGGCACCAATAAGTTGCGCGGCTGTAATATGAATTGATTTCTTGGTAGTCCCATGGGTAGGGAGTTGTCCTTTGTCATAAGCATCTAAAGAAATCCACGTCCCGGCGAATTCTTTGACCAGGTCTAGGGCATACCGTGGGTCGATGGTCATCTGTTCGGGAAGTAAGGCTCGAATATCGGCCACGGATTTCATGAACTCATCATAGTTGTACGAAATTCGCGATCGATTGATTGTGTAGCCCCGCGTGATATGCTCTCGAAGTGTTTTTGTGGCCCATTGACGGAAAGATGTTGCATTCTTGCTATTGACGCGATATCCGACTGAAATGATCACATCGAGATTGTAGTACTCAACCCGATATGTTTTCCCATCAGTGGCAGTTGTTGCAAAAAATGCAACAACTGAATCTCGCCTAAGCTCGCCTTCCTCAAAAACATGACGAATGTGTCTCGAAATGACCGATTTATCCCGATCGAACACTCTGGCAATTTGATCAAGGCTCGCCCAAATCGTTTCTTTACGAAAATCCCCTCGAAGCTCAATGGCTCCAGTTTTGGATTGATAGATGACCATTTGATTATTTTTCATAAAAACATTCTTCATAAGCGCCACCACTCCCTCGCAAGGGCAATATCCTTTTGAATTTGGCGGCGGAGGGCTGGCAGTGTTGCAAACATGCGCACCGATCGTAAACGATGGAGGACCATAACGCGCACGACGGAGAGGGTCCCTGAGGGTGGCGTTGTCAACAGATGCGCTTCCACAACCGGCCTGCTGTCATGGATGGCCGGCCGAGGTCCCACATGGACGACGGCAGGGTAGCCATGCTGCCCAATCATGACGAGTCCAACAAAGATCCCGTTGGGCGCGTGAGGGTCTTTGAGAACCAGGTTGAGTGTTGGCGATCCGATCTTCCGCCCCAATCCATGACCGCTGATCACGCGAGCGCGATAGTGCCAAGGTAGCGTTGCTTCCATATTTCCACAATAGAGAGCGCGGGAGGTATGTTTATGTTGAGCGAGGACTGTTTGAGCGAGTCCCGACACGCTGCGGTAGGTTGTGGCTGGAGCGTGTCGGGCGTACCGACCTTTGGTCGGGCGTGAGCTCCGCAGCCAACATAAACATACCTCCCGCGCTCTTACGTCCGCATCCCTCGCAATGTTGCATCCAAAAGATGGCCCAGCCGCTGCTGTTTGGTGATCAGATAATTGATATTGTGCGGCGTTGGAGTTGTCTCCAGCGGTTCGCGGCCAAGGATGAGTATCCCATATTGTTCTAATGCTTCGATCTTTTTGGGATTGTTGGTAAGGATCCGGATGGACTTGAGCCCCAAGTGCTTAAGCACCTGCGCGGCAAACCCATAATGCCGTCCGTCAATGGGGTATCCCAAATGGAGGTTGGCATCCACCGTATCCATCCCTTGTTCTTGAAGCGCATACGCTCGAATCTTTTCGGCAATGCCGATCCCCCGTCCTTCTTGCGGCAAGTACAAGAGTACTCCTTCGCCAGCGTCTTGAATGCGTGTCAATGCTCCGGCAAGCTGATCGCGGCAATCGCAGCGCAACGACCCCAGCACGTCGCCGGTCAGACACGATGAATTCAACCGCACAAGTGCTTCATCGCCCCACGGCGCGTTATTCTTGCCTCGCTGTACCAGAGCGATAATGGGTTCACTCTCTCCGGCCATGGCATACACCAGAACCTCAAATGTTCCAAACATGGTCGGCAAGTTAGCCGCGGCATGCACGCTCACGAGTTGTTCTGTCTGCAAGCGATACTCGCGGATATCCTCGACACTCAGCATCGGCCACCCTTGCGCTTGGGCAAGGGTTATTGCCTCAACGCCGCGCAAGGCTGCGCCATGCGCATCCAAGACCTCGCACATCATCGCCGCGGGCGTTACTCCAGCGATGCGCATAAGGTCGACCGCGGCCTCGGTATGCCCTTGTCGAGCAAAAACGCCACCGTCCGCCGCAAGAACCGGGAACACGTGTCCCGGGACCACAAAATCACTCAGCGTCCTGGCGGGGTCAATGAGTGCCGTAATCGTCCGTGCCCGGTCAGCAGCCGAAATCCCCGTAGTGGTCCCATCGCGGATATCAACGGCGACCGTAAAGGCCGTATTATAACGACTCGAAAACTGCGTCTGCTGGAGCGGCAGGCTCAAACGCTGCGCAATCCCCTGATCCAATGCCACGCACACCAGCCCTCGGGCAAACGTAAGCGCCGTATTGACGCCGTGGGCCGTGATGCGTTCTGCGGCGATGACGATATCGACTTCATTTTCCCGTTGGTGATCGTCTTGGATCAACACGGGGATGCCAAGGCGCACCGCCGCAATGGCATTGGTTACTCGTTGCATCGGAGTGCTCATCGGTCCCATAGGCTATTTCACGCGACGCACCATTTCTTGGAACGCGCGTTCGAGTTGAACATCGGTCTTGCCATCTTCGGGCAGCTCCACTTTGATGGTGGGTTCGATTCCATTCTCGTTAATCGATCGACCATGCGGGGTGAGCCACCGTGCGATGGTGAGCTTGAGCGATGATCCGTCGGAAAGCGGGATCAACTCTTGCACAGACCCTTTCCCAAATGTTTTCGTTCCGACCAATATCGCTTTCCCATAATCTTCCAATGCTCCGGCTAAAATTTCGGCCGCCGAAGCACTCCCTTGGTTGACCAGCATCACGGTGGGGATGGTACTTAACCGTGCCGCGGTCGAGCTTCGGTATTCTGTCCGCGGGCTATTCCCTTCGATTCCATGGCTTTCAATGACAACAAGATTCCGATCGATCCATTCGCCGGCAATGGATACTGCGGCGTCGAGCAGTCCCCCCGGGTTATTCCGCACATCAACAATCAATCCCTGCACCCCTCCTACCGTCATCTGTTGTACGGCTTGGGAAAATTCTTCGACGACATGTTCATCAAAACTGGATAATTTAACAACGGCAATCTTCTTGCGTTTGAGTTCAGGGGGCAACTGCTTTTCGGTCGCCCATTGCCAACTGACGCTCTTGATCTCAATACGAGAACGCGTGATCAACATCTCTTTGGGCTTAGTAAAACTCGAACGGAAAATCAACAACTTCACTATCGAACCTTTGGGGCCTCGAATTTTTGAGACTGCTTCTTCGAGGGTAAGGGTGCCGGTATCGACTCCATCAATGGCAACGATGGCATCCCCGGCCTTAATCCCAGCCTTTTCCGCTGGAGTGCCGGGCAAGGGCGCTATAATCACCAATTGATTTTTTCGGATTCCAATCTCCGCGCCAATCCCTTCGAAACTTCCTGACAAATCTTGTGTGAAGCGCTTGGATTCCTGCGGATCTAACAATACCGAATACGGGTCTTTCAACGATGAAACAACCCCCTTCATGGCTCCATATAACAACGCGGAATCATCAACCGGCTTTTTGATTGAGCGCGATTTAACCAAATCCCAAACATTCCAAAACTGCTGGAGATCAATAGATCGGCCCGTTTCCAGTGCGCGGACAACAGGGTTCGATGAAGGATTCCCGGCGCCACCAGACCCGATGCCTACAAGCCAGCCCGTACCAAACAGCGCAATGGCAATAAGTACGGTCAACCCTCCGCGTATCAATCGACGATGGAAGAATCCTTGAGTCATACAAACAAATAAAAATGATTGATTTAGGATGTCCGCCGGATCGATGCTCCCAACGCATTCAAACGCTCGTCGATGGACACATATCCTCGATCGATTATTTCTGCGTCATGGATGACGGTTTGTCCTCGAGCCGTTAGTCCCGCCAGCACTAACGTGGCGCCCGCACGCAAATCCAGGCTGCGGATGTCCCCGGCAACTAATGGCGTGGGTCCGGTGATGAGTACCCGATGCGGGTCGCAAATAACGGCATTCGCTCCCATTTTAACGAGCTCCGCAATATAACCGAGCCGCCCTTCGTACAGTGGATCGTGGATAAGGCTGGTGCCTTGGCATTGAGTAGCCAGCAGTCCAAAGATGGACTGCAGATCAGTAGGAAACCCCGGGTATGGGAGTGTTAACAAATTGAATGCACGCAATCGATGAGGGGGCTTCATGACCAATGCATCCCCTTCTTGTGACCAAACCACTCCAATCGTGCGCAGGAGCTCTAAAACAATATCATATGTTCCCCATGGGAACGGACTGATGCGGACGGCGCCATTCGTGAGGACGGCGGCCACAACCATCGTAAACGCATCGATCGGATCAGGCCCTACTTCGGCACGGAACCCTTTTATGACTCTGGGGGCCGTGATCGCCATCGCATGCGTACCTAATACGCTTGTTCGAGCACCCATACTGGTGAGCGCCGCCAACAATTGCATCACATGCGGCTCCTGCGCGGCCGTCTGGATCGTGGTCGTCCCCGTTGCGGCCATGGCCGCCATCATTATGTTCTCCGTTGCGGTAACGGAAAATTCTGGTAGAATGATGGTGCGTCCGACAAGGCGCTGCGCGCGGATGTGGAATTGATCGGATTCCCATCGGACGGTTGCGCCCAATTTTTTAAGAGCGGCAATATGCGTGCCAAGCGGGCGCTTGCCTAAAATACAACCGCCGGGTTCGGGAATCGTCAATGCCCCAAACCGTGCCAGCAAGGGCCCAATCAATAAGACGGATGAACGCATGCTCTTTACCAAACTGCGCGCCTTGGCGGAACGAAGTCGTTTTGGTTGGACCGCGGATGTATCGATCGTAAGCGTGCTTCGGTCGACCCACCGCGTCACAGACCCCAACAGTTCCAACAATTCGATCATGCGCGTGACATCCAAAATCTTCGGCACGTTGCGGATCGTGCTCGGAGTATTCGAAAGCAGTGATGCGGCCAACAGTGGCGTGGCGGCATTCTTACTCCCACCCACACTGATTTGTCCTTGAAGTTTCCGTCGCCCCGTGATCTCGAACATGCTCATAATGAGCGTAACAGACAGTAATGCGGCACAGTACGCCGCGCTCGGATAGTAGAACGATTATACTCGATTTCAAGATTGTTTTCAACTATGACCGTTGTCCATCGAACGATCATTTATTACATCTTCGTCCTTCTCTTTATTGTGGTATCGCCGCTCATATTGCTGTACGCGGTCGGATATACTGTTGATATTGGCCGCCGCACCGTAGAACAAACCGGAATGATTCTTTTGGATGTTTCGCCCGATGATGCGCAGATTGCCGTGAATAGTCAACCAATCAGCCGGGAGCAGCGGAGTAATGGAGTCGTACGAATTATAGGATTGTCGAACGGGAACTATCATGTGACGATCTCCAAAGATGGGTACGAACCCTGGTCGACCAATCTCCTTGTCAAGGCAGGATCGATCGCCGCTCCGCCAACAATCCGATTGGTTCGCAAGACGCGCAGTTTCATGATCTTGCCGTTGGGGATTATAAAGGCTCAATTGTCGCCACAATCAAATACACTCGCACTGCTCGTGCTCCGGCAACAGACTCCCACAATCCTCTTTCTCGATTCCGTTGACGGAACCACAATGAAGACGGTTCCTTTACCGGCGTCGTTCGCATCTCCGGCAGAACTGCTCTGGTCCCCCGATGGGCAAAAGATTGCCATCATCGCCAAAGCGGGCAACGGGTCCAATACGGTGGTGTATGACGTAAGCCGGAATCTTCTTTCACGACTGATCGCTCTCAAATCGATCACCCGATGGGGACAAGATTCCCAACAGCTGATCACAACCGATGGGAGGCACGTTGACTGGATCTACCCCTGGACTGGACAAACGCTCGCACGGGCGATGCCAGAGGGAATGACCATCCTTGATGTGAGCGCCATCCATGAACGCAATGTTGCAGTAGTGAAGAGCGCGGATGGCATCCACCTACTCGAAGTCGCCCTCACCGGCAACGCGAATACGCTCTCTGCCAACCCACTCCTCCCGGATGTTGTGTTGCCCTCGGGAAGCCGGATCCTCTCCATTGTCCGCTCGCACGTGTTGATAAAAACGCCGACACTCGTTCTCGTCGTTGCTCCCACAAAAGAAAAACGCTGGGCCATAACGCAAGAAATCCCTGCGGCCAGCGCGGCATCAGTTTCGTATGAGAGGCTCTATACCCTTGATTCTCAAACACTCTATTCTTGGGATCCCACAAGCGGCGAGATCCAACAACGCCCCTATGCGCTCGCAAGTCCGCCACTGCTGATGGCGGCCATCCCACAGACGCCCTGGATTGCCATCTCCGTAAAAAATGGAGTTTGGCTCCATCAGCGCCCAACGCACACATCAGAGATCGGACGGCCCGAGCAAGAGGCGCTCGCGCTGGAAGCAAATATCCAAACGAATGCGCTGGTCTCCAGCCCGAATGGGCGGCTTATTTTGTTGTCCGGGAAAAAAAGTTCAGAAGAGGGGCTTTTCTTACGATTCATCAACGACGTGTCGGGAACTTTTTTCTCTGGCGGGCAATGAGTTGATTCGCCTTGAGTAAGGCATCAAATGTTCCCGCATCGATCCATTCCCCCTGTAGAATAACCCCCCGTAAAGCTCCATCCACCAAGTACAGGTTATTCAAATCGGTGATCTCCAGCTCTCCACGAGCAGAGGGCTTGAGGGTTGCGATGCGCGAAAAAACGCTGTTGTCATACACGTAGAGGCCGGTCTGAGCAAAATGACTTTTGGGATGCTTTGGCTTTTCTTCGATTGAACGCACGGATCCCGATTGCCCGAGTTCCACAACGCCAAACCGCCCGGGGTCCCGGACTTTTTTGACAAATATCATTGCGCCGCCGTTAAATGTCCGGATCCAGGGTGCAACACTGCCCCCAAAAATGTTATCGCCGAGGATCATCGTAACGGAATCCTTCCCGACAAATCGCTTTGCCATCCCAAGCGCTTGCGAAAGCCCTGCCGGTTTTTTTTGGATTGCGTACGAAAAGCGCACACCAAAGTCTTTACCGTTGCCCAGGTACGCATAATAATCATCCGCATGCTCTGGCGCGGTGATGACAAGAATATCCCGGATACCGGCACCGATCAACGTCATCAATGGGTAATAAATCATCGGATGGTCATACACGGGCAACAATTGCTTGCTCGTAACCGTGGTCAATGGCTTAAGGCGAGTACCGCTACCGCCAGCGAGGATGACACCTTTCATATCTTCAACAGCTTCCACCATTGCTCATTCGCTCTGTACCACTCCACGGTTTGATGGAGTCTCTGTTCGAGCGTTGATTCGACAGACCAACCGAGTGTGCGAAGCCTCTGTGCATTGATGGCATACCGACGGTCGTGGCCGGGGCGGTCTTCGACCATTTCAATACGACCAGGTCCTGCGCCAAATTCTTTGAGCAAGAGATCGACCAGTGCGCGATTGGATGTGCGCCACCCGGTGCCGATGTTATACACTTCACCCGCATTGCCCTTTTCCAAAATGGTCGCGATCGCTCGGCAATGATCGTCCACAAAAATCCATTCGCGCTGGTTGAGCCCATCGCCATAGAGTGGAACTTTTTTCCCTTCGATCAGGTTGGTAATAAACAACGGAATCAACTTTTCGGGGTATTGATTCGGGCCAAAAAAATTGCAAGAATGCGTTACAATCACCGGCAACCCGTATGTCTTATGATAAGCGCGGCAAAGATGATCGCCGCCGGCTTTGGAGGCCGAATAGGGACTATTGGGCTCAAATGGCGATTGCTCCGAAAACTCTCCTTTTTCGATCGATCCGAACACTTCGTCCGTGGAAATTTGAATGTATTTCTTGACAGAGAATTTCTTCGCCGCTTCCAAAAGAGTATACGTGCCAATCACGTCAGTCATCAAAAACGCCTTTGGGTCGGTGATGGAACGATCGACATGCGTTTCGGCCGCATAATTAATAATCACCTCAACCCCCTGTGCAGCAATGGAATCGACCGTTGAAGCATCGGTGATGTCACCACGGACAAACTGATAACGCGGATCGCCCTCCACATCCTTGAGATTCTGGATATTCCCGGCATAGGTCAGCTTATCGAGATTAACAACCGTTGCATCGGGACGCGTACGCAGAAGATGCCGCACCATGTGGGAGCCCATAAACCCTGCTCCGCCGGTAATAAGGATCCGCATATTATCGCGTCCGCAGCGCTTCCACGCCCGGGAGTTTGCGCCCCTCGAGATACTCTAACATCGCTCCTCCACCGGTGGAGACGAAACTTAATTTATTCACGACGCCATAGCGCACCAATAGGCTTACACTCTCCCCACCGCCGGCAAGGCTGTAGGCTTTCGACCTGGCAACGCCTTGAGCAATTTTGCGGCTAGCCACATCAAACGCAGGATTTTCGGTGTAGCCCATGGGGCCGTTCCACACGATCATTTTTGCCTTTTTGATCTCTTCGATAATGGTGCGGGTGCTGCTCGGGCCAAGGTCTCCGATGATATCATTGGACTGGATGTGATCAATCGAACGAATCTGTGTTTTTTTTGATTTCAGATCATTTGCTACGACAACATCCGTCGGCAAAAGGAAATGTTTTTTCCGTTGTTGAGATTTAACCAGGACACACATATCAGCTTCACGATGTTCAGAAAGTGACCGGCCGACCTCTTTCCCATTACACCCCAACACCGTGGTGGCAATCCCCCCGCCTAAGGCCATCGTATCTGCGCGCGAGCTCAATTGTTTGACCAGGTCGATCTTCCCGCGTATCTTGGCTCCGCCCATCAGCACGACATACGGGTGACGGACATGGTGGAGAGCTTGATCTAAGTGATGGACTTCTTCCTCCAAGAGGCGACCAGCATACGAGGGGAGAACGTGAGTGATTGCTTCGACCGATGCATGCGCCCGATGGCTCACTCCGAATGCATTATTCACATACACTTGCGCGCAGCTTGCCAGCTCTCGGGCAAATGCTCTGTCATTTTTTTCTTCTCCCGGATAGAATCGCAGATTTTCCACCAAAACAATTCCGAACGGATAGGTATGGTCGAGCGCTTTCATCACTGCATCTTTTCGTACGTCATGAATGTAATGGATGGGCCGCCCGAGCAAATATTGACCGCGGCGCTTGACGGGATGCAGGACAAACCGCTTATCGGGCTTGCCCTGTGGGCGCCCCAGATGTGTCGCCAAGATCAGTCGCGCTTTACGCTTAAGAAGCCACTCTAACGTCGGAGTGCATCGTTGTATCTTATAATCCTCAATACGATCGACTTGACCGTCAGGACCGATCGGAACGTTCCAATCAACGCGCACGAGTACGATCGTCCCGGGCCGAATTTGAGCCTGTTTAAGTCCTCGTAATTTCATACGGCTTTCCCCTGCGACCACTGGTGGGCTAGGGTCAAACTCAACAATGCCAATGCGGCGAAAATAATGCCTGTCATCAGCATCGCCATAGCGGGGAATGCAGAGCCGAGAATAAGGCGATGCGCGAATGTTGTAGACAACGCGAGGACAACGGCGGTGAGTCCCGTCCACGCGCTACTGCCATAGTTCGGAAGGTTCACAAGTACGGCCAAAATAATGACGATGACGATAAGATTGACCCCTTCCGGTTTTATCAAAATCCCTTCCCACTGTTGAAAGGATGTGGGCCATGAAGCGAGACTCAGCAATCGTAATACGGCGTCGCCCAGGATCATGAGCACGCCCGCAATAAGTTCGGTTTGCAATGTTGTACGCATACAATGGAGTGTTATTTTTTGCCCAACAAAGCCGCAAGCTGAACAAGACGATGCGAATACCCCCATTCATTATCATACCAGGCGATCACTTTGAGCAGATCGCCGTCGACGACACTGGTGAGTGCAAGATCAACAATAGAGGAAAATGTCGATCCAATAAAATCACTCGAGACAACCGGATCACTCGTGACTCCCAGGATCCCTTGATAGCGTTTTTCTTTGGAGGCAGCGGTGAGGAGGCGATTGACTTCTTCCGCTGTGGTGGTGCGCTTGAGTAAAAACGTAAAATCCGCGAGCGATACTACCGGAGTGGGCACGCGGATCGAAAGGCCATCAAATTTATTTTTGAGCTCTGGCACAACCTCCGTTGTCGCAATAGCAGCGCCGGTGGTCGTGGGAACAATATTGAGCGCCGCGGCGCGCGCGCGACGTAAATCTTTGTGGCTGCCATCATGCAAATTCTGATCTGACGTGTACGAGTGAATCGTCGTCATCGTAGCTTTCACCACGCCGATATGATGATGAATAACCTCCGCGACCGGGCCGATGCAGTTTGTGGTGCAAGAAGCATTACTCACAATCGCCTCTTTGGGGAGTTTATTGGAATCATTCACGCCTAATACCACGGTGGGCACATCACCGCCCTTTGCCGGCGCGGAAATAACCACCTTCTTGGCTCCTGCTTTCAAATGGGCCGATGCCCCTTCTTTGTCAGTGAATCGCCCAGTGCACTCGAGCACCACATCAACCCCCATCTTTTTCCATGGGAGTACGGACGGATCTTTTTCGTTCGTCACAACCGAACGCGCCTTTTCCTTGCCCACAACTAGGGCAGCTGCCTCGGCAACGACCGTTTGGTCATACCGCCCATAAAGGGTGTCGTAGCGCAGGAGATGCGCCAATGTCGGCGGGGCCGAGAGGTCGTTGATCGCAACGACCTGCACGCCGTTCATGGCATGCGCCACTTTAAACGCGGCTCGACCAATGCGGCCAAAGCCGTTAATGGCAAGACGAATGGGCATAGACAGAAGAGCCCCCTCTCCCAGGGGGGGGAGGGTCAGGGTGAAGGGATAAAAATAAAAAGACGAGACGTGCCCAAAGTGTAACGAAAAAGCCCTCCGATGTCCATCAGAGGGCTTCCCATGCTATATTTCGAAACGGGTGAACTTGCCGATCTCAATCTTCTCACCGATCTTCTGTATCGCAGACGTGAGCAGACCCGCGATTGTCATGGTTTCGTCTTTTACGAAGTGCTGACGCAACAAGCAATTGTCATCGTAAAACTTTGCGAGTTTGCCATCGACAATCTTCTCGAGGATTTCGGCCGGCTTCTTCTCCCCCTCCAGCTGCTTACGATACACCGCTCGTTCGGCATCAACGATATCGGAAGGGACGTCCTCTATTTTGAGATAGCGGGGGTTGGAGGCCGCCACATGCATCGCGACATCCTTGGCCAAGGCCTTGAATTGTTCATTGCGAGCAACAAAATCTGTTTCACATAAAAGTTCTACCATCACCCCCACTTTCCCGTTGGAGTGAACATATGATCCGATGTATCCTTCGTGCGTTGTCCGGCCTTCTTTTTTTTGAGCGGTTTTAAGGCCCCGCTCTCGGAGCAATCGAATAGCGGCATCAATATCCCCTTTTGCTTCCTCTAATACCGTTTTTGCTTCTACCATTCCTGCGCCGGTCATTTCGCGCAGTTGTTTGATTGTTTGGAGGTCAAGAGACATAGAAAATTTTCAATTCTTAATTTTCAATTTACAATAAAATATCAATGAAAAAATGATCCAAACCAAATTGAATCATTGAAAATTCAATGAAAATTTTAAATTGAAAATTGTTAATTTACTGGTGCTGGGGCCGCTTGTGGTTCGGCCGCCGCGCTCTCTCGCCCTTGCTGGTAGGCATCGGCTAAAATGTTCACAATCATTTCGACCGACCCAACGGCATCGTCGTTCGCCGGGATGGGGTAAGCGACTTTATCGGGATTGGTATTGGTGTCCGTGATCGCAACCACCGATGTTTTGGTGTGTGCGGCCTCGCGGATCGCCGTTCGTTCCCGTTTAAGATCAACAATGACAATCGCATCGGGTTTGCGGCTCAATTGCGTAAGGCCGCCGATCGAGACATCGAGCTTCTCGACCTTCCGTTCAATACCCAATTGTTCCTTTTTGGTGTAGCGGTTGCGCTGTTCACTGGAAAGTATGCTCTTGAGTGAAAGATATTGCTGGATGAGCTTCTGAATGATAGCGAAGTTTGTCAATGTCCCGCCCAGCCAACGCTTAGTCACATAGGGCATACCAATGCGCTTGGCGGCAGACTCGATAACGCCGACGGCTTGCCGCTTGGTGCCCACAAACAATACAAGGGCGCGGCGACTGCCGAGGTCCCCCAGGTACTGACAGGCGTTTTGGAGTTGTTTAGCCGTCTCTTCCAAATTAATGATATGCACGTCGTTCCGGGTGGAAAAAATAAATTGAGCCATTTTGGGGTGCCATTTGCCCTTAATATGACCAAAATGAACCCCAGACTGTAACATTTCGACAAGTGTCGGAACTTTTACCATACCGGATAAAGAGTTGCTCATGGCTCAATAATGAAGAATAAGTGAGCGTAGTATACCGGAATCCGAAAATTATTGCAAGAGTTACGTTACCGCTGTGTGCTCCCGCAACAGTGTATGTAGTTGTTGGAAACAGTGCACCCGATGAGAAATTTTGTTTTTGACCGCACGCCCTAACTGGGCCAGTGTTTGGTTATATCCATCAGGAATCATATAAAAATCAAAGCCGAATCCGTCCTCGCCCGCCCTCGGAGCAAGCTGGCCTTCTATAGCCCCCTGGGCAACCACTGTGCGTGACCCATCGGTATAGCATGCCATCCCGATCCCTCGTATCCGTTGCGACCGCCCCTTGACAAGCTCCAACGTCCGATCATATCCAACCGTCTTCTCCCACCATTTGGCCAACGGCCCGGGGAAGTTATTCAGCGCCTCAATCTCTACGCCCACATCTTCCACAATGACCGGAGCGCCCACCCGCTCAAATGCAGCCGCTGCTTTTGCTCGGACCACCTCCTCCAAGTTCATGGATTGTATTTCCGGCAGGTCGATCGATACAGACGATAAAGGAATCTTGAGGATTGCCTCAATCTCTTTTCGTTTGTTGTTATTGCTGGTAACCAACGTGATCATAGGAGAACAGTTCGATATATCGATATTTCAAAATTTCGATATATTATCGTTGCAGTCCGATATACGCCACCATACCTCGAAGCGGTGTACCACGATCGTGCCGCGCCGAAAAAAATCGATCCGCGTGGCAAACGGTGCACCGCTCATCAATCGTTATCGTACGACACCCTGCGTTGTAAAGGCGCAGTTCTGCCTCGCGCGCAAGGTTGCCAAACATTCGACCATCGCGAGCTTCGATAGAGCCTGGATCAAGTTGTGTCGCAACGTCTTCTTTGATCTCAAAATGACAGGATTGAATGTGAGGGCCAATCAAGGTCTGTATGGTGCGAGGATGAGCGCCGAATTCCTGCCCAAATGTTTCGACAACCCGTTCGAGTATCCCTGCGACAGTCCCCCGCCATCCCGCATGTGCAATACCAATAACACGTGTCGCGGGATCAAACAAGTAGATTGGCAGACAATCCGCCACGGTGATCGCCAAATAGAGTCCGGCAGTATTCGTAATAAGAGCGTCCTTGTTGGGAATGTACTGCCCCACGTGTTGTTCGTTCACCGCGACCACATCGGTCCCATGGGCGACCCCACCAGCGACGACACGGCCGGGATCAATCTGCTCTCGAACAAAATACCGATCTCGACGCTGTCGAATATCTGCCGTAACAGGTAATCGATTACCCCAGATCATTGAGCCATCTGTGCGCTCGGATATCCCGGCGATCACCGTAGGATACTGTTCGAATCTTACCCGCATACTTCCTAAAACACCTTCCCGCCATTGGGCACAATTTTAGTGGGGCTCAATACCACCACATCGCCCTGCCCGTCCGCAAGGCCGAGTGTCAACACCTCCGAAACAAACGGGCCAATTTTCTTAGGCGCAAAATTAACGACGGCCACGATTTGCATTCCGAGAACTAGTTGAGCTATTGTATAGTGCGTCGTAATTTGTGCGGAGGACTTCTTGATTCCAATTTCTGATCCAAAATCAATCATCAACTTGTAGGCGGGTTTTCGCGCTTCGGGGAAATCCTCGGCCGAAATAATGGTACCCACTCGGATATCAACGTTTTGGAAATCGCAATGCGGTATCATAACCAGCATCTGTTACCTCTTTGCTCGTGCGACTAAAGCAAAATAATAAAAGTAGCGGTCAAGATCCTGTAACGTCGTGTGGTACATATTACCACCCAAAAGAGCGTCGCCAAAAACCTCCCGGACTCTCACAAGTTCTTTTAATCGTTTACTCCAGCGAGGGTCGCTGATCGTTAAATCCAATAACTCAAATGCCCGGGTTGCAGCGAGCCAGTAACGCTCACGGTCCTCTTGCGCGCGAGCGGCCCGCCCAACTTCGCTGCCGATATTTCCCATCTGCTCTGCCAACGAGAGGGTAAACCACCTTCCGGCAGCCTGTTCTTTGTGCAGGGGCTCCATACTTACTACTACTGAACGAGTGCATCCACCACCCGAATCACTTTTCTTTGTATCTCGGGGTCTTCGACACCCCGTGAACGGTTATTCTGCGACGGACGAATGTTGATCATCGAATCAAATTCAATAAAATCATCGCCGGTCTTGTCCGGATAAAGATTAATCCCCCACAAATCCTTCTGCCGAGAACCATGCTCCAACAGCAACGCCTCCTCATCGGCATGGAGTTCGCCACCGATGGCCATGATGCCCTTCTCGATATCCACCACGGCTTTCACAAGATCGCCCATCCGCTCTTCGGCCAGTTCAACAAGCTGGCTCTTGGCTATCACTTGATCGATAATAGTAATGGGCATATCTATTTGCTTACCTAAAATATAATCGTACAACGATCGCCCGTTGCAATATTTTGTTGCTTCGAAAAATTCCCCATGTTTAATGCGACCTCAACCCGACCATAATCGTCTTTGAGGATTAATGGCTGATTCTGTTGCACTTCGCCGAATGTTTGTATAAAAGGGGCCAATACTTCCTTATCGCCAAAACGGAGAGTGACCCTCTGTCCGAGTGGAAGCCCTAATTGATCCCATTGCTCGTGTGTGATGTTAAGATGCAGCGAGCCATATTTATTCACATGGATCACCTCTGCATCAATGCGACGATCACCGACAACGGCTTCGCGATAGGGAGCCGCAACTAAAGAATCGAACGCAATCTCTGGCCCAAACTCTTCGATGGCAACCCCATTGGCCAGGTGCGCTGCGGCCGGGGTAAACACATCCCGGCCATGGAATACCGGCGAGACCGGTTGCGGCATATATCTGGGGTTTTCGATATTCACCACTGTTGCTGCCCCTCCCAGCATCTGGGCGGCAGGCAACAGCACCCCGTTGTCCGGCCCGATCAAATAATCTCCACGTTTGGTTTTGATGATAATCCCCCGGCGTGAGGTTCCCACGCCCGGGTCTACCACGCACACGTGGCATCCGATTTGCAAGTAGAGAACCGTTTCTATGGTCCGGGCTGCTGCGCGGATATCAAAATCTGGCAGGCCATGCATGAGATGAACAACCTGAGCCTCGGGCGCAATCTCACGAGCAACGCTCTCCATGATCCCCACCCCTTGGCTTTGGACTCCAAAATCGCTGGTGAGGCTAATGAATGGTCGTTTCATAATTCTCCTTCCCCGTCTCTAAGAGATGTCACTTTGGATTCCAATATATCGATGTTTCGAAATATCGATATATCGAAATGTCGAAATTCTATTACCCCCCATGGCACTTTTTATACTTCTTCCCACTCCCACACGGGCAGGGATCGTTGCGCCCGACTTTATCCGTACTGGCACCGGGAACCTGACCACTGGTCCCTGACACCGCATCCCCGGTTTTTGTCGCGCCGCTCAACTGGATGCCGCGCCGCTCAAACACTCCTTGGGCCTGAATGGCGGTGAGACCCACTTTAAAAATGGTCCGTACCACATCGTGCTGATGCAAACTCAAGAGCTCATTAAACATCCGGAAGCTCTCGCCCTTGTATTCGACCAATGGATCGCGTTGACCGTAGCCCCGTAAGCCAATCCCCTGCCGCAAATGATCAAGGGCGTCCAAGTGGTCAATCCAGAGTACATCCAGGGCGCGCACGAGCACGCTCGCCTCCATTTGCTGGAGAACTATTTCAGGGTTGGTGAGATTACGGCGCTTTGCGTCTTCGACCACGCTGTGTTGGTACTGCTCATCGAACCGTTTGATGATACCGCTCACAATCTCGCCAATGTCATTGCGTTTCTGCCAGGGGGTCATGTTGGTCCCCGCTGCGATTGCATTAATCTTCTCTACCGCAACGTCATCCAGCGGAACAACCGCTCGAATAATGTCCAAGAACTCCTGCACATTGGCGCCATTCTCATCCGGGAATGAAGCAGATAACGCCGTATCCACTTCCCACTGGATCATCTGCCCGATCCGTTCATGGTTTTTTTCAGGCGTTTCGAGATACTCGCGGCGGCGGCGATAAATGACTTCGCGTTGTTTGTTGGCCACATCGTCATATTCGAGCAGGCGTTTGCGGATTTCAAAGTTATGGTTTTCCACTTTATTCTGCGCGGTCTCGATAGACTTGGTCACAATCCGGTTTTCAATCGGCATGTCATCCGGCACGCCCAATCGTTCCATTAAGCGCTTCACACGATCGCCCCCAAAAATGCGCATGATGTCATCTTCCATCGACAGATAAAATTGGCTTGATCCATTGTCGCCTTGCCGACCACTACGACCACGTAACTGATTATCGATGCGCCGCGATTCATGGCGTTCGGTGCCAATCACGTGCAATCCCCCCAAGCCGACGACTTCGTCATGCTCGCGTTGCCAATCTTCGATCGTGCGGTCCGAAACCAAAACCCCGCTTGCTGCGGACTCCGGTGGTACGCCGCCCAAAATAATGTCAACACCACGGCCCGCCATGTTGGTCGCGACTGTAATGGCTCCTTTGCGCCCGGCGTTAGCAATGATCGCTGCTTCGCGTTCATGGTTCTTGGCATTGAGCATTTCAAACGGGATGCCGGCGCGGTTCAAATATTCGGACAATTGTTCGTTCTTAGCAATCGAAACCGTCCCCACAAGGATCGGCTGCCCTTTGGCATGACGCTCCCGGATCTCCTCCACCACGGCCATCAGCTTCCCGTGTTCGTTCTTGTACACGCGGTCGGGGAAGTCCTTACGCACCATGGGTTTGTTGGTCGGCAACACCACGACTTCGAGTTTATAAATTTTATTAAATTCTTCGGCCTCCGTAGCCGCAGTGCCGGTCATGCCCGAAAGTTTGGCATACAGTCGGAAATAATTCTGAAACGTGATCGTTGCTAATGTCTGGCTTTCTTTTTGGATCGCGACACCTTCTTTCGCTTCGATGGCCTGATGCAACCCCTCGCTATATCGGCGACCCAACATAAGCCGCCCGGTAAACTCATCCACGATAATCACTTCTCCATCCTTAACCACATAATCGCGGTCCAACTTATAGAGCGCCTCTGCCTTCAGCGCTTGATCCACATGATGCACCATGCGCAAATCCTGCGCATACAGATTGTCGATGCCCAGAATTTTCTCCATGCGTTCAATGCCCTGTTCGGTGAGCACCGCGCTTTTCATTTTCTCGTCAATGGTATAGTCCTTTTCGGGAGTGAGCGACCGAACAATCTTGGCAAACTGATAATATTGTTCTGTGGATTCTTCGGCGGGTGCGGAAATAATCAACGGAGTGCGCGCTTCGTCTACCAAAATCGAGTCGATTTCATCCACCACGGCATAGTGATGACCGCGCTGCACTTGATCTTCTAACCGCATCACCATGTTATCGCGCAGATAATCGAATCCAAATTCATTGTTGGTCCCGTACGTAATGTCGCATGCATACGCCTGTTTGCGCGGCACGCGCTTGAGATGATCTTCGGCAGTCGGGTCAAACTGATAGGCGACCTCATGGCCAATGCACGAAACCGTGAGCCCTACGGCATTGTAGACGCGCCCCATCCATTGTGCATCGCGCTTGGCCAAATAATCATTGACCGTGACCACATGCACCCCATTACCCGCAACCGCATTCAATGACACCGCTAAGGTTGCAGCTAATGTCTTCCCTTCACCGGTTTTCATCTCCGCAATTTGCCCGCGGTGGAGCACCATCCCACCTTTGAGTTGCGTATCGTACGGCCGCTGGCCGAGCTGGCGGACGGCGGCTTCACGCACATTGGCAAACACTTCTGGGAGGATGTCGTCGAGGGTCTGCCCGCCCGCTGATCGATCGCGCATCGTCTTGGTCGCCTGCGCCAACTGCTCGTCGGTTTTTTCTTTGACAACTTCCTCCAGCCCGTTGATTTCTTCAATCACGGGGTCTAAAGAACGAATGACGCGCGCATTCGGGTCGCCAAAAATTTTATGGAAAACGGACATACGGTTTATTTATTATGCTCTTTTTAGACGCCAGAGTCAATGATTTGGAGTTGTCAAAAAGAGCCATTTGTGCTATTGATTTGATATTCAACAGACTCCTGCGCACCTATTTGACGGACTCAAGACTGGGTCCATCGACTCTGAGACGGCAGAGCTGTCTCGATAAAGGAGCAATCCATGCACAGACCCCAACGCAAGGGCGACTTGTTCGTCGCAATCGCTGACAAGGCCGAGCAAACCAGGGTCAAGGCAATCCTCTCCGAGCTCGGATTCTCCGAACCCTCGGTGCATTCGACGGCGGAAGATCTCTTGCGGATCGCAGTCGCCGTGAGGATCCACGCCACGACGCCGCTGGCGATCATCGACGTGGATCTCGATCCCCTGCCCAATGGGGAGAACCTGCAGAAGAAGCTGCAGACGATCGACATCCCGGTCATCACCCTCACGCGCGAAATCGGCGACCGCGCCAAGGCTCTTTCCCAGGGCATCTGGTGGCTGGTCCGCAAGCCCCTGCGTAAGCACGAACTGCTCGCGGCCATCACCAACGTCCTCGGTGGCAAGAAGATGAAGTCGCCGAAACCCGCCGACCCCGCAGACAGAGGCATCGCCATCGACTCCATTCCGGAACTGGCCGCGGATCCCGCGCAAACGCCTCCGGACAAGCCGACGGGCGAAGGCCAGAAGGCCCCGCCAGACGCGCTCCCGCCGGGCCAAGAACTCTAGGCCAGGCGGGAGAACACCCATAAAAATCCCGATGCAAAACCCAGGAGGGGGACGCATCGGGATTTTTGCTTTTTCTCCAAACTCTACCCTCAAAAACACTTCCTTCCTCTAATACACTTCCTCGGTTTCCTCACTCTTTTCTTCTTCGCGGCCTTCCCCCCGCCAGGCGAGTGGGGTCATGCGGCTCATCTTTTTAAGTTTGCGCGCTTGGCGGTAATTGCCTTCCTCTTTGCTGGTCTTGTAGCGATCAATTTCGCGCAGGAGTTCTTTGCGGCAGGCTTCAAAGGCGGTGATTACATCCTGGCCTTCGGCCTCGGCCCGCAAGAGTTTTTTTGGCAGCGTCAAATTGCATTCGGCATGATAAATTTCGCCTTTGCGGTGGTGGCGGCTGAGTCGGCCAACCTCGATCTCTAACATCACACCGGTGCCGTATTTCTTAACGATGGTATTGAGCTTTGCGACATGCTGATCGATATGCTTCTGTTCTGCCGGGTTAATCTTGATATCGGTCTGTTTGAGGGTGGTAGTCATACCATAATGCGAATACATTGCATCCGCATCATCCACACGGGGATGCGAATACCACGAATACAACGAATACGCAAACTATTGATAACATGTTCTATTGATATTGTATCCCATCTCACAAGGCTTGACAATTGGGTAAAAATCTGATACAATAAGGCGTCTCAAACGAGACAAAATCGCACTCAAACCGAGGCGGCGTGCCGCTGCCTCACGGAAGAGGAGGAACCTTGGGAAGGATCGTTTTTGTCGTGGACGATGAAGAATGGCTCCGCAACCTCGCCGCGCGAATCCTGGCGAGAGACGGCTTTTCGGCGGTGGTGTTCGAGAACGCAGCCCTCGCCATCGACGCCATGGACCGGCTCAACGTAAAGCCGGCACTGGTGCTCACCGACCGGAAGATGCCGGACATGGACGGCTTCCAGTTGGCGGGGTGGGTCCAGTGGAACCGGCCGGGAATCCCCGTCGTCATGATGACGGCGGACGCCGAAGATGAGGCGGTCAAGACCCAGGCCGCCGAGTTGGGCATCGCGCTGGTCGCGAAGCCCTTCGAGTCCGAGGGCCTCATGACGGCCGTCCGCGCCGCGCTGCCCCCCGAGGCCACCCCGACGACCGAGCCGCAGCCCCCGCGGCCGATCATGGAGGGGGTGGGCGACCTCACGGACCTGGTCGGCCTCGGCCGTCAGGAGCCCGAGGCCTCCGTCGGAGGCCCGGCCTCGTGGGCGGATTCCGAGCAAGGTCCGCCGCCCGAATCGTCGATGCTGGTCCTCGATGGCCCGTCTGTCACGGGCAGCTTCGGCGCTAACCTACGCCGAAACGACGAACTCATCCCCCCGGCCCCCGCGGGCGAGACCCCCAGCAGCGCGTCGGCTCACGACCCGTGGGTCGACTCCCGCAGGGACTCGTCCGAGGACCCCGGAGCCGCCAAGGACCGACTCCACGATCGCCTGCTGGCGATCGTGGAGAAGATGACGGACATGGGGACCATCGTCGCCCGGTTGAATGCCGAGTTCAGGGACCTGCTGCGGCAGGCCCGCGAAGCCCAGCAGATCCACGAGCTGCTGGAACCCGTCCCCGCCGCCCCGCCCATGGCGGCCGCCACGGCCCAGCCGGGCGGAGTTAATGGAAAATCCGTAAGGCTGAAATCTGGAGTTTGTGCAATACTAGAGCCACTAAACTATTAATCATCTATGATATGGCTCTAAAAAAAGTATCGATATTGCCCAAACTGCAGGTCTCAGAAGACCAAAAAGAAT